>CAZIJS010000075.1:0-17031 GCA_964539505.1 uncultured Myxococcales bacterium
GGTTGGGCAGGCGCGAGAGGACGGAGTCGAGGACCGAGGCGGGGAGGGCCGTTCTTCCCGCCAATTCGCTGCGCGGGATTGCTTTGTGGCCACGATGGTACCATTGGGCAATGGCCAGCATCACTCTGAGGGCTACCTTGCTGCCCGCCTTGCTCACCTGCTTGGGCTCTTCCGGGCTGGCCAGCACCCTGGCTGCCACGGCGCCCATGAGCACGGCAGACCAGGAAACATGGATCCAGACGAGGAGGACCGGCAGCAAGGCCAGGCGTCCGTAGACGATCCGATAGTTTCCAAAGGCCATCTTGGTGAAATAGAGGGCGAAGAGATACTTGGACGCCTCGAAGACAAGGGAGGAGAGGACTCCGCCCACGATGGCAGATGACCAAGGGACCCTCCTGTTCGGCATGAGTCGGTTGACCAGGACCAGGAGAAGGCTCGTGGCCAGGAAGGGGAGGAGGATCCGGAACAGGGCGAATTGGTGGACCAACCCCGCGCCCTGGACCACGGACACCGCCATGAGGAGTGGGCCCAGAGTAGCGAGGGTCCAAAATACCGTGAACTTACGGATGATGCTTCGCTTTTCCTGGCTTTGCCAGATGTCTCCAAAAGCTCTCTCCACGTTGGCAAAGAGCAGATAGGTCACGGCCAGGGAAAAGGTGAGTCCAATGGGACCGAGGGCCCCAATGCGGACATTTGCTGCGAAGCTTTGGATGGAGGTTGCGATTTGAGTGCCCTGGACCGGGAAGACGTGTCGGCCCAGGAAATCCGCGAGGGCGTCTTGAGACGTGGGATCGCCCAGGGCATCGAATACAGCCACTGTGAGTGCCGCCAGGGGCACCAGGGACAGGATGGTGACAAAGGTCAACGAAGCAGCTCTGGCGGCACCGTGGTGACGTCTCCAGGTCTCGGCGACGGCACGCCAATACGATAGGCGGGACAGGGGTTGGAATTCTTCGGACCAACTCCGGAGCCTGGTGAGCACGACGGTTTCTTTGGCAGACATCGGTTGGGAAGATATCACGGGAGTCGGTGGCCCTGCAAGGTCATGTGCTTGCAGCGTAGCAGGTGGCTGACATGGTCTTGCGTTGGGAAAAATCAAGCGTCGGGGAAAACTAGACAAAAAAGGTAGAGTTTTTGTTTGACTTTGCCGAAAACGTGGCCATGTTGAAGGCATGAATCGGTTGCGCACCCGGCTTCCATGGGCGCGTTCAAGAATCCTTCGCCGGACGGACGTTCGACGCGGCGGGGCAGGGACTGCCCTGCACAGGAGGGTGGCATGGACATTCCCGGATTTTCGTTGGATCTTTCGGCAGTTGGACAGGGGCAGGGCCCTTCCACGGACGAACTCTACGATGTCTTGGTGCTCGGCGGCGGCCCCGCGGCCATGACGGCCACGCTGTATGCAGCCAGGAAGATGCTCAAGGTTGCCGTGCTCACCAAGGATTTCGGCGGCCAGGTGACGGAGACATCGGACATCGAAAACTACATGGGGTTTCAGACCATCAAGGGCGAGGATTTGGCCCGGAAATTTCAAGAGCAGGTCCTAGCCTTCGACGTGCCGGTGCGCCGGGACGATACGGTGAAAACCGTGCGTAAGGAAGGCGATGAATTCCTCGTGAACATGGAGAGCGGCCGGACGTTCAGAGGTCGAACCGTCATTGTCGCGACAGGCAAGCGGAGCCGTCCCTTGAATGTTCCCGGAGAAAAAGAATTCGCTGGCAAGGGAGTGGCCTACTGTGCCACATGTGATGCGCCCTTCTACAAGGACAAGAGGGTGGTGGTGGCAGGCGGGGCCAATTCGGCGTTCACCGCGGCCATGGATCTGCTCAAGGTCAATGCGACGGTCACGATGGTCAACTTCGTGGAGGGCTGGCAGGCCGACCAGGTGCTCATGGATGCCATCGCCGACAACTCCAGGTTGACGCTCTACGACCATCACGAGATACTTCGCATCGAGGGCGACGATCACGTCCGGGCGGTGGTCATCCGGGACCGCGCCTCCGGTGAGGAGAAGATCATCGAGACGGATGGTATCTTCGTAGAGATCGGCCTGCTTCCCAACTCCGAGCCTGTGGCTGAATTGGCGGAACGCACTCCCTGGGGAGAGGTGCAGGTAGACTGCCATTGCCGGACCAACGTGGCGGGGCTGTTTGCCGCAGGCGACGTGACCACGGTCCCCTACAAACAAATCATCATCTCTGCGGGTGAGGGCGCAAAGGCGGCCCTGGCAGCCTATGATTACCTGGCAAGCCAGGGATGGCTGTAGCTTTTCATCCGGAGGCACGAGAGGAACAGGAGGAAACAATGGCTCTGCTCAAAGACAAGGATCGCGAATACCTCAAGGAATCTTTTTCCAAACTGGAAAACGACGTAAAAATTCTGCTCTTTACGCAGGAACATGAATGCCAGTATTGCGAGTTGACCCACGAGATGGCGCAGGAAGTGGCAGAACTGTCGGACAAGATCAGCCTGGAGGTCTATGACTTCGTGGCAGACAAGGAAAAGGCGGAAGAGTACGGCATCGACAAGATCCCCGCTCTCGTCTTGCTTGGGGACAAGGACTACGGGATCCGGTTCTTCGGTATCCCGGCGGGCTACGAATTCACCACCCTGGTCGAAGACATCATCGACGTGGCCAAGAGGGATCCTGGCTTGGAACCCGAGATCATCGAAGGGCTCAAGAAGGTGACCAAGCCCGTGCACATGCAGGCCTTCGTGTCGCCCACCTGCCCCTATTGTCCCAAGGCGGTGCGGGCCGCCCATCGGTTCGCCATGGCCAACGACAACATCACCGGGGACATGGTGGAGGTCTCGGAGTTTCCCCATCTGGCGGTCAAGTACGATGTCCAGGGCGTACCCAAGACCGTGATCAACGAAAAAGTGGATCTCGTGGGCGGCCAGCCTCTTCAGCAGTTTCTCGAAGCGGTGCTTCAGGCCGTGGGTGAGTAGGACTGCTCATACCTTGGGGTATTCGAAGGTCCAGGCTCCTGTCTCTGGATCCTGATTCATGTCCTGGAACAGGTTGGGGTATTCCTGCTTGCAGATGGCAGCGACCTGTCCCATCACGAGGCGGATTTCCTCTTCTGCCGCAGGGGCCGTTCGCATGGCGATCACGTGACGCCATGCGCGAAGATTCCCTGTGACCATGATGCTCGTGCCCAGCCCGATGGGCGCCAGTCTCCGGAACATGGAGGTGAGCTTTTTTTTCTCCGCAAAAGACTTGATGTTGTCGATATCGAATATTTCAGCCAGATCTCGTTGGACTCCTTCGAGAAAAGACACGACTTCTTCGAATTTCTTCCGGGCGGCCTCATTTCCCTTCAGCGCTTTTGGAAACCAAAAATCGAGTTCGTCCAGCCGTACGTATCGAAGACTCTCTTGACTGTAAGCCATGCCCGCCCTGTGCCTCACGAGTTCGTGCGTGAGGACGCGGGATACCCCGGCCAGGATAAAGGTCATCGAGGCATGCTCGAGCACCGATCCATGACCTGACGAAAGGATGTTGCCCAGATAGCGTTCGTTGCCCATGCGGACCCTGGTGACATTGGGATTGGTGGCCTGGGGCTTGTCTGGGTCGTAGGACTGCCAGCTTCGATAGCAGATTCGTCCGGCGGCCTCCACCAGGTTCTCTGCATCCGAAACATCGGGATCCGGGCGCCATTGGGGCGAGCCGATGTCTCGAAAGTAGGAATCGAGCCCTTCCGATACCAGGGTGGTCTTTGCAATGAGATAGACTTTGGGTTTCTCCAGGATCCGCATCCAATTTCTCCTGAGGTGCTTTCGTTTCGGAAAAATCCCGCCACGGTCTTGTGATTGCCGAGCGGATTGGCAACGTTTCGTCAGGGTGCACCAGGCCGGTGGCAAGGTCAAGGGCCAAGCCTTCTTTGGAAAATTGAAAACAGGATTTTCCCATAGTCTCAAGATTGATGACTTCTTTCCGGGTGAGAACGCGGAGACTACAGACACGCCATTGAAATTCTTGGGATTGAGAAACACCTGGCGTTTGGCACGACACCTGCATTTTCTCTGGGCACAGGCAGAGGACGGACCGAGTCAACAGGCCCGCGGCGGGCCAAGGAGGCAACGATGGGTTGGCATGGCTCTTGTGGATTCATGAGTTTTTGGTGGTTGTGGTGGGTGGCGGGGCTGACCATATTCTTTTTCATTGGTCGATACCTGTTTCGGTCGTATGGCGACAGCCGTCTGCAGGGTAGCAAAGGAGACACCCCTGCACAGGTTCTCAAAAAACGGTACGCGGCAGGAGAAATCGATCGCGAAGAGTATCTCAAGACCCTGGCAGATCTGGAACGTTGACCAAGGAGCAGTCGAGGAGGTTTGACATGAAAGAACTACGCTACGGATTCGGCAAAAGCATTCAATCTGATGACTTCGACGGGACGAAGGCAGCAGTCATCGAAGCCCTGGCTTCAGAGGGTTTTGGCGTCTTGGCCGAGATCGACGTTCAAGCCACGTTGAAGAAGAAACTGGACGTGGATTTTCGGCCCTATGTGATTTTAGGGGCCTGCAATCCTCCCCTGTCCCATCGCGCCCTGCAGGCCGAGGCGCACATCGGCCTGCTGCTTCCCTGCAACGTGGTGGTCCAGCAGACAGGAGACAACGAGGTGGTGGTCTCCGCTCTGCGTCCCACGTCGGTTTTCTCCCTGGTGGATGGCGACGACATCCCGCCGGTGGCCCGTGACGTCGAAGAAAAACTCAGGCGCGTGATCGAGAGCATATCGTGATGCGAGAGAGATGGATGACCCTTTGTTCGACCATTATCTAGGAAAATTCAGAGGTCGCGGGTTGGCTGACCTGCAGCCACTGCTCAGGTCACTGATCGCTACTGCTGTCGATGGATATCGCCCAGGGCGTTTCCAGAGAAGCTGTTGGAATCCTGCGCGTCGCCGTTGATCGTGGCTTGTGGTCCTATGAGCACCGCCCAACCGGCGCTGTTGCGTAGAATGCTGCCAGTGATCTCCAGCCTGGATGTGCCCGCCACTACTACGTTGGCATCCACGTCGGCTCCTTCGTCTCCACCGTATTCCACCACCACGTGATCGAAGCGGTTGTCCTGGCTGTCTGTATCGAACAGTTCGACGCCTTGCCAATATCCTGGAGTGGATTCCAGTCCCGTGAAGACCACGGGATCATCCTGCGTGCCCAGGGCGGTCAATGCGGCGCCTGTTTCCAGGTAGAGTTTGCCACCCTCCTGGAATACGAGCCTGGCGCCTGCTTCGATGGTGAGGTGTGCCTGGGGCCAGAGACGCCCTTCGATGAGATAGTCCGCATCGATTTTGTGCCAATTCTGGTCCTCGATTACGTAGGAGGTGTTTGTGACCACGAACACGACGTCGTTGCCGTTTCCGCTGTAGGTGGATGCCTCGTCGAGTTGGCCCACGGCATTGGCCTCCACCCAAGCGGCGCCCAGCGAGTTTTCCGTGAGAACGTTGCGTTCGAAGGTTACCTTTGCACCGTGTTCCATGCAGACGCCGTAGCCTGCGCTTTTTTGCACCCGACTGTCGACGAACACCATCTGGGTGGTGCCCTCGATCCGAAGCCCACATCGGTCCTCGGCGTCGCCCGCATATTCGACGAGTACGTGATCGAGGCGGTTGTCCTGGCTGTCTGTATCGAACAGTTCGATGCCCGACCAGTATCCAGGGGAGGACTCCAGTCCCGTAAAGACCACGGGATTATCCTGCGTGCCCAGGGCGGTCAATGCGGCGCCTGTTTCCAGGTAGAGTTTGCCACCCTCCTGGAATACGAGCCTGGCGCCTGCTTCGATGGTGAGGTGTGCCTGGGGCCAGAGACGCCCTTCGATGAGATAGTCCGCATCGATTTTGTGCCAATTCTGGTCCTCGATTACGTAGGAGGTGTTTGTGACCACGAACACGACGTCGTTGCCGTTTCCGCTGTAGGTGGATGCCTCGTCGAGTTGGCCCACGGCATTGGCCTCCACCCAGGCGGCGCCCAGCGCGTTTTGAGTCAGGACGTTGCGTTGGAAGGTCACTTCTGTATCGTGTTCCATGCAGACGCCATAGCCTGCGCTTTTTTGCACCCGACTGTCGACGAGCACCATCTGGGTGGTGCCCTCGATCCGAAGCCCACATCGGTCCTCGGCATCGCCGGCATATTCTACCACCACGTGATCGAGGTGACTTTGTTGGGTGTTCGTATCGAACAGTTCGATACCAGACCAGGCGCCGGGCTGTCTGGTGCCCCCGGTGAAGAGAACGGGAAGGTCCCCATTGCCGACTGCCTGGATCGAACCGCTTTGTGAAAAAGAAAACCCAGCTTCTGGGTCGAAGAGGAAGGTGGCTCCAGGATTCATGGTGGCCGTTGCACTGGCCTGGATCATCCTTGTGACATGATAGCATCCTGCTGGATAGGTCACGTCCTCGGTGATGTCTTCGGACACGTCGCTGCACGTCCGGTCCTGGATAGTGACGGAAGCCCGGTCATTGTCGAAGACAGCTCCTCCCGTGGGATTGGAAAGAACCACCTGGAATGTCTCGTCTGGTTCTGACTCCAGGTCCGCGCGGATGGGAATCCGAACCACCGCAGCGTCGTCCTCGCCGTCGGCCCAGGTCAAGGTCGTCGAGACGGGTTCGTAATCGATGTCTTGCGTGGCTGAGTCCGGGGTGGTGTCAAACTCCACCGAGATGTTACCACTCTTTCCGCCTTGCCGCACAATGATCACTTCCACGTACATGGCATCTTCTGCTACCACGTAGGCCGTCTTTTCAAAGGTCAATATCCCGTTGTCGTTGGCAGGGCTGTCACCTCCGCTTGGACAGCCGGCCAATGTGCCGATGAGTAAGACCATTGTCAGCTGGTTCAGAAACTTCGTTGCGAGGTTTCGGTCCATAGGGACGGACCTGGCTCCGGAAAATGTCTGGCTCGACATGGCGTGCTCCTTCCTCGGTGCCTTGGTGGTCTATAACCGGGACCAGGGAATGGGCACTGCTCGTTTCGATAGCACCTGGGCATTCGGCCCCGCCTCCCGGTGTCCTGTGATTTCTCGACTCACCAGGAGCAATGGCCTGCGACTCCTCAATCCCTGTTCCCAACGGTAGAAATCTACGCCCCGTTCCCACGACTTCTTCCTTCCAAGTTTGGCAAGGACACAGGAATGCAGTGGCAGCCCATCACTCCTGAATCTAAGGTAATGAACACGAGAAAGGACCCCCGCGCTTCTGTGATGTGGCAGTCGATGCCCTGGGCCGATTCGTGGTGGAGTGGGAGAGATTGCGGCGTTGGGCTGGTTTTCAGTGATATTCGTAGGCGCCGATGTCCACATAGGATGGGGTCCCTCTGCCTGAGTTCGGGGTGGTGGGATCGTCGTAGCGGTGCTGTCCCTCGATATCGGTGGGGTCGGCCAGGTCTTCGGCAGCGGCGTCGATGCAAGGAGAACCCGACTGGAGATGAAAGTCATCGTTCTGCAGATCCACAAGGAGGGGATCGGTGCTGCTGCAGTTGGTCGATTGGCTGAAAAAGAGATTCGAACTGACGATGGATGAGATACAGCCTTTCCCAATCCTTCCAGACCTCGCCCCCCGCAGGCACGCACATCTTTCCTCGTACCCGTGCCCCCCTCCAACTGCGAAAATCTTCACCCCTTCACTGGCTGAGCAATCCTGCCTTCATGTGTCGCGTCAGTTGCAGCCCTGGCTAAAATCGTGTAGAAAACGGCCCATGAAACCAATCGCCGTAATCCTGGCCGCTGGTATGGGAACGAGACTGCGGCCCTTGACGAACGATAAACCAAAATGCCTCGTGCCGGTGGCGGGCAGAAGTCTGCTCCTTCGGATGTTGGACTCGGTGGCCGCTGCGGGCATCGAAGAAGTGGTCGTGGTCACTGGATACCTCTCGGACAAAGTGGAAGCCGAACTGGCGGATGCTTCGATTCAGGTCCGCTGTATATTCAATCCCCACTTCGAGGACTGGAACAACTTCTATTCGCTCCTCGTAGCAAAAGATGCCGTGGATGGTCGTCCTTTCGTGAAACTGGATGGAGATGTGATATTCGAGCCGGCAGTTCTGGACCGAGTGATGGATGGGCCTGGTTGGATCCGGGTGGGGGTGGATATCAGAGAGGACTTGGGTGCAGAAGAGATGAAGGTTCTGGCTTCGCCCGAGGGGCGCATCGAAGCAATGTCGAAGAAGCTGGATCCGCGCAAGAGTCTGGGGGAGTCGGTGGGAATAGAATTCGTGTCCCATCAAGCAGTGGGGCCGGTCTTCGATGCTCTCGACTGGATGGTTTCCGAGGGAATGACCGACGAATACTATGAGTACGCATACGACACCCTGGCCCGCACGGGCCGTGATTTACGGGTAGCCGACCTGTCGGGCATGCGTTGGAACGAGATCGACGATCTCGAGGACCTGCGCAGGGCCGAAGAACTCTTTTCCTGACACTTTCCGAGGTGCTGTGCGTGCCTGAATCGGCCCCTTCCCATTCCGAGCCGCAGGACGGGTGCTCCACATTGGTGATCGAGGGGCCGCCGGAGGCTTTCGTTCGGCGCATGGCGGGTCTGTCGCCCGCTGGTCGGCTTGCCAGACAGCTTCACCGACTCGGGGTGGAGCGGATCCGTGTTCGATGTCGGCAGGGGCATGTGCCGACGGCCTGGTTGCGGCAGGTGCCGGGGACTCTTTCGATCGATTTCGACGATGTGATTCCAGGGGACGACAAAGGCGCCGGGAAGAACAAAGGCGCTGCGAAGAACGAGGGTGCTGCGAAGAACGAGGGCGCTGCGAAGAATGAGGGTGCCGGCGTCCACGAGAGGGAGGGGAAGGCAGAGCGGTCGGGCTTGATTTTTGCGAATGCAGTGTATTCCCTAGACAGTCTGCAGGCCTGGTTGGCTGGGGGCTGTCTCGGAGACTTGATTCCGGACCATGTCCTGGATTCCGAAGAGTCATGGTCACAGGCCGAGGCTCGGATCTGGCGCAGTGCGGACAAGAGCCTGGAACACGACGGGGTGGTGGCTTATTTCGTGGGCCGGCCTCTTGCGAGGCTCTTCAGCCGGCTGCTGGTTTCAACGGCCGTCACGCCGAACCAGGTGACGGTGGTCAGTTTGCTCGTGGGACTGGCAGGGGCTGTGGCAGCGGCCCTGGGAACGTATTGGGGATTTTTCGTCGGTGCGTTTCTCTACTGGTTCGGCATGGTGGTCGATTGCGTGGATGGGGACCTTGCCCGGGTGCGCATCGAGGGGTCTCGGCTTGGGCAGTGGATGGACTCTGTGGCAGACGACATCTCAACGGCGGCTTTCACTGCGGGGATGGGCCTGGGCCTGGCCAGGGCCTCGGTGGACTTGCCTTGGGCCTGGATTGGGGCGGATGCCTCCTGGTGGGCCTGGGCCGGGACGGCATCGGGACTGGCCGTCCTCGTGGCGCAGCTTCATGTGTACCGGGGCCTCGTTCGGGCTGGTTTGCCCATCGATACGGCCAAGTATCCCTGGTTTTTCCTGGGAGACCAGGGGGTGGTGCGATCGACGCCCGGAATCGGGACGTACCTGGGCCATGCAGTCCGGCGTGACTTTTCCTCGGCAGCCTATACGATACTTTGCCTGGTTGGACTGGCCCCGCTGGTGGGCCTGGCCTGCATTCTGGGCGGCATGGTGGTGTTTTTGTTGGCCTTGGTGGACGCAGTTGTCAAAACGACTGGGATCTCGAACCGGGCCGAACCGAAGTGACAGGAGGATTCCATGGATAAGGTGTTCGGAGAGCGACCCAGAACCTGTGATTGCGGCGCATTGCGCCTTGCGGACCAAGGGCGTGACGTGGTGCTCATGGGCTGGGTGCATCGGATCCGGGACCTGGGCAGAGCAGGGCGTTTCGTTTTGTTGCGAGACCGGGGTGGGATCACACAGCTCCTGTTTCAACCGGAACTGCATGCCGAGGCCTCCGAGGCAGCCAGGGCTCTCGGGCCGGAAGACTGCATCGCGATCCGTGGTGCCGTGGTGGCCAGGGATGAGCGAAACATCAACCGTGACATGCCCACAGGTGAGGTGGAGGTGCATGTGGAGGCTTTGGAAGTCCTTTCCAAGGCACAGACACCTCCTTTCGAGATCAGTGGGCATGGCGAGGCTCGAGAAGAACTGCGGCTCCGGTATCGGTATTTGGACATGCGCCGGCCGGACTATCAAAAGAATTTCCTGGTGCGGGCGGCTGTGACCCAGGCCGTCCGTCGGCACATGGCAGAGCGGGGCTTTGTCGAAGTGGAGACGCCTTTCTTGGTCAAATACACCCCGGGCGGGGCGAGAAATTTCCTCGTGCCGGCCAGGCTCAAACCGGGAAAATTTTTCGCCCTGGCCGAATCCCCTCAGATTTTCAAACAACTGCTCATGGTGGCTGGATTCGACCGCTACTTCCAGGTCGTCAAATGCTTTCGTGACGAGGACCCCAGGCAGGATCGGCAGGTGGAGTTTACCCAGATCGACGTGGAGATGAGTTTCGTCACCGAGGAAGAAATCTACCGTGAAGTGGAGGCCATGGTGTCCGAGATCTGGAAGGCGGGAGTCGGGGCGGATCTGTCCCTTCCCTTGCCTCGGATGACATACGACGAAGCCATGGCGCGTTATGGCACGGACAAGCCGGATCTCCGGTTCGGACTGGAACACCATGACCTGACCGATCTCGCAGCAGACTGCGGATTCGGGATCCTGGAATCTGCCGTTGCCGACGGCGGGATGGTCAAGGCCATCTGCGTGCCTTCGGGAGCCGACATTTTGTCACGCAAGAGGCTCGATGAACTCACGGCCTTCGTTCGCAAGGAAGAAGTCGGGCCTCTTGGTGGCTTGGCCTGGGCCAAACGCAAGCCCGATGGGTCCTGGCAGGGATCGATGGCCAAGGCGGTGGCATCGGATCGATGGCAGGCCATGGTGGACCGCGTAGGCGTGGACCCAGGGGATGCCTTGCTCGTCATGGCGGGACCGTCACATCTCGTGCACAAGGCCGCCGATGCCTTGCGCCGAAAACTCGGTGCCGACCTGGGCCTGGTGGACGAGTCGAAGTATGAGCTGTGCTGGGTGACGGATTTTCCCTTGTTCGAGTGGAGCGAAGAAGCACAAACGTGGGTGTCTTCCCATCATCCCTTCACCATGCCGGTGGAGGCGGACCTGGACAAGCTGGAAACGGATCCCGGACAGGTTCATGCCAGGGCCTACGACCTGGTCTGCAACGGATACGAGGTTGCCGGAGGATCCATTAGAATCCACCGTCCCGACGTCCAGGCCAGGGTGTTCAAGGCGCTGGGTATTTCTGATGAGGAAGCCCAAGAAAAGTTCGGCTTCCTCCTCCAGGCATTTCAGTACGGGGCCCCACCGCACGGTGGCATCGCTGCAGGCCTGGACCGGATGGTGATGCTGCTCACCGGAGCCGAGTCCATCCGGGACGTGATCCCCTTCCCCAAAACCATCAACGGCCTGGACCTCATGACCGGTGCCCCGTCGGCTGTGTCCCCACGGCAACTCGATGAGCTTCATATTCGTTCCACCGCGGATCCTGAACCCGGGGCCGACGGCGAGGATTCAACCGACTAAACAGGCCCTGTCGCAGAGGATGCCTTGGGATGGTCGCAGTTGGGCTGCTGCCGGGCGGAGCCTATGGGTAAGGCCTTGTCCGGCGTAGGGACATGATGACCACTGGCTTGCAGGGGACATCTCCAAAGAAAGGCCTTTTTCGGCAGGTGGAGACCTGTCCGATCCTGTCGGCCACATCCATGCCTCGAATCACGCGACCGAACACCGTGTATCCGCGCTGGAAGGGGTGAGACCCTCGGTGATCGAACTGAAGATTGTCGGACAGGTTGATGAAAAATTCTCCTGTCCCCATGTCCGGCTGACTGTCCGGTCTGGCCAGGGCTATGGTGCTCCGAAGATTGTGCAGACCGTTGTCTGCCTCGTTGAGGATGGGGCGCCCCAGGGGTCTGTGTTTCATGTCCGGTTCGTATGAACCGCCCTGGATGAGGCGTTCCTTCAGGACTCGATGGAAGATGGTGCCGTCATATCGGTGCGACTGTGCCAATGCCAGCACCGCACGTACGGTTCTGGGGGCCTTTTCGGGGAACAGGACCATTTCCATGTCACCCAAGCTGGTCCGGAGAACCAGGATTGGGCGGCCGCCGAACCTGTCCTGTGTTCGAGAGGCAGTTCGGCCTGGTTGGGCCTTTCTGCCTTGGGGGCTCGGCCCATTCTGCCGACTCAACTTGCCTTGTCCCCGCACCTGGCGTCTTGGCAGGCGGTGGTGGGAAGAGGTTCCCTTCTGGCCATTTCCCGGCTCCGTTCTCGATGACGGTGTCTTGTCGTGAGAGGCTGCCGGCTTTCCGTGGCAGGAAAGGAGCAGAGAGGAAACCATGACCCCCCCGAGGATTCTCAGGACTTTCCTACCCCAGGGATGCCCTGGGGGCGTCGATTGGGAAACGGGCCGGGTCGTCTGGATGGAAAAGTCGCCTTTTCCTTTTCGATGGGGGCACGGTTCGTCGTGGAAGGGCGGCATGACTGGAGATGAGACGGCGGACCGGAAGCTCCGGTCTGCACGTCGTCAGCGGGCCTTGGGACTGGCAGTGCGGGCAATCGCCTTGCGTGGTTTGATTTTGGCCGAAGTCGCGGCTCTGGTCCTCGGGGCCTTCTTGTCGGCTGCCGCAGCCGAGTTGGCCGTGGCGGTTTCAGTCTTGGCAGCCTGGGCTTTGATGGCATTGGAACCCGAGGGCAGCCGACGCACGGACAAAATAGTGACTGTCTGGAGTGGGCAGTCTCTCGTGAAGGGGCCCTTGGCACCGGTGGCCACGTTGCGGATTTTGTCTGCGACGTCCATTCCCTTGACCACCTTTCCGAAGACGCAGTATCCAAAGTGTCTGGGGTCGTTTCCACGGTGGTCCAGGCCCGGGTTGTCTTTCACGTTGATGTAGAACTGTGCCGTGGCGCTGTCCAAGGCCATGGTGCGAGCCATGGCAATGGTGCCGCGCTCGTTCTTGAGACCGTTGTCTGCCTCGTTTTTGATAGGTTCGTGTGTGGGCTTCTTCTTGAAATCGGGTGTGAATCCACCGCCCTGGATCATGAAGTTCTTGATGACCCGGTGGAAGATGGTCCCGTCGTAGAATTTCTCGTCCACGTAGCGCAGGAAATTCTTGACGCTGATGGGCGCCTTGTCAGGATACAGTTCGATGACGATATCGCCCATGGAGGTTTTCATGATCACCCTCGGATGGGCGCCGGAGGGGGTGGTCTTGTCTGTCTGTGCGCGCGGTGCAGGGTGCCTGGCCGCGGGTCGGGTCTTGACGTCGCCCTTGTTGTCTGCAGATACAGGTTTCCTCGCAGCAGGCGTGGAACCTGGCACTGCGGTTTCCGGGGTCTTCGATTTCTTGGAACAGCCCACCAGGGCCAGGAATGTCAGGGGAAGGATCCACTTGGCATGTTTCATTGGTGCACCTCTTGCTGCGGTTTGTAATGTTTTCTGTGCCGTGACTCGTTGTGCCGCCTGCCACTGGGCCTTGCCACGTGACTGGCTCATCTGTGGTTCGACAATTCTAGGCGCATTGTACAGAGCGGCTTTCCGGGCGCAAGATATTTGAAGCAATGTAGTGTTGACAATAATTTGTATTTTCTGTCTATTGACTATCAACCTAGGGGGATATGTGGGAGTCGTGTCGAGGGTCGGAGTCGTGTCGAGGGTCGGTGCGACCGATTGAGGATGCCTGTTCATCGAGGAGGTGTCGAGGATGGATGCAACGCTTCTAGGAAGAATCCAGTTTGGATTTACGGCAGGGTTCCACTTCATTTTTCCAACGTTGAGCATTGGGATGGCCTGGGTCCTGGTGGCATTGATGTCTCGGTTCGTTCGTCGGCAGGATGCCGACTCCGAGGCGGCTGCCCGGTTCTGGACCAGGATGCTGGCCATCAACTTTGCAGTGGGTGTGGCCACGGGGATCACGCTGGAGTTCCAGTTCGGACTCAACTGGTCGGAGTATTCCAGGTTCGTGGGAGACATTTTCGGTGCGCCTCTGGCCGCCGAGGGAATATTTGCCTTTTTCCTGGAATCAGCGTTCATCGGGGTCCTGGTGTTCGGGTGGAACAAGGTGTCCCGAAAAACCTTGCTGCTGTCGTCCTGGATGGTGGCCATTGGTTCCACCCTGTCGGCGTTCTGGATCATCGTGGCCAACTCCTGGCAGCAGACCCCGGCAGGATATCACCTGGTGAACGGTCGCGCGGAACTGACCAGTTTCTTCGATGCAGTCTTCAATCCATCCACGTTGCCCCGGTTCTTCCACACAGTGAATGCGGCCTTGATGAGCGGCGCGTTCTTCGTCCTCGGGGTGACAGCCTGGCAGATGCTGCGCAGGCCGGCGCACGAGCGGGCCAGGATCGCGTTCAAGGTGGCGTTGGTCTTTGGCCTCTGCTCATCGATGTTGGAGGCTTTCCTGGGGCACTGGCATGCAGTGCAGGTTGCCCAAACCCAGCCGGTGAAGCTGGCTGCTTACGAGGGGTTGTTCGAAACACGCAAGTCGGCACCTATGATTCTGGTCGGCTGGCCGGATGCAGATGCCGGACGGACCAAGGGGGCGGTCACCCTGCCGGGGATGCTTTCGCTGCTCGTTTCCGGGAAGGTCCAGCACAGGGTCGAGGGGCTCAATGCCTTTCCGCGGGATCAGTGGCCCCCTGTCCTGCCCACGTTCCTTTCCTTTCACCTCATGGTTGGGATCGGCTTTTTTCTGATCGGCGTGGCATTCCTGGGTGTCTTTTTCTGGTGGAAGGGGAGCATCTTCGATCGCAGATGGTTCTTCAAGTTGGCCATTTTGGCCATGCCCCTGCCGGTTTTGGCCAATGAATTCGGATGGATGGCTGCTGAAATCGGCAGGCAGCCCTGGATTGTCCAGGGCCTGCTCAAGACCAGAGACGCCCTGTCGATCAGCGTTCCAGCCTGGCAGATCCTGGCCTCATTGATCCTGTTCGTTTTGCTCTATGCAGTCCTGGGCGGCCTGTGGTTTTATCTGCTCAGACGCACCGCGATCAAGGACCTGGAAATGGCCATTTCAGGCAAGGTTTCTCGGCCCGTGACGGAGCGAGAGACGCTTGCGGAAAATGACGGGGAGGTGACGCCATGAACGCGCTGCAGGTCACCTGGTTTTTGTTGATAGGGGTGCTCTTCATCGGATATTCGGTGCTGGATGGATTCGACCTGGGAGTCGGCTTTTGGCATCTTTGGACCAGAGACGAGGAGGAGCGACGGACCACGCTGGCATCCATCGGACCTGTCTGGGACGGCAACGAGGTCTGGTTGCTCACGGCAGGGGGGGCCTTGTTCGCCGCCTTCCCCCACGTCTACGCCACCGTGTTCTCTGGTTTCTATCTCGCCTTGATTCTCGTGCTGTTTTCCCTCATTTTGCGGGCTGTCTCCATCGAGTTTCGCAACAAAGAGAAAGGTGCCTCCTGGCGCAGAACATGGGATGTGGTCTTCGCGATTTCCAGTGCTCTGCCCATGTTGTTGTTCGGTGTTGCCCTGGGCAACATCTTGCGGGGCATTCCTTTGGATGCATCCATGACGTACAAAGGTGGATTTTTTACGCTCCTCAATCCCTATGCCATCCTTATCGGCCTGACGGGGTTTGCCATGCTGGCCGCTCATGGTGCCTTCTACCTCGTGCTCAAGACATCCGGACGTCTCCAGGGCAGGGCCCGGAAGTGGGCGAACTCGTCCTGGCTCATTTTTTTGCTGCTCCTCGTGGGGGCCGATGTGGTCACGGCACTCACCCAGCAGCGGCTCCTGGCAAACTACCGCGCCCATCCCTTGTTGTGGGGCGTTCCCATCCTTGCCTTGGGCGCGGTGGCCGCATCGGGACTTTTGCACCGACGCGGGGCGGCTGTCCGGGCTTTCCTGGCTTCCGGACTTTCCCTGGCACTCCTATGGGTTCAAGTGGGTACGGGATTGTATCCCAATCTGGTCCCTGCCCTGAGCGGGCCTGAGACGCTGAACCTGACCATTCACAACGCCTCGTCGTCCAAGCTGACCCTCGAGGTGATGTTGGTGGTTGCTCTGGTGGGCATGCCGCTTGTTTTGGGATATACTGCCTGGGTCTATCGCACCTTCTCTGGAAAGGTGTCGGCCGAAACAGAAGGATACTGACCCCCACTGTCGGTCCCGCCTTTGATGCGATGGGTGGTTTGGTCCGTATCCGGGTTAGCGGTCTTGGCATCCCAGGCGGTGAAACGAAGTGTTGACGAAATCCCATGGTCATCGAGGCCGGATGGACCCATTGGAACTGCTCCTCTGGGTGACGGGGATACTGGTTCTTGGGATGGGGCGGGCCCTGGCTTTTGGGCCTTCGAGCCACATCGAATTGGGCCTGGAGGCGTTGCGATACCTGGCGATCCTTCCCGCAGCGGTGCGTTCCGTGATCCGGCATTTCCCAGGAAGTTTCCTGTATGGAACATGCGCGGCCGACATCATCGTTGGTAAAAATATGGCCGAGTATGTGCACCATTGCCACAATTGGGAAGTTGGTTTCCGCATGCTGGATCATGCCGGAGACGACCGGATTCAGGCCCTGTGTTGGGGTTTTTTGAGCCACCTTGCTGCTGACGTGGTGGCACACAACTATTTCGTGCCTTGCCGGGTGGTCACGGGATACCGTCGTCAGCGTGGTCGGCACCTATACTGGGAACTGCGCTTCGACGAACAGGCATCGCGAAAGGCTGACGTGTCCAGTGCTCTCGAACATGTGGGCACTACCAGGTTCGTCCAGGAAGACGCATTTCTTCGTGAGGAACTGAGCCGGTCGAGCCGGCTGTTTCCCTTCGATGTGTCGCGCAAGATATTCGACAGTTTCATGCTTCTGTCCCGGGCGGAACGCTGGAAGACCATGGCGTCGAACATGGCCGAGCGATCGGCGCTGCCCCTGTCGGAAGCGGAGCGGGCCATGGTCTTCGTCTGGTCCCGGGATGCAGTCTTGTCGCTCTTGGTGGACGGTCGGAACGCTGACGTGGTGGCACCCGACCCGACGGGCATGGCCGTCTTGGCACAGGCCAAGAAGCTCCG
>CAZIJS010000076.1:0-16994 GCA_964539505.1 uncultured Myxococcales bacterium
GCTTTCTGGGCAAGCTGAAACGACGGATAGTGGCGTCGAGCTGGTCGGCTGCCCGGCGTCTGGAAGGCGTCGTGGAAGAGATCGACTCCATGATCGATCGCGCCATCCGGTTTTCCTCCTATTTCGTCTATCCCAACAACCATTACGCCGGACTCATGGGAAGCCGCCAGACGCTCCATTTCTATCCCCACGGATATGAACTGGTGGCGGCGCGAAAGCCCCTGGCCGCTGCCATGGCCGAACAGATGCTCCAGGGCTTCGCCCAGGGAGCCTCGGTGTATCCAGGGCTGCAGGCGGATCGGTACGTGGTCTACCGTCTCTCGGAGTTCCTGGAAGCTGCCAGGGATTGGACCCAGGCCGAAATGGGACTGGCGCCCCTGCCCTGGCAACAAGAGGGCCTGAGCCGAGACTTCCCCCAGGCAGGCATGGCGGTGCGCTCCAGCGACCGTCTCTACTTCCTGGCCAACCTGGCCAGGGGCGGGGTCTGGATGGCCTTCGACCGCCTGGAACGACGCCTGGTGGCGGCAGACGGCGGGATCCGCGCCGTGACCAAGGACGGCAGGCGCATCACCTCTCAATGGATCGACGAGAGCTACACAAAGACCATGGAAGGCAACGAACTGAGGGTCAAAGGCCGCCTCCATCCCCTGCCCACCAAGCACTTCAATCCAGTCACTTTTGCGGCGTTTCGAGCCGCGGCCCTGAGCCTGGGCATGCACGCAAGGTCGGCGGAACTCCTCAAGGGCGGCATCCGCAAGCTGTTGATGATCCACAAAAACACCATTCCCTTGACGTTCGAAAGGACCATCACGTTCCACGACGACGGCATCGAGGTGACCGATCACCTGCAGCGATCTTCGTCGGTGCGCCTGTCCAGGCTGGTCCTGGGCGGGCTGACCGCCGTGCGCTATGTCCCCCAGTCGCGCTACTTCCAACCCCAGGACCTGCAGGACGAAGAAATCGAAGTTCCCGGCGAGCGACTGCGCAACCTGAACCGGACCGGCAAGATCACCATACAGCGCAGATACGGTCTCACCGGTCTGGATCGCATCTCCTACGAATAAATCTGCCCTGATACCTGTCAGCCTGCCAGGGAAAATCCAGGGGCCGAAGGCAAGCCGCCGGCCGGCTCGGCGAACCGCACCGCGCGCAAGATCGCCTGTTCGAGGCAATGGACAGCCAGGGCGCCAACCTGGTGCAGCTCTGCATCCACAGAACCCAGGGACAACGCGATCACGAGATCTCCGTCCATCATGGTCCCGGCGGGACTCAGACAACGATAGAATGCACCCGATGCCATGGCCGCCACCTTGGTCGCAGCCAGTGAATCCATGGCCGCATTGGTGGCCACCAGGGCCAGCGTGGTGTTCTCCGGGGACCAACCGCCCCTGGTCGAACCGTTGGAACGCCCCGAGAAAGGCCCGCTGCCCGAAGGGCGCGGAGCCCGGCCGGACCGCAGCAGTTCGGCAGTGTCCACCATGTCCAGGCTGTCTGGTGCGCTGCGCGCCCCGGCCAGAAGCCGACCACTGTCCGGATCGCGCACATCCCCGAAGGCATTGACCACGACCAGGGCCCCCACGGCCAGGCCGTCGCTGCGCATGATTCCCATGCTCCCCAGGCCGGACTTGCAGGCCCGATCCATCCCGAAGACCTTTCCCACCGAGGCTCCCCAGCCCACTCCCACGTTGCCTTGAGGCACCGGCCCAAGACCATGGTCCAACGCATTGCGCGCAGCCTCCGCCCCCATCGTCGCATCGGGCGCGCTGGCCCTGGGCCCCAATCTCAAGTCGAAGATGACTGCGGTGGGCAGAATGGGCAAAATAATGCCGTCTCGAAGAGTCAGCCCCAAGCCCCGGTCGCGCAGGACATCCACGGCTCCGTCTGCAGCCCGCAGGCCCAGGCTGCTGCCCCCGGTGAAAACCACGCCGTCCACACGGCCCACGACATGTCCCGGGACCAGCGCATCCATCTGCCTGGTCCCGGGGGCCGATCCCACCACCACCATCCCTCCTGTGGCACCGCCGGGACAAAAGACCACCGTGCTGCCGGTGAGGTGCTCGCGGTCCTGGGCATGCCCCACCATCAAGCCGGGCACGCAGGTCAGCGTGTCGTCGTCTCGAAGCAGATCTCGCGTGTCGCCTCGGGTTACTGGGGCAGTCATCACAGAGGAGAGCCGGGTGTCAGGGGTGAGCCCGGCTCACTGCCCGGAGGAATCGTCGCCGTCGTTTTCCTCGTCACCGACAAAATCATTCACCGAGGGAAACTTGCGGATCTCACCGCGGGCGATCTTCCATGCCTTCTGCACGATCCAGGACAGGGAACGGTCCTGGCGAGTGGCCTCCGCCTGGATTTCTTCGAGCATCTCCACGGGAAAGTAGAGGCTCTGCTTTCTCTTGTCCGTCTTGCGATCACCCTTTGCCATGCCTGAAACCTCCTCGACTCGCCACGCCATGCAGACCAGAACCGCCTACAACGCAGCAGATGTGGTGAAACACCCATTGATGTGCGGTATGGTATTGAGCAGTACGAACTTAGTCAACCGATACTTTCACCTGACCGTTGCACAAAGTTTTGGCAAAAACCCACGGCACAAGACGCATCGAGGGAACAAGGAAGGCGAACTTCTGAAACAACGGACACCAGGGCAATGACACCAAGGCAGAAAAATACCACGAGGGCTTTTTTCTCCGCGCAGGTCTTCCATGATATAATGGGTCCTCAAAGGAGAGGGTCATGCAAACGAGCCTGCGAATTTTTGTACTGACGATGGGGCTATTCGTGACAACCTGGGCCATAGGGTGCTCGGACGACGACTCCGGATCGGTCTGTGGAAACGGCAAGGTGGGCATCGGTGAGGAATGCGACTGCGGCAACGACCCAGACCACCTGCCTCCCGGGTGCACGGCCCCCAACGGCACACAAGATGCCAACTGTTCGGGCACATGCACGAGGCTTACGGTGGAAACGGGCACTGCCTGCGTCAACGGGACCGACGACGACGAAGACGGGCTCACCGACTGTGACGACCCGGGATGTGCCACCTATTTCCAGTGTCTCTCCGAGGACTGCACCAATGGCATCGATGACAACGGAGACGGAGTCACGGACTGCGACGACCCTGAATGCCAGGGCAAGACGGCCTGCCAACCAGAGGACTGCTCCAACGCAGTGGATGACGATCAAGACGGCCACACAGACTGCCAGGATGAAGAATGCGTGTCTGACGATGCCTGTGCCGACCAGGAAATCTGCTGGAACGGGGTGGACGACAACCTGGACGGAACCATCGACTGTGACGACCCACAATGCATTGATGAGCCATCCTGCGCCGATGAAGAAAATCCCACCAACTCGAATTGCAGCGACGGTCTGGACAACGACGGTGACGGGTGGGTCGACTGCGCCGATCCGGGCTGTTTCGACCAGCCGCCCTGTGACCAGAGCACCTGTGACAGCGATGCCGAAGTCACCTTGTCCCAGGTGGGCACCTACGACCATGTCTCGCTGGACCTGACCACAGACCCTAACGGAGGAGACCTGGACGAACCCTGCGGGGCGGCCGCCAGCAGGGAAAAAGTGATCGAGATCACCACCGGCGTCACAGGGCGGATCACGGTCCGATATGACCAATCGGGATTACACAAGTTCGGGCTCTACTTTCCCGCAGGAACCCAGGCCCCCTGTGCCACCGCAATGAACCAATGTCTCTTTCCCCAGGGAAACGACGAGCAATCAGGGCTTTTCGACTTCGGCGTACGCCCTGCAGGCACCTATTACCTGATCGTCGCCGAAGCGGTCACCGGCGAGGCGGGCTCAGTGGCTTTGACTATCTCCCTGGCAGATCCGCAAGGGAGGGAGATTTGCGGCAACGGATCCGACGACGACCACGACGGAGCCTCGGACTGTGGGGACCTGGATTGTCTCGGTCTCGAGCAATGCAGCGGCAGCGGCTGCAGCCCGGACATGGATCTGGGCGGCATGGGCGTCGGAGACTGGCTGAACAGCGGAACTGTCGATCTTCGCCACGAGGGTGCCGACGACAATCTCTCTTGCCTGGACTTTGGGGCAGACGACATGGTCCTGTCGTTTTCAATCACCGAAGACTCCACGGATGCGCACCTCTTCGTGCACTACGACCAGAGCATGAACGATGGCGGGGACGCGGTCCTGGGCCTGTTTTTCCCTGGAGGAGACGGGACTGCTTGTGACGCCGCGGAAAACAGATGCGCCGACCTGCTCGGTCGACCAGTGGGCCGGGTGGACTTCGGCAATCTCCCAATGGGGACGTATTTTCTCATCGTCAAGGCCAGGACCGGGTTCGCGGGAAAGATTGACCTGGGATTGTCCTTCACCCCAATAGGCGCCGAAATCTGCGACAACGGCCTGGACGACAATGGAGACGGTGCCATAGACTGCACCGATACCTTGTGCAGCCAGGCGGAAAACTGTGTGGTGGAACAGTGCGAACCTGGGTCGGGCGACGAAGACCATGATGGCCTCCTGGACTGTGCCGACTTAGACCCCGATGACATGTGCCAATGCAGCTACGCCTGCAATCCCACGGGAACCTGCGATGGAGGTCAGTCCGGCCAGACCGTCCACGATCCCGAGATCGTCTTCCTGGGCACCTGTGATCCTGCCCACCCAGGTACTCCCTGGCAGGGCACCATCGACACCGAAAACTGGTACGGTGCCGGACAGGCGGCACGAGACGACTACACAGAATGCCCGGACCTGCTGACCCAGATCGCCACTCCAGACGTGGTCTTGTACTTTTCCGTGACCAGGGAAGGTGGCAACATCGTCTTTGACTACAGCCACTCGGAGCTAGGCGTCTATCACGTGGCCTACCTGGTCAGTGCAAATCAATGCGAAGCCTGCGATGCAGGAACAGTCTTTACCTGCTACCGGGCCGACAGCGAAAGCACGGTCTCTGGAACATGGTATTTTCTGGACGTGCAGCCAGGAGACTATGCCTTCATCGTGGCGTCGGACATGGACTATCAGACAAACAACCCGAACTTTCACTTGGGCCCTCTGACATACAGCATCCAATGCCAGGCGAGGCAGTGACCCCATGCGGCGAAAGAAAAGCAAGACGAGCCGCCCTGCGTTCCGGGTGACCTTCAGCCCCAGGTCCGGGGTGCACCTGGAAGGGACGATTCTCTGGATGGACGGTTTTTCCGCCCAGGGAATGGCTTTTCTCTCCCACGCCCACAGTCGGGTCCCCTCACAGGCATCCCAAATCGTAACCACGAAACAAACAGCGGTGCTGGCGGGACTCACCGGCCCCGGCCTGCTCGTTTCACCATTCGACCGCCCTTTTTCCGTGGGCAAGTTGGACTTAGAACTCCTCTCCTCGGGCCATATTCCCGGGGCCGCCTCGCTCCTGGTGCGATGGGGCGGGACCGAACTCCTCTATGCAGGTTCGGTGAACACCGAACCGGGATTGATGCCCACCGAACCCTGCCAGACGAGGCGCGCCGAGGCTCTCATTCTCGGCTGCCGGTATGGACATCCCCGTTTCGCCTTTCCCAGACCTGAACAGGCCATCGATCGGCTCATGTCCATCGTCAAGAGCCAACTGCTTCAAGGGCGCACACCGGTCCTCCTCCTCAATGAACCCTTGGGCAAGGCACAGGGACTCGCAGCCCTGTTTCACCAGGAAAACATTGAAACGTGGGCCCACCGCAAGATCTGCGATGGTGCCGCCAGGCTCCGTGATCTCGGCCTGCCGGTGGGGCACCCGAGGAGGCTGACAAACCAGAAAGCCCAGGATATCCAAGGGGTGGTACTCTGGCTCGTCGCATCACGAGACGCCCGCACTCTGAAACAGGTTCCCAAAGCGATGTTCGTGCTCGTATCCGGCCTCGCAGCCGATCCAACGGTGATCGCGCAGATGGGCGTCGCAGACAGCGTGGTGCTCAGCGATCATGCAGATTTTGCAGGACTCGTTTCATACGTGGAGCGGGTCCGAGCCAGACACGTCTTTTTGTTGCCTGGCAAGCCGCATCCGCTGGCGGCGACACTCAGAAAACAAGGTCTCAGGGTGACCATTTTGCATCCCACCCAACTTGCACTTTTCTAAAATCATCGACAGGTGCCAGTTGCAGGTGGATGGAGTTTGTTGATATAAGCATTTCGCATCAAACAAGATCCGGGCAAAGAGGCGAATTCGTCATGAAACCAAAGATTTCTCTCTCCACGGTGTTGACCAGCAGGGAAATGGCGGTGTCCATCTTGGTTCTGGGGATCACCGCAGCGGCTGTTCTGGCTTTCGACAAGGGCCTGTGGGTGGCTGTCCTGGCCATGGGCCTGGCGGGCCTGGCCACCACCGGGGCGGTGGTCACAGGCTGGCGGACCATACTGAGCATGGTCACACAAAACATGGACAAGATCCTCGCCGGGAATGTCGACTTGGATGTTCCCAAAGACCTTCCCGAAGAATTGCGCCCCGTCAAAGAACGCGTCGAGGCTTTGGTAAAATTGCTCCGATCAGGCCGAGGTCTGGCACTCTTCGGTCCCAAATTGCTGCCCCAAGACATCAAGATCTGGTTTGCCACTGCCGCAGAAACCGCTCAAACAGTCGAAACCGCCATCTCAGCCATGGAACTGGCTGCACAACAACTTGCCAAGAGTATGGCCGACGTGGGCACGAACCTCGACGACCTGTCGGCCAATGCCGAGGAAAGCTCGTCGTCTGTCCTGGAGATGGCTGCAGCCAACGATGAAATTGCAGAGAACATGTTCACCCTGTCGGCATCCGTGGAAGAAGCTGCCCAGGCCATCGGCCAGATGACCAGTGCCATCAAGGACCTTGCAGCCCACGTAGACCAGGTGGCTGCGGCTGCAGAAGAGACATCCGCCTCCATGAACGAAATCGATGTCTCCATCCGCCAGGTGGAGAATCTCGCCGCAGAAACGGCAAAACTGAGCGGCAATGCAGCTCAGCGAGCCAATCGGGGCGCAGAATCCGTGCGCAAGACCATCTCCGGCATCCAGGTCATCCGGGACTCCACCCGCCAGACCGTGGACATCATTGCCGATCTGGTCAACAAAATCGGGGAAATCGGTAAGATTCTCACGGTGATCGACGATGTCTCCGACCAGACGAATCTCCTCGCACTCAATGCAGCCATCATAGCGGCCCAGGCGGGAGAACACGGTAAGGCGTTTGCCGTGGTGGCCGACGAAATCAAGGACCTGGCGGAGCGGTCGACATCCTCTACCCGGGAAATCGCCGATCTGATCCGTGCGGTGCAGGCCGCCTCGGACAATGCCATCGCAGTAGTCCAGCAAAGCGCAAAGGCTGTCGACGAAGGTGTCAAAGTTTCGAAAGAAGCCGAGCAAGCACTTGCAGAGATTCTCGAAAGCATCGATAAGGCCACCACCATGATCCAGCAAATTGCACAGGCAACCGTAGAACAAGCCCTCGGAACGAGACGGGCCACGGCTGCGGTGTCCACCACGGCCGAACAGGTGCAACGCATGTCCCAAAGCATT
This sequence comes from uncultured Myxococcales bacterium, assembly GCA_964539505.1. Lineage (GTDB taxonomy): Bacteria > Myxococcota_A > Polyangia > HGW-17 > SLPX01 > CAZIJS01. Next base: position 7,504 of record CAZIJS010000076.1, read on the forward strand.
TCAGACAATGCGGGCAGTGCCGATAAGGTGCTCCAAAATGTGGAAAAGATCCGTGCCATCACACAGCATGTCGAGCGATCCACGCAAGAGCAGAGCCGGGGCAATCAGCAAATGACGAGAGCCGTGGAGAGCATCACGCAGCGCATCACGGAAATCGCCCTGTCCCACCGCGATCAGCGCTCGGTCCTGAAGTCTCTCACCGAGGAAACCGAAAAGTTGGCGAACGTGGCACGTCGTGCCTCTGACATGATTGAACGACTTCCATTCGATCCAAAATCTCTGGCCTGATTTCACGACAAGGAGCCTTTCATGTTCGGCGTCTCCATGTGGGAGATACTCGTGGTCCTGGGACTGCTCGTGGTCCTCGTGGGACCCGATCGCCTCCCCGGCCTCGCCAAGACCATGGGAAAGGCCCTCGGCAAGATGCGGCGTTCCGTGGACGACATCAAGCAGCAGACCGGCCTGGATGAAGAACTGGATTTTCTCGATGAAATCCGAGACGTGGGCAGAGAGGTCAGCGAGGGTATGGGGCCACCAGACCAGGAACCCCTGATCGAACGAAGGCCGCCGAAAAAGAGCAGGCAACGAAAAGGCAGACAAAAGGTGTCAGGACCTCGAAAACGACCGCAGATACGGGACAAAAAACCTGCCACAGGCGGCAAGGTCCATTCGGCACACAGTGCGGGCGTCTCGACATCTGATACCTCTTCGAGCCGACAGCCGGAGGGAAAACAGGGTGACTGAATCTCAGGTCCCAGAGCAGGCTCCGTTTTCAGAGCATCTTCGGGAGCTGTCGCGCAGGCTCCGCTGGTCCCTGACCGTGATCATCCTCGCCTGCATCGGCTCCTACTTCTTTTCCCACTGGCTCTTTGGCGTCCTCACCAAACCACTCATGGAAGCAGGCGCGGAGTCGCTCCACTTCAAGACTCCCGTGGAACCTTTCTTCACTTACATCAAGGTGGCGGTGGTGGCGGGAATCATCCTGTCCAGCCCCTTCGTTTTGTACCAGATCTGGGCCTTCGTCTCCCCTGCCCTCTACCCTAAAGAAAAAAGGCTTGCTCTCCCTTTCGTGATCTTCACCGTCCTGTTTTTCTTCGGTGGTGTGGGATTCGGGTACTTCGTGGTGTTGCCATACGGCTTTCAATTTCTCATGGGATACGCCCAAAAAGCCGCGGCCAACTTCAGCATCACCCAGACCGTGGCTCATTGGCTGGGCGTAGAAGTGGACTGGCACCAGCTTGGAATCATTGCCACTGATATCGAACCCACCATCATGATGGACGACTATCTGAGCCTGGTGACCAAGCTGCTGCTGGCATTCGGCCTGGTCTTCGAATTGCCGACCTTCATCTTCTTCCTGACGAAAGTGGGCCTGGTCACATACAAAAGCCTCCTGCGGTTCGCCAAGTTCTTCGTGGTCATCGCCTTCCTCGTGGCAGCCATCTTGACTCCACCCGACGTGTTCACCCAGTTTCTCATGGCCGTTCCCCTGCTGGCCATGTATGGCCTGAGCATTCTGGTGGCCTACGTCTTCGGCGATCGACCGATTGCCGAGGAAACCGTCGACGCCCTCGATAAACTCGATGAAACGATGCCCGACGATCGATGGACCGACGAGGAATAGATCCCCACATGACCACCGTCCGATCGTGCCATGAAACGAATCGGAGATCTCATGGTGACATGCCACATGTGATTGTCAGGAGACGGCACCTCCTGCGAATCGTCTTGTGCCTCCTCGTGGCAGGCTCTGCCATTGCTCTTCCACAAGGGATTGTGCTGGCATCCAGACATGCATCTCCATCCCCTTCCAAAAGACTTCAGGCTCACCGTATGACGGCCGCACCCCAGATCGACGGACGGATCTCTCCAGGGGAATGGAAAGACGCAGCGTTCGTCTCCGACTTCGTCCAGACCAGTCCCAATCCAGGGGGAAAGCCCGGGGTCGAGACCGGCGTCCTGATAGGCTTCGATGAAAACGCCCTCTACGTCGCATTCAGATGCCGTCAGGACATCGTCCCAATCCATCGGGCCAAGAGCGAGCGGGATGCCGTGTCAGGAGCCGACAGCGACTGGATCGCGGTGATGCTCGACCCGTTCCGGGACCGCAGGACGGGATATCTTTTCCTCGTGGGAGCTTCCGGCATGCAGGCCGACGGAGCCATCTCCAAAGACAGCAATCTGGACATGAACTGGGATGCCGTCTGGAGTTCTGCTGTCACGAGAGACGAACGAGGATGGACCGTGGAAATGGCGATCCCCTGGAATATCATCGTCCATCCCACGACAGGAGGCCGAGTCTGGGGCATCCAGCTCAGCCGAAGAACCGTGGCATTGGATGAAATCGACGACTGGTCTCCCATCCCAAGAGGGAGCAGCGGAATGGCCCGTCATTTTGGAAGCCTGGAAGGGCTCAGCCACATCACCAGGACACTGTCACTCGAACTGCGCCCCTATGTGGCCGCAGGGACCCTCTTGCACCGCCAGGAAGGGGTCCCCACCGCGGCACCGAGTCCTCTCGATGCCGGTTTCGATCTCCGATATGGCGTCACTCCGAGACTGACCCTTACGATGAGTTTGAATCCCGACTTCGGCCAGGTGGAACTGGATCCCACGGTGGTCAACCTGACGAGATACGAGGTCTACTTCGCCGAGAGACGTCCATTTTTCGTGGAAGATGCAGACCTGTTCAAAACACCATTGTCCATTTTCTACTCACGTCGCCTGGGCGCAGCACCGCCGGTCCCTGCCCCCACCACCCCAGCAGGGCTCATCACCGAAGCCCCCACCGAGGCACCTATTCTCTTCGCCACCAAACTAACTGGCAGGGCCGGGCTCCGTTGGAGACTTGGGGCATTGACTGCCATCGTGGGCCCCACCCACGCCAGGGAAAAAACCGCGAATGGTTCGACCTTGGACATACTGACGAGCAGGACCGCGGTTTTTTCCACCGTGAGGGCGGTGCGTCAAATCGGCGCATCTTCGTCTCTTGGGCTGGCCATGGCCTCGGTGCAAAGAAGCCACGATCGAGACGCCTATGTCCTCTCCCTGGACAGTTCGCTCCGGGGAACGGGTGCCTACAGCCTCACGGCACAACTGGTGACGTCCCTGGAACTCCAGGACCAGGGATTGGGCGCCATGCTGACAGGGGGGAGGACCCAGGCAGCCGGCTGGCGCTGGAACGTCACCCTGGCCGCCCTGTCACGTCACTTCGACCTCAATCAGACGGGATTTCTGTCGAGAAACGATGCCCTGTGGTTGAGCGGTGAGGTCGCCTATCTTTTGCCAAAGCCCAGTGACATCCACCGGAGCCTGTCCGTCGGACTCAACCTGTCCTGGGGGGACAACCTGGATCTGCTACCCATTCGGCGAAGACTCACCTGGTGGGCCTCACACACCTTTGCGTCCACCTGGTCGCTCAACTACAACTACCAACTCAGACTCCCTGAATACGACGACTGGACCACTTCTGGAGGCATTCCCGTGGGCCTGCCCAGACAGCACTATTTCTATGTCAGGGTGGCATCCGACAGGCGGAAAAGGCTCCGGGGCACCGCCTGGTCTTGGGTGCTGCTCAGGGAAGACCAGTCCAAGGCGGCGAAGAGTTCAGCCTCCATGAGCCTCCAACTCGGCACGTCCTTCACCGCCAGTATGGGCCTCAGCTATACCCTCCGGAAAAACTGGCTCCAATGGGCCTCATCCGATGACCAGGACAGACCGATTTTTGGACGCATGGACTTCGATCAAATCGAAGGTTCCTTGCATCTGCAAGCCGTGGCCAAACGCAAGCTCACCGTCCAACTCTACCTGCAGTATGTCTATGCTGCGGCCCGATACCGACCAGACGCCTACTTTCTCCTCTTGGCCATGGATTCACCCCAACCAGAAGGCGACATCCATGCCGACTGGTCCCTGGATGCCCTCAAGATCAATCTGCGCCTGCGCTGGCAGCTCGATCCTGCCACCAACCTCTACCTGGTGGCCACGCACATCGCAGAAATCAGCGGTGCCGACCCCAAATTTCTCCTCCGCTCTTCCCTGGATCGCACCTGGTCCAAACCGGCCACCGATCTCATCCTCTTCAAGTTGGAACGACGATGGCTCCAGTGACGCCCTGATTTTCCAAGCCCTTGCAGCCCAGGCCCCAGGCGTGCTCAGCCGCCGGCCCCGCTGTTGTGAGCCTATTCCAACCCATCGTCAAACTTGCATAGGCCCGTGCATTTGCGCTAGATTTTCCTCAACCAAGGAAAGGTCATTGTCATGACAGCCAACCCCAAGAAAATCCTCGTGGTGGAAGATGAACTGTACGTCCAGGGCATGTTGGAGGACTTTCTTCGCAGGCAGGGCCACGAAGTCGTCGTGGTTCCCACGGCAGAAGGAGCCTTTGCCGCCATGAAGGAACACCAGGTGAACATGGTCCTCCTGGACAAAAACCTTCCCGACATGTCCGGCGTGGAAGTTCTCTCGGAGATCCGGTTCAAAGACCCCGATCTCCCGGTCATTTTCATGACCGGCTATCCCTCGGAGCGAAGTCGGCTCCTGGTGGAACACCTGGGCATCTTGGCCTACTTCGAAAAGCCGGTCAATCTCAAGGAACTGGGCAGCGCCATCCAACAAGCGCTCTCGGGTTCTCAAGAGGAACATCCACAGCCTGTCTCTGGGACCGTCGGGATCGTCCGCTTTTCCGAGCAGGATCCCGGCAGTCTCCCCCCCGAGACGGATGTCGTGCTGGTCAGCAAGGACGAACGACTCCTGGGCCTGCTGGCCCATTCCACTGCGCACATCCAGGGCGTGATCCAATGCGTCTCGGAAGACGAAACCTTCGACTATCTCCAATCGCGCCAGGCCAACGTCCTGGCGCTGGACCTGGGCATGCTCGGAACCTCCGCTCTCTCCATGGCCCGCTGGGCCACGAGCCGCGATCCCGCCCTGTCCATCCTGGCCATCGACTCCCAGGACTCCCAAAAAGACGTGGAACAATTCCTCAACGGATTGAACGTGCGCTACATCCTCGGCTCGAGGGATCTCACAGAGCAGTCTTGCTGTGCCAAGCTGGAGATCCTCGTTCGTCGGGCCAAGATGCTTCGAGCCATGCAACGAGGAGACACCTAGGAGCCCTGCCCACTCGATCCTTGGTCCCTTCGGCGCGCACACAAAAACCCGCGCAACGGAAAATCACCTGGCGGCCCTGCCGCCCCTTCGTCCCTTCTGAGGTGCATTGCAGGGCCCACGCACCGCAGATACGTACGGCGGCCACTGCCTTCCCCCCTGCGCATTCCTTGCCGCTGTGCTGCGCTCCTGGACGCTCGCTAGTATCGGTCGATACTGTTGACCAGGTTGCGATCGGGATCGTAGATGTTGACCTGAAGCGGCATCTGTCCGGGAAGACTGTGGGTGGCGCAGCTAAAGCAGGGGTCGTAGGCCCGAAACGCCATCTCCACCATGTTGAGCAGCCCCTGTTCCACCTCGCCCTTGACGTTCTTGATGAGGCCCTGGGCCGCTTTCTTGATGGACATGGAAATGGGCGCGTTGTTGTTCGTGGTGCCCACGATAAGGTTGGCCTCGGTCACCAGGCCGTTTTCGTCGGCCTTGTAGTGGTGTGTGAGCGTCCCTCGCGGCGCCTCCACGATCCCCACCCCCTCGTTGGGCGTCCCTTCTGGCAGCTTCCGGATGTCGTCGGAGGTGATCTCCGGATCGTCCACCAGTTCCATCCAACGCTCGGCCGCGTAGAGCAGTTCGATGAGTCTGGCCCAATGCATGGCCAGGGTCGCATGGACAGGCTTTCCACCCAGGGTGTCGTAAAACTTCTCGTAGTACTCCTGGGCCAGCGGCGTGGCCATGCCGTCGGCCGCGTTGAGCCGACTCAAGGGAATCGCCCGATAGAGGCTGGTTCCCTTGCCTTCCTTGAAGCCCTGCCATCCCAACTTCTTGAGGAAAGGATACTTGAGGTAGGAATATGGCAGGACGGCTTCCGCCACGTACTCGGAGTATTCCTCGGGAGAGTACTTACAGATCTCGCCCCCCTCTGGGTCTGTGACACGAACCTTGCCGTCGTAGAAGTTGACCTTGTTGTTCTCGTCAACCAGGCCCATGTCGCCGATCTCGAGACGGTAGGTGTCGCTCAGAATCAGGTCCACGTATGCCTTGTTGCCGAGGACGACATCCTCGAAGAGCTTGAGGGAAAACTTCGCGAACTCCAGGCATCGCTGCCCCTTGTCCTTGAGTTCGAGACGCTCCTGCTCGGTCAGCCCCTTGCTCACCCCACCGGGCAGGCCCCACACGGGATGGGTGGACCTGCCGCCTGTCATGAGAATCTGCATGTCCTGGGCATAGCGGCGATGCTCGATCACCTTCTTGCCCACTTCGAGCCCGACCTTCTCGATGACACCGATGATGTTGCGCTTGGCCGGATCGGCATCCGGGCCCACCACGAAATCCGGGGCCCCAAGATAATAGAAATGCAGGGTGTGATCGTAGACGTAGTAGACCGAGTAGAACAGCTCTCTGAGTTTCTTGGCCGTCGAGGTCGGGGGCGCGTTGAAGACGCCGTCGATGGCCTTGGTGGATGCCATGTGGTGTGCCGCCGGACAGACCCCACAGAGTCTGGTGGTGATCCGGGGCAGTTCTTCGGCCGGCCGGCCCACGCAGAACTTCTCGAAGCCGCGCAGCTCGGGAATCTGAAAATAGACATCGGCAACGTTGCCGTCGTCGTCCAGGAAAATGTTGATCTTGCCGTGACCTTCCAATCTCGTGATAGGGTCGATGAGAATGTGCTTCATGACCTGCTCCTTTGACCTGCCTCTGTCGGTTCACTCACCAGCGGGACTGTTGTCCAGTCGGCGATGCATGAGGGAAGTGGCAAGCCCGAACCGATAGAAATAGCCCACTGGGTCGGGCAGGCTGTCGAGGATATGCTCCACCTCTTCCGGGCTGTCGGCCTTCATGATGGAGGCCACGGCACTGGCGATCTTGGCGCCCTGGTCCAGCACTTCGGGGGTCGGACCGTAGCAGCCCCGGCAGGGCATGTTGGACTTGATGCACCTGGCGCCGCATCCGGCCCTGGTGGCCGAGCCCATGCAAAAGATGCCCTGCTCCATGAAACAGACCTCGGGCTCTGGGATCACCTCGTGGGGCCTCTTGAACCCTTCGATGGAACGCTTGGTGACTTTCCGCGGACATTCCTCGCAGAGCGCATGGGTGGCCGCGCCCACCACGGTGCCCTTGGGCGGGAGATTTCCGGAAACCACGGCCTGCAGGACCGCCCAGATCTGATCGGGATGGGGCGGACAGCCCGGCACGTAGTAGTCCACGTCCACGGTCTGATCGAGAGTTTTGACCGTGTCATAAAACTCGGGGATGTCTATTTCTCCCAGAGGCGTCTCGTACCTGGGCTGAGGCACCAGGTCCTCGGGATTGAACACCGAGGGGCTCTTTTTGTAGACGTAGTCGAAAATTTCTTCTCGGTTGAAGAGGTTGGCCAGACCTGGAATGCCGCCCATGTGCGAGCAGGATCCAAAGGCCACCATGATTTTAGACTTACGGCGGAGCAACTTGGCCAGATGCTCGTTTTCCGAATTCCGGATGGCCCCGTTGTAAAGACAAAGATCGATGGAGCCGTCATCGAGCGCCTCGACGTCTTTGTACTTGAAGTCCATTGCCACGGGCCAAAGGACGAACTCTACCAGTGGAATGAGATCCAGGATCTTCTCATGGATGTCCAGGGTGGATACGTCGCAGCCTCCACAAGCAGCCCCCCAGTATGCCGCCACTTTCAACTTTTCAGCCATCAGGCCACCTCCTTCGACAGTTGCTCGCGGATACGGGCCATGCCGTTGCGCAGGGGTGCGGACAGAGGGCCGAGCGCACGCACCGTCTCGGTCATCTCCTCAATCACCTCCTTGAAGCGATCGCCCTCGGAAGCCGAAACCCATTCGAGGCGGAGCCGCTCGGGTTCCACGCCGAGCTGATCGAGCATCCGCCGGAGCAAGGGCACGCGACGCAGGGTCTTCATGTTCCCGTCGATGTAGTGGCAATCGCCGGGATGGCAGCCTGCGATGAGTACGCCATCGGCACCCTCGGCAAAAGCCTTGAGCACAAAGGTCGGATCCACCCTACCCGAACACATGACGCGAATGGACCGCAGGTTGGGCGGGTACTTCATTCTCGAAGTGCCTGCGAGGTCAGCGCCCGTATACGAACACCAGTTACAGAGGAAGCCCACGATCTTCGGTTCGAAGCTCACAGCAACACCCCCTCGATCTCAGCGAGTACCTGCTCGGTGGTGAAGTGTCTGGACAGAATTGCACCGCTCGGACAGGCTGCTGCACAGGTTCCACAGCCCTTGCACAGGGCCTCGTTGATCACCGACACGTCCTTGGCCTCATCGAAGCTAATGGCACCGAAGGGACAGATGTCGAGACAGGTCTTGCATCCGGAACAAAGCTCTTCTCGGACCACGGCATAGTTGGCCTCGAGTTCCACCGTACCGCGCTGAAACAGGGAGAGGACCTGGGCTGCGGCCCCACTGCCCTGGGCCACGGTTTCCGGAATGTCCATGGGCCCCGAACAGGTACCCGCAAGGAACACGCCATCGGTGGGAGTCTCCACCGGTCCCAGCTTGGGGTGTTTCTCCAGGAAGAAGCCGTCGGCTCCTCTGCTGACCCCCAGCAGGCGCCCCAGATCCGCCGCCTCCTGCCTCGCTCGAATCGCCGGAGAGAGAATCACCATGTCCACAGGAACCCTGAGAACCTGCTGGAGCAACGTGTCCTCGGCTGTGACGATGAGCTTGCCCTCTTCTTCCGGGTCTTGCGCCACGTCCGTGATCTCGGCCACCTTGCCTCGCACGAACCGGACGCCTTCGTCACAGAGCCGCCGGTAGAACTCCTCGTATCGTTTTCCCCCAGCCCTCATGTCAATGTAGAAGTTGATCACCTCGGCGCCTGTCTTCTCGGCGATGAGGTGCGCGTACTTGAGGGAATACATGCAGCAGACCTTGCTGCAATGTTCGTGGTAGTTTTTGTCCCTGCTGCCAACGCAATGGACGATGGCCACGCGCTCGGGCGTCCTGCCGTCCTTGCAGACAATCTTGCCGAGCGTGGGTCCCGCCGCAGAGTTGAGCCGCTCGAACTCCAGGCTCGTGTAGACATCCGGGTATACCCCGTAGCCATACTGGGGGATCACCGAAGGGTCGAACAGGTCGTAACCCGTGGCCGCAATGATGGCTCCCACCTCGATCTCTTCGATCTTGTCCTGGTCGTCCCAGCGAATGGCACCCGGCTCACAGACCCGTTCGCAGACCCGACACTTGCCTCCCTTGAGAAAATAGGTGCAGTGCTCTGCGTCGATGACCGGCTTGTTGGGCACGGCCTGTGCGAAAAGCGTGTAGATGGCTTTCGTGTTTGCCGGCCCCTGTTCGAACGCACTGGGGATGTTCTTGGCCGGGCACTTCTCGATGCACACGCCGCAACCGGTGCAGGTGTCGTGGTCCACGT
>CAZIJS010000077.1:0-5001 GCA_964539505.1 uncultured Myxococcales bacterium
AGAATATGGGGATGCCGCGGTGGCACTTGCCGTGGATCGTGGGACGCTGAGCCCATTCAATCTGGCAGAGCCGGGGCGCGGCCAGATGATCATGGCGGCTGCGGTCCATGGCGGCAGTCTCTATCTGGTTTGGCGGCCCGAGGGTGACGAGCAGGATTTCTGGTTGGAGAGGGTGGACCCACACGAGCTTTGGCGTCTCGATACAGGAGAATCCTGGGGGGACACGGTTCTGCTCACCATCGGCGGGGACCTGGTCCTCATCGAGAGACTACGGCATGGAGACAGCGAGGTCTTGCAGATGTCCCGCTTGGACCTGACCCGGAGCAGCGATCCGAGAGTGGATGCCCGAGTGCTCGTGCCAGGCGATCATGTGTGGTCTCTGCAGGCTGTTGAGATTCCAGGACATGGGTTTGCAGCGATATGGGGTGGGGGGAGTTTTCCGGTGGAATTGACCTATGTGGACTGTTGCTCCCAGGGGGCAAGATAGTTGCCAATCCGGACCTGTGTTTTTTGTTCGATTCGGTGATCCCTGTTTTCCGAATTTTCGGGTAAACTTCTTTTGTGTTTGGTGGGGCCTGTCGTGATGCCCCGTCGCTCGAGTCAGATGTCTCGCTGCACTGGAGTCAGCGATTTGATCGGTACGACACATCGTTTCCATGGTTTCTTCCTGATTGCTCTATCGTCCGTCATGCTTTGGGGCACCACGGGATCGCCAGGCTGTGCCAAGAGCAGCACCTCCATTCCTCAATGCCGGGATGGGAAAGACAACGACGGTGACGGACTCACCGATTTTCCTCAGGATCCCGATTGCAAGGATGAAAATGACGACTCCGAGGCTCGCAAGGGAAACGGGACCTGTGGTGACGGCGTCGTGGATCCGGGCGAGGCCTGCGACGACGGCAACCAGGAAGACGGCGACAGTTGTCGCAGCGACTGCGGCCAGGACATGACGCTGTGCGGAAACGGCCAGGTGGACCTGGGTGAAGTCTGTGACGACGGCAACCGGCAGGATGGAGACGATTGCAGCTCCGACTGCGATCAGGACATGACGCTGTGCGGAAACGGCCAGTTGGATCCTGGCGAGTTTTGCGACGATGGAAATCGTGATGACGGAGATTCCTGCCGGGGAGATTGCCGTCAGGATACCACTCTCTGTGGGAACGGGATTTTGGATCCTGGCGAACTCTGCGATGATGGCAAGCCCCCTGGGCAGAGTATCTGCTCCACGGACTGCACCAGGAACGATGGGCCCTGCAGGCAGGACAGTGATTGTTTGGCCTGCCACGTCTGTGATGATACGGGCCATTGTGCACCGGCTGCGGCGGGAGACGATCCCAAGGACGATTGCCCCACGGAACCGGAATCGAGCTGCGGAAAGGACGGATTTTGTGACGGGGCGGGACGATGCCGTCTCTACGGGACGGATGTTCTCTGTGGAGAGGGCCGTTGCGAGGGCCAGGTTTTGGTCTTGTCCCAATACTGCGACGGCCATGGGAATTGTGCCGAGGGCGGACAGGTGGACTGTTCGCCGGGGGACTGCAAGTTGCCCGATGCCCCCGAGTCAGGGCTGTCTTGCGGCGAGGGCGAGCCAGCGGTGCTGACCAACGACGAGGTGTCGCCCCAGCAGCATCGCTTCCAGGGGAATCTGCTCCACAGCGGTGGTGAGAACTGGTATCGTCTGGGAGCCGTGGCCACTGACGGCGCTTTCAACCTCTACGTCTGGTTCGAGAGCAATCCAAACGACGAGTTTCTCTTCGAGGTATATATTGGTGAGGGCAACGTGGACGACTGCAGCGACGGGGTGCTCCAATGCCAGGAGCAGGACGGATATGACCGGTTTTCCTATGTCTTCGACCAGTGTGACACAGGATGCGATGAACTGGGACGCAATGTCTACATCGGTGTCCGAAGAAAACCGGCTGCCGTTCCGAGTTGCTCCGACTATGTTCTCGTCGTACAAATGGGCGGGCAGCAGCCCTGGTAGCCTGGGCCATTGATCGATTCTTGGGTGTTTCATGGACAAGACCGGCCTCAATCAGTGGATAGAACTGGACGCGACTGCGTACCGAAACAACATCGCCTTTTTGAGACGTCACGTCGGGACGGTGGAACTCTGTGCCGTTGTCAAGGCCAATGCCTATGGTCATGGAGTCCTGCCCATCCTGCATCTGGCCCAGGAGGCGGGCGTGGACTCCTACGCGGTGCATTCCATCGATGAGGCGGCCGTTCTTCGAAAGCAGGGACTGGACAAAGACATCTTGCTGCTGGGATACACGCCCAACTCACGGTTGGGCGAAGCCCTGGAGCTGGACCTGGGCATCCTGGTCTATGACCAACAGACCTTGTCCATCTTGGATGAGACGGCCTCCCGGATGGGAAAAAAGGCCCGGGTGCACGTGAAGGTGGAAACCGGGACCCATCGTCAGGGCCTGGAGGGCGGTGCCCTTGAAGACCTGCTTCGCCGGCTCGCAGCCAGTCAGTCCTGTGTCCCCGAGGGAATATACACGCATTTCGCCAACATCGAGGACACCACGAGACACGAGTATGCCCTGGGCCAGATGGATGCCTTCGAGGCAGCCTTGAAGACCGCGCGCCGGGTCGGTGTGGATTTTCGCAAAGTGCACAGTGCCTGCAGTGCCGCGGCCCTGCTCTTTCCCAGGACGTATGGCACCATGGTACGTCTGGGGATTGCTCAGTACGGGCTTTGGCCTTCGAAACAGACCTATTTGTCCTATGTCTTGAAGCACGGCAAGGAGCCTGCAGACGGGTTGCGTCCGGTGATGACCTGGAAGTGCCGGGTGAGCCAGGTCAAAACGGTCCCGGCGGGCCGCCACGTGGGATATGGCGGCACGTACCTGACGACCAGGGAGACCAGGCTGGCCATCCTGCCGGTGGGCTATTCGGACGGCTACGATCGGGGGCTGTCGAACCTGGGATACGTGCTGGTCAAGGGGCGCCGTGCCCAGGTTCGGGGACGCGTCTGCATGAATCTCATCATGGTGGATGTCACAGACATCCCCGACGTGCGCGTGGAAGACGAGGTGGTGCTCCTGGGGCGTCAAGGAGATGCCGAGATCGCGGCAGAGGACCTGGCCGACCTCATCGGGAGCATTAATTACGAAGTGGTGGCCCGGATTCGGGAGTCCATTCCCAGGTTCGTGGTGTGACGGTTTCGGCTACGAGGTTTCCGAATGAGGTCTGGTCGTCGGTGCGTTGGGGCCCTCTGGGCGGAGCGGGAGCAGGATGCGAAATCTGGCGCCGCCTTCGGGCCGGTTCTCCACGAGGATGGTTCCACGGTGCTCGGTGACGATCTGGTTCGTGATGGCCAGGCCTAGACCGGTGCCCTTTTCCTTGGTCGAGTAGAAGGGTTCGAAAATCTGGCCGATGTCCTGGACCGAGATGCCGGGTCCGTCGTCTTCGATGGCAATTTCCAATTGCTGTCCATCCATGTCGTCTTCGATGGTGCGGAGCCGCAACGTGATGCTGCCATGGCTGTTTTCCATGGCTTCCCTGGCATTGCGGACCAGGTTCATCACGGCCTGCCGGATTTGGTTTTCGTCCAATAGGATTTTTGGAAGATTCCGTCCCGGATCGAAGCGCAGCTCGATGCCGGCCTGGGCACATTCCGGTTCCAGGAGGCTGCAGGTGGCGGCCAGGACCTCGACTGGGTCCTCCAGGATCAACTTGGGCCTGGGAAGGCGGGCGAACTGGAGATATTCTTCGGTGATCTCCGCCAGACGGTCCACCTCGCGTTGGATTCTTCGAACCAATTCCAGCCGGTCTTCAGTGGCGTTTCCTGTCTCCAGGAGTTCCTCTTCAATCATTTCCGCGTTCAAGCCGATGGACGAGAGAGGATTTCGTATTTCGTGGGTGATCTGGGCTGCCAGGTGGCCCAGGGCTGCAAGACGTTCCGTGCGGGCTGCGAGGCGCTCGGTCTCGATGAGTCTGCGCTCGCGTTCACGGAGGGCCTCGGCCATTTGCTGGAACTCCCGGCCCAGCATGCCCACTTCGTCTGCTGACGAGACTTCGATCTTGACGTCGTATTCGCCACGGCCGACGCGCCTGGCATCTTGCGCCAGTTTCCTGAGGGGACGCAACGTGAGTTGACTCATGATCGCCAGGACGAAGCCCAGGATCACTGCCAGGGTCACCCAGAGCATGGTGGCATAAAACGCTCTCGTTTCCGTGCGTTCGATGCGCTCGGCTGCCCTGAGAACGGCGGGCACGAGCACGTTGGACAGGCGTTGTCTCAGTGCCGAACTGAGCCTGCGCAAGCGCGTGAAGGCGGCATGTTCACGGCGTCGCAGCCCGGATCCCGTGACCTGAAGCTTGGGTGACAGGCCTCTGTCCGAGGAGCCCAGCTTTTCGAAAAGGGAGTCGTACATGGAGTCAGTCGCCCGAAAAATGTCGGACAGAAGGCCCAGTTCCCGAATCAGCCGCTGGAGGAATGCCTTGTCCCGGCTCGGCGGATGGATGGCCAGGCCGCCTTTGGCGAGGTGGATGGCCTGGGCCAGGCGCTTTCTGCGTTGATTTCGCGCCATGCGGATCCATCGCACCACCAGGGCAGGGTTGCGGCCCTCCGGCATGGTGTCGAGGAGGTTGATCAGGTTGTTTTGAAGGGTGTGAACCTCGGTCATGGTGAGGTTGAGCTGCACGTAGGTTTCGTTTAGCCGCAGGTAGACGCGGTTGAGGACCCGCAGGTCGGTTCCAATGCCGTGCATGCGCACTAGGGTGTATGTGGAGACGCCTCCGAAGAGGAGCATGAGGGCGATGAACCCGGCGAATATCTTGGTGGCGATGGAGATGCGCATGATCGTATCGTTGCCCTCGATGATCGTATCGGTGCCAACGAGGGCTGTATTGGTGCACCGGGGTTGTACCAGTCGCCGCGGGGCTGGGCAATGGTGTTCGTCAGGTCTTCGTTTGCGACAGCGCATCGGGTCTCGCTCCGGGGGACGGCTTCGCGAGAACCGACCCAGCCTGGCGGCCGTGCCGGTTCAC
>CAZIJS010000077.1:5101-16794 GCA_964539505.1 uncultured Myxococcales bacterium
ACATGGCATCGGGTCTCGCTCCGGGGGACGGCTTCGCGAGAACCGGCCCAGCCTGGCGGCGGTGCCGGTTCACCTCGCCTCGACCGAACCGCTTGATCCCTCGCAGGCTCGGGCAGCGCGGTTCAGACGCCCCCTTCGCGAAGACCCGATGCGCTGTCGCTGGCGAGATGCCCTTGGATGTCGTGTCTCGGATCATGCGTGGATGCATGGTGGACGAGGCGTCACTGGCGAGGGTTTGCCGGCATGACTTCGTTGCGTGGCGGAGAGGGCGATATGGCATCGGGGCTGACTCCGGGCTCCAATCCGAATGACCATTGCGTGGCGGAGAGGGCGACATGGCATCGGGTCTCGCTCCGGGGGACGGCTTCGCGAGAACCGGCCCAGCCTGAGTCGAAAAGTCGGGAATTTGAGGGTGCTATTATTTTATGGGTCTTGGTATACTTGGGTTGAAATTCGGTGGAGAGGGCCAATCAGGTCGCATGGTGTGTCCGAGGATCTCTTTGCTCGGGCCACTGGTTTCGACTGGAGGTGTGTCATGTCTTGGAAATGGATCGTGCCGGCATTCTTTGGGCTGGTGATTGGAGCATGGAGTTGTGGTCCGGATCACGGCAGCGCAACTGGTCCGGCCTGCGAGTCGGATGATCAATGCGAGGATGGCTGGTTTTGTGACACGCTGGACACGGGCCATTGCAAGAAAATCCAATGCGAGTCTGACGAGGAGTGCCGGGAAAGCCAGTTTTGCGATACGCAAAACACGCATACCTGTCATTCGAAGTCTTGTTCCGACAACGCGGACTGTCCGCTCATGTGGCTCTGTGACAAGGATTCCGGGAACTGCTACGACCCTGATCCCAACACGGATAGTTGTCAGGTTCCCGTACCGGGCTGTCCCTGCAGCAGCCTGGGTGCCGGGGTGGGGTGCCGACCGGCCGGTCAGGATGTCCGGTTGGACGGCAGTTGCCACCAATCGGAGATGATTTGCGATGGGGAGCGTTGGGGTGCATGTGAGGATCATTACAATAAGTACTGCGATGGAGTCGACATTGGTTCAGATGCCATGCACCCCGACGAGGACAACTCGCAGAACGTGGATAAGAACCTGGAGGGTGCCCTGGTGCTCGTCCCGGACGAGAAGCACGTGGAGTTCGGCTATGCCTGGATCGCCAATTCCGGTGAAAACACGGTCTCGAAGTTGGACGTGGAGACGGGCCATGAGGTGGCTCGATATCCGAGCATCATGGAGGGGGTGGCCGGTGTGCCGACTCCCGCGTTGCCCTATCCAGCCACCCATCCCTACAACGACTGCCAGAATTGCCCTTCGCGGACTGCCATCGATTTTCATGGAGACGCCTACGTGGCCAACCGGGCCTTCGGGATGCAGGGATCGGTCACGAAGTTTGCCAACAAGCTGGAAGACTGCATCGATCGAAACGGCGACGGTGAGATCACCACGTCCCAGGACCTCAACGGAGACGGGGTCATCGACGTGACCGATCCGAATGAGTTTCCCGGCTACGACGATGAATGTTTGATCTGGACCGTGCCGGTGGGCAACAACAACGGGGTGCCTCGGGCCCTTGCCATCGACGCTGGAAACGACCCGGATCTTTCTCCGGAAGGCAACGTCTGGGTGGGGCTCTACAGCGAGCAACGAGCTTTGCAACTCAACGGACAAGACGGCTCCGTCGCCAAGACAGTGAACCTTGGGAGTGTGCATCCTTATGGAGCTGCCGTTGGCCCAGGTGGGCGCGTCTGGTTCACGAGTATCACGGACGGGACCATGGCCGAGGTGGATGCGTTCTTCGGCGACCTGGTTCGGGAGGTGAATGTGGCCCAGGGAACCGGCTGCAACGGGGCCTACGGAATTGCAGTGGACGTCAACGGCCGGATTTGGCTCGGAGGCTGGCAATGCAACACCGGCATTCGATTCGATCCGGCCACAGACGAGTTTGCCACTATCGATTTTTCCGGATTGGGTCGGGGAGACACCACCAGGGGGATTGCGCCGGACCTGGAGGGCACCGTCTGGATCGCACACACTGCCGGCTGGGTGAGCCGCTTCGATGCGGACAGCATGCAGGAAGTCGGTGCTTGGCAGATCCAGAATCACATTGCAGGTGAGCTGGTGGACAACACGATAGGTGTGGGCATCGACCGAAACGGTGCCTGCTGGGTGGTGAGTAGAAACGACGATTATGACCAGGGGACAGCCACTAGGATCCTTGCAGACGGCACGCAGGATTCTTTCCCCGTGGGGCTGTATCCATATACCTACTCAGATTTTACCGGCTTTGGCATGGTCACGGTGGTCAGGCCTTCGGGGTGGTACAACATGATCGTGTCCGGCTGCGAGGAACCCGATCCGCCCACTAACTGGCAGACCCTGGGTTGGAGTGAGAACGAGCCCCCGGGAACCAGCGTTCGGCTCCGGATCAAGGTCGCCGACAGCATCGACGATCTGGCCAACGCATCCTGGTTCGGCCCCTTCGACACATCTCCGGTGGATTTGGATGCCGCCGGTGTGCCGGATTCCCGATTCATGCTGGTCCAGGTCGTGCTCGTCTCTTCCGATCCCCAGGTCACGCCGGCCTTCTCGGGCTTCTACCTCGACTTTCCGCCCTGCGGCGGAGATCAGCCCCCCAATAGTTGATTGTGGGTATTCAGATACCTCGGGGCGGTTTGTTTTCGATCACGAGGATTTGAACAGGGGACTCAAGGTCTTGAAGACAGGGCCCTTGGCCCGTTCCATGAGATCGAAGATGGCTGCCTCGGTGGAGGTGACGATGCCTCCGGATCGTTCGATGAGGTTCAGGCCGGTGAGGAAGTCCTGCTCGTGGCGACTGGCAACCGCATCACGGGGAACATGAACGGCCCGGCCCGAGGCCGACAGGTCTCGGGCCGTCTGGTAGACGCAGACGTGTGTCTCGATCCCGATGAGGATCACGTGCCTGCGCCCAGTCGCTTCGATCCAGTCTCGGAACGTTTGGACGTTCATACAGGAAAAGTCTACCTTTTCCATGCGGGTCGGTTCGTTCGAGAGCTCGGAGAGAGCCTGCGTCACTTCGGGAACCGTGGAGCCCAGTCCCTTGGGATACTGCTCGGTGACCATGACCGGGATGCCGACTGCGTCGGCAGCCTCGATGAATCGACGGGCGTTTGCCAGGAGTTGTCCCAGGGGGACCTGCGGCATGGCTCTGGCGAGGCGTTCCTGGATGTCGATGACTACGAGCAGGCTGTCGTCAGCGCGGAGTTTCAAGGCGTCGATGGTGTCTTGGTTCATGGAGGGCCTCCCCCGTTCTATGGTTCCTTCGTTCATCGGGGATCGAGGTATTCCCGGATGGCCTGGTGCTGGCCCTTGGCCGCGGCCAGGAGCGGACGGTCTATTCTGGTGGACTCCAGGTACTCTGCCGGATCGAAGGGGTTGCCGTCCAGGTCCAGGATTTCGCCGCCGGCCGCTTCCAGGATCACCTGGGCCGCGGTAACGTCCCAGATGTGCACGTTGTTCAAAACAGCGCCCCATGCAGCTCCCCTGGCCACGTAGCAGATGTGGGCCGCAGTGGAACCCAAGGAGCGGACCTTGCCCGGGAAGCTGGTGGTGTAGTCGTTGTGGAACCTGGAGTAGGTCAGCAGCAGCGATTCGTTGTCCAGGGTCTCGTCCACCCTGGCTTCGATGGGGCTGTCGTCGTGGAGAGACAGGCTGCCGGCCAGGCCGCTGTACATCTCCGAGGTGGCGGGCATGAAAAAGACACCCACCACGGGCTTGTCGTCTCTGAGCACTGCTATGGACACGCCCCAGATGGGATAGCCCCTGGAAAAGGCCGCAGTGCCGTCCACAGGGTCCACTACCCAGATGTAACGGCAGTCTCCCTCGCCACGGCGGGAAGGGGCTTCTTCTCCCAGGAAGTGGTGATCCGGGTATTGGGTTTGGACTTCTTTGCGGATGTGTTCCTGGACGGCCAGGTCTGCTTCGGTCACCAGGGATTCGTCGTATTTGACCCTGGGATTCGCATGTCCGTAGGAAGCGAGGGCGATACGGCCGGCGCTCCGCGCGATTCCTCTGGCAAAGGTGACGATTTCATGGAGTTCCTGGTCCAAGGGGGGCTTGCTCATCTGCTGATTCCTCCTGGCGGGGATGGACGACATCCCTTGTTGTCTCTGGCCGACTCGTGGGACATGTTTCATTGCCCAGCCAGCTAGCCCAGTCTTTCGAGGTGTGCGGCCAGTTTGGCCACTTCATCTTTGAGTTGTGCATACCGTTCGCGTTCCCTGGCCACCACCTCTCGAGGAGCGCGATCCACGAAGTTTTTGTTTGCCAACTTCTTTTCCATGCGTTCCAGGTCTTTCCCGGCCTTGGCCAGCTTGTTGGATAGCCGATTTCGTTCTGCATCCAGGTCCACCACGCCCGCCAGGGGCACGAAAATCTGGATTCCTTCCACCACGGCGGCTCCTGCGGGGCCTTCCGGCCTGGCCTCGTCCTGGCGGGCGAATTGGATACTCGACAGCCGGACGAGGTTGGGGTTGCGCAGATGCTCCAACCGAGCCTCCAGATCCGCCTGGACCTCGGCTGAAGGGGCGGCCAGGACGACGTCCACCGGCTTGCCCGGCGGCACGTTGTTTTCCGCGCGGATGTTTCGGATGGCCCCGATGACTTGCTGGATCCGGTCCATTCGGGCCTCGAGTTCTTCGTCGCGCAGGCTGTCTGTGGGCTGTGGGAACGAGGCCACCATGATGCTCTCGGGAGCCTGGGACGGTCTGGGTAGCTGTTGCCAGATTTCCTCGGTCATAAAGGGCATGAATGGGTGGAGGAGGCGGAGGGCCTGGTCGAGAACGTAGCGCAGGGTGGCCAGGGTCACCTGCCGGGCCGGCACATCGCCGTCTTTTTTGTAGAGGCGCGGCTTGGACATCTCCAGATACCAGTCGCAGATTTCTTTCCAGAAGAACGAGTAGACGGCATGGGCGGCATCGTTGAGCCTGAAGTTTTCCAGACCTTCAGCGACCGCCTTGGAAGCTGCCTGGAGCCGGCTGAGGATCCAGCGATCCGCGTCACTTTGGCCTGCCATTGGGCCCTGGGCCACTGCCTGGTCCAGTCGATCGACCTCATCGAGATCTTGGAGCAGGGGCAGGGCGAAATTCAGAGTCGCCTGCCAGACCTTGTTGCCGAATCGTTTGTAGGTTTCCACCTGGGGGTAGCGCCGGCCCTGGTCGTCTTTTTCTTCCACGAACTTGATGCTTCGGCCCTGGGCGGCCAGGGTGGCCAGAGTCATGCGGAGCGGGTCGGCACCGTACCGTTCCACGATGACCAGGGGATCGATGACGTTTCCCTTGACCTTGGACATCTTGTCGCCGTGCTTGTCGACCACCATGCGGTGGATGTAGACCCGGCGGAACGGCACGTCTCCCATGAAATGGAGTCCCATCATCATCATGCGGGCCACCCAGAACTTGATGATGTCGAATCCTGTCTCCATGACGGAGGTGGGATAGAAGGCATCGAGTTCCTGGGTTTGGTCGGGCCATCCCAGGGTGCTAAACGGCCAAAGACCAGAGCTGAACCAGGTGTCCAGTACGTCCGGGTCCTGTTCGATGTTGGCTGAGCCACAGTGTGCGCACTTGTCGGGTGTTTCCCTGGCCACGGTCACTTCGCCGCAGTCCTTGCAATGCCAGGCTGGGATCTGGTGGCCCCACCAGAGCTGGCGGGAGATACACCAGTCCCGTAGATTTCGCATCCAGTGGAGATAGTCCTTGGTCCAATTTTCCGGATGGAAGGTTGTGCGACCCTGTTCTACGGCTTCGATGGCGGGTTTGGCCAGGGAGTTTACCGAAACGAACCATTGCTTCGAGAGCATGGGCTCGACGATGTTTCCGCACCTGAAACAATGTCCCACTTCGTGTTCGTGGTCTTCGACGTCGAGGAGATATCCCTGGTCTTTGAGGTCTGCCACTACCTTTTTGCGCGCCTCTTCTACCAGGAGGCCTCGGTAGGGCTCGGGCACGACATCGGTGAGGCGGCCCTGCTCGTCGAGGATGGAAATCTGGGGCAGGCCGTGGCGTTGTCCGCATTCGAAATCATTGGGATCGTGGGCCGGCGTGACCTTGACAGCGCCGGTGCCTCGTTCCGGATCAGCCAGGATATCGTCGGCGATGACGGGGATGGTGCGGTCAGTGAGTGGCAAATGCACCTGTTTGCCGATGAGATGTCGGTAGCGTTCGTCCTCGGGATGCACCGCCACGGCGGTGTCTCCCAGCATGGTTTCAGGCCTGGTGGTGGCCACGACGAGCTTTTCGTCGCTGTCCACCACGGGATAGGCAATGTGCCAGAAATGCCCTGCCACGGTCTTGTGTTCCACCTCCAGGTCGGACAGGGCGGTTCGGCAGGAGGGGCTGGGGCACCAGTTGATCAATCGGTAGTCGCGATAGATGAGCCCCTCTTCGTGGAGACGGACGAAGGCCTCGCGCACCGCCTTGGACCGCTGTTCATCCATGGTGAAACATTCGCGGTCCCAGTCCAGGGATGCTCCGAGGGCCTGGTGCTGCTCCCCGATGCGCTTGCCGTGTTCGTTTTTCCACTTCCAGACACGCTCCAGAAACTTCTCCCTGCCGATATCGTGACGGCTCAGGCCCTCTTTGCGGAGCTGGCGCTCCACGATGACCTGGGTGGCGATGCCGGCGTGGTCCGTGCCCGGAAGCCACAGCGCATTGTCTCCGGCCATCCTGCGCCATCGGACCAGTGAATCCTGTATGGTCGCAGTGAGTGCGTGGCCCATGTGCAGGACCCCGGTGACGTTTGGCGGAGGCAGCACGATGCAGAAAGATGGTTTCTCCGATGATGCGTCGGCGTGGAAGAGACGGTTGTCCATCCAATAACGATACCACTTCGTCTCGATATGTTGGGGTTCGTACGTTTTCGTCCGGGACCGCGACATGGTCATGCCTTTCTGTTCGTTGCTTTGGTGGACCTGCCAATCTGCAGAGCCAGGTCTGGTTCGCCTCGGCTGCAAGGGCATCGACCCTGCGATGCCTGGCACGAGGATTTGTCTTTATGCCAACGAAATCGCGGATGTGCAAGGTCCTTTTCCCGACGATTTGGAGGGAGATGTCTTGCCTGGGGCCTTCCTTGGGAGCGGGTGATATGCTATTTTTACAAAATATGTGAGAAAATGGTGATGGCCTGATTTTTCGGCCGAAAGTCGGTTGTTGCCAGGCGACGTCCTGAGGTGCGACTTGTTCCAAAGAGAGGTTCTGGTCGGTTGTTGTGGCGGTTGCGGCGGGGATGCGCCAACGGGGTGCCAATGAATCGGAAAAACATGATCGTGTCGGCTCTGTGTGGCCTGGTTTTCTGGCCGCTTGGCGGCTGCATGGTGCAGTTCGTCGACGGGCCGGCCTGTGGAAACGGGCGTTTCGACAGTGGTGAAGCCTGCGACGATGGCAACAGTCTCGATGGCGACGGTTGTTCGGCTGGATGCGTCATCGAGGCGGGCTGGATCTGTGAGGGGCAGCCCTCGGACTGTCGACCCATTTGTGGGGACGGGGTGATGACGGGCGGGGAGGTCTGCGACGGGCGGAATCTGGCGGGCCAGACGTGCGGTAGTTTGGGGTTGGGAGAGGGGGAGTTGGCCTGCCGGCAGGATTGTTCGGGGCTGGATGCCTCGGGATGTTCCGGGGCTCTTTGTGGGGACGGTTTGGTGTCAGGGGAAGAGGTCTGTGACGGCACCGAGGTGGGCGGCAGGACCTGTGGGGATTTTGGATTCACGAGGGGAACGCTGGTCTGTGCCGACGATTGCCTGGATTTCGACACCAGCAACTGCCATTCGGACATCTGCGGGGACAATCGTATTTCGGGAGAGGAAGTCTGTGACGGAGAGGATCTGGGAGGGCGGACCTGTGCAGACTTTGGGTTCGACTACGGTGCCCTGTGGTGCCGTGAGGATTGCAGCGGATACGATACGTCTCATTGCACGGATTCGGGTGGCTGCGGGGATGGGATCGTCGATCCGGGGGAAGACTGTGATTCGGGCGGACTTGATACTGCGGATTGTGACAGCGACTGCACGGTGTCAGAATGCGGAGACGGTCACGTGAACGCTGTTGCAGGGGAGCAATGCGAGGGTGATTTTTCCTCTGGCTGTTCCGACGACTGTCGTTTTTCCGAGGCCCGGATCAACGAGGCCAGGGATGGGTGGCAGGAGTTGCCCAAGGTGGCCGTGGCCGAGGACGGGCATTTCGTGGTGGCATGGCGCAGCAGTGGATCTGCCATCGCGCCCTTTGACATCTATGCGCGGCTCTTCGATGCCCAGGGCCGGCCCCTGGGGCCTGCGTTTCAGGTCAACGATGCCGAGACCTTTTCCACCTATGCGCACCTGGCCGTGGCCATGGCGCCAGACGGTGCTTTCGCAGTGGCATGGGAGCAAGCCGACACGCAGTCTGATTTCTCCCACGTGGCGATCCAGCGCTACGATATCCAGGGCAATCCAACGGGGGCGCGGGTGTTGTCTGAAGTGAGTTGGAGCCCGGCCATGGGCATGGAGGAATCGGGGCGCCTGGTCGTGGCCTGGGTCACGAGGGATTCCGATTATTCGATGGTCAAGACGGGTGCGTTCGATGAAAGTGCCAATCTATTGGGAAGCGTGGCGTTGGTGGACAGTGATGACAAAATCAACCTTGTCCGGGAATGTGACCTGGCCATGAATCGTAGCGGAGCCTTGGTGGTTGCCTGGTCCCGAATGTATGGGGCGGAAACAGATACGGACATCGATGCCCGTGTCTATGACAGTTTCGGCGATCCAGTGGGCAATACGTTCCATGTGGACACTGTGGATGGCAATCGCTATCCACTAGTGGGGATGGCAGACGACGGGGATTTCGTGGTGCTCTGGACACATTATCCCATTGACGCGACGGTGCCCTCCAGTCACCGCGCCAGGGTCTTTTCCCGTTCAGGTCAGCCTGTGACGCAGGAATTCGATGCGGCGCCGGGTCTGAATGCCTTGGGGGACGCTGCCCTTGCTGTCTTTTCTGACGGGAGATTTGGCCTGGCCATTACCGGTTGGAGCAATGGGGAATTTCATCTCCAGACCTATGCGGCCCAGGCAACGACGCCCAGCACCACGAGTTCTGTGAGTGCTGTGCCTGCTTCGCCGGATCATTTTTTCTCCGACGCGGATATGGCAGCAAGGCGCGACGGGAGCTACGTGGTTGTATGGGCTTGGGACGATGACTCGGGTTTCCGCAACGACTGCTACGTGCGCCTGTTTGACGACCAGGGCCTGCCCATTGGGCCGGTGCGGCCGTAGTTTGCACCTGGATTCTGTGGGGGGGCGTTTGATGGATTCGCTTGCGCCCTAGGTCCTTCGTTGTCTTTGATGGTTGCGAAATTTCGATATGCGTGCCATATTCAACGGTGCATATTTTGCGAAATTTGTCAAAGGAGGGCGGGCCGGTGGGCCCAGTGACTCTTTTCGCGGTTTCGTTGCCTGTTTCGTTATGACTCGAAGAAAGGAGTTGGTTGGCATGAGACGTTCTGTATTTGGTTCGGTTCTGGCCCTGGTGATGCTCTGGGGCGTAGGCGCCAGGGCACAGCAGGAGAGTTGTCCCGGAGAGCAACTCGATCTTTCTGCACTGACGAGGTGCTCTGGGCAGGGCAACACCTGGACTGGGACCACGGCGGGGGCGGCAGACGATATCGACGAGAGCAGTGCGGTTGGATGTTGGGGTACGAGGGGAGACGCCCCTGAGGTGGTTTATAGTTTTACGCTGGACCATCCCAGGGCGTTACAGATCGATTTGCAGGGTTCGGCCTATGACACCCAGATGGCGATTGTGTCCGGCTGTCCCGACGGGGGCGACTTTTGCCTGTATAACGACGACTATGCCAGGACGAGTCAATCGGGGTTCGACTGCCATCTTTTTCCAGCCGGGACCTATTCGGTCATCGTTTCTGGGTACAACGGGGATACTGGCGCCTACAGTCTTCACATCGATGAATGCGAGCAGAACTGCGAAGCGAATGACACCTGTCCGGGGGAATCTTTGGACTTGGGATCCATCCACACCTGCGGCGGAGCCACGGTGCAGGTGACCGGATCCACCGTGGATGCCACAGACGACATCACCGAGACCAGCGATGTGTCTTGTTGGGAGGGCGGCAATGCTCCCGAGCGGGTCTATGCATTTCATCTCGATGTTCCCCGGTCCCTGCAGATCGACCTGGAGGGTTCTGGGTACGACACAGAGATGGCGGTGGTGGCTGGATGCCCAGGTGGAAGCAATTTCTGCATTTATAATGATGATTATGACTCGGGCTTATTCTCCGGCTTCGTCTGCCGGGAGTTCCAGCCCGGAGACTATTCCATCATCGTGGCCGGATTTGCCGGTAATACGGGTGATTTTGCCTTGAACCTCACCGAATGCCAGACAGACTGTCCGGTGGGAGAGGTTTGCCCCGGCGATTCGGTGGACCTGTCTTCGTTGACCCCAGGCAGCGGCTCCAGCATGACGGTGTTGGGCACGACCCAGGGCGCCAGGGACGACATCGCGGAAAGCACAGAGGTGTCTTGTTGGGAGGGACCTGAGGCGGCTGAAAAAGTCCATAGTTTCACTCTGACCCAGGATACCTATCTCCAGATTGATTTGCTCGGTTCGGCCTATGACACCCAGTTGGCTGTCGTGTCGGGCTGCCCGGAGGGTACAGCGTTCTGCCAGTACAACGACGACTACCAGGGACATCTCCAGTCCGGCTTCATGTGCCGGCAGTATCAGGCAGGCACCTATTCAGTCATCGTGTCGGGTTATGAGGAAACGGGAGACTACCATCTCAATTTCACGGAGTGTCAGCCTACTTGTGGGAACGGCACCGTGGAGCCGGGCGAAGAATGTGACGATGCCAACAGAACCAACACCGATGCCTGCCTGAACAATTGCATGGCCGCGAGCTGCGGTGACGGGTATGTGTGGGCCGGGCATGAACAATGCGACGACGGCAACTCACAAGACGGTGACGGGTGCAGTGCCACCTGCCGTGTGGAGTCTGTCTGCGGAAACGGTACCGTGGAGGCAGGTGAGGAATGTGACGATGCCAACAGAACCAACACCGATGGTTGCCTGAACACCTGTGTGGCGGCGGGCTGCGGTGACGGGTATGTGTGGGCCGGGCACGAACAATGCGACGACGGCAACACCCAGGGTGGTGACGGGTGCAGTTCCACCTGCACCATTGAGGCTTCCTGCGGAAACGGCACCCTGGATGCGGGCGAGGAATGTGACGACGGCAACAGTGACAACACCGATGGCTGCCTGAACACCTGTGTGGCTGCGAGCTGCGGTGACGGGTACGTCTGGGCCGGCCACGAGGCATGTGACGACGGTAACGCAGACAACACCGACGACTGTCTGGACACCTGTGTGGCGGCTAGTTGTGGTGATGGATACGTCTGGGCCGGTCATGAAGAATGTGATGATGGAAACACCGTCGATGGAGATGGTTGTAGCTCCACGTGCAGCGCAGAACCTGCAGTCTGCGGCAATGGCGTCGTGGAAGATGGCGAAGACTGCGACGACGGAAACGCAGACAACACCGACGACTGTCTGGACAACTGCGTTTCTGCGAGCTGCGGGGATGGATTCGTTTGGGCCGGCCACGAGGAATGTGACGACGGCAATGTCGTGGATGGCGATGGCTGCTCGTCGACCTGCACAAA
>CAZIJS010000078.1:0-16617 GCA_964539505.1 uncultured Myxococcales bacterium
GAATCCAGCGGCAGGCTGCTTCGGGGACGACGAGACGACGGTTCGAGCGGCCTCATCCTCTCGGGTGAAGACTGGACCGTTGCCGCGGGATTCGCTGACTCGTACCAGTTGGAGACCAGGCAGGAGACCTTCGATCCAAGAAACGTGGAATCCGAACCGCCTGGGCAAGCCACCTGGGACTCAGACGGCTCGGGCCTGAGTACGGCCCTGGGCTTTCGATGGCCCGACCTGACCGAACCATTGCCCCACGAACTCACGCTCACCTACCGCATGTTTCGAGATTGGCCCTTCCTGGAAGAGGTGCTCTCGGCTTCGTCGAGTAACAGCGAGGCCCAGGGCCTGGCCTTTTCCAGTGAGGCCTACAGCGCACGCAGCCTGTATCTCACAGGCAGCTACGACGAGATGATCTCCGACAGCCGCGGCACTGAAACCGCCGACAAAGTTTGGGACACGAGCATGCGCTGGCTGGTCTTGCACGACACTGAAACGGATCGTGGCGTGGGCTGCATGCTCCTGAGCGGCCGGGGCGTGGTGCGCACGTCGGCCGACCCATCGGACGAAATCCTCTTCGACTCCTACGGCTACAGTGCCCAGGGCGGGCCCAGGTACCGAATGCTCTGGATGGCCGCCGCCCATGCCGAGGAGATCACGGACCTCTTCGATGCCATGGTGCCGGGATGGGATGTGGGCGCGCCGGAATCACGCGACCTCAACATCATCACCCCCACTCGAGACGACTACTACTTTCCTCAGGATGAGTTGGCATTGGAAGTCACCACGCCGGGCCAGAACGCCCCGGTGACCGTCACCATCGAATTGGCGGACGGCACCACCAGGAACATCCCCATGGAACGCAGCGAAGACCCACTTCGATGGCAGGCCGTGACCCCCATGGCACTCACCGCCGACATGCCTCCTGGACATTGGACGGTCACGGCGCACAGCGCCGACCACCAGGCCCAGGTGGGATTCGAGTTTCGCCTCCCCACCCATCCCCACCTGTTTTTCTCCGCAGAGGACCTGCCGGCGCTTCAGGCCAGGACCCAGGACCCCGCCTACGACGAAATATGGCAGGCCATGCTCCACAAGGCGGAAAACTACGACGACCCCATCCCGGATCCCGGCCCGGGCAAAGACATCCGGTCCTACGCCGACAGGCTCATGAACCTGGGGCTCATCCAGCTCCTCGATCCCAACCAGCCCTATGACGACCTGCTCTGGACCTATTTTTTCGCCATGCTGCGCTATCCCAACTGGGACCTGGACAACACCCCGTTCAACAATGAAGACCTGACATGGGGCCATTTTCTCGCCGCCCTCAGTGCCGTCTACGACTGGCACTACGACGCCCTCACCCCGGCCCAACGCCGGGAAGTCCGCCAGGACCTCGCCCAGCGAGCCACCCTCTTCGCCCAGCGCCATGCGGCTCGCTACGACGACTTCGACTGGCACCGCTTCGTCACCATGACCAACAACCACTACTGGATCCAAAATGAAGGCATCGCAGCCGTGGGATACGTACTGGCCGACGAGGTACCAGACCATGTCCGGCTGCCGCTGGTGGAACGCACCGAAGCGAACCTGGCCAACATCCTGACAGTCTTCGAGCCAGACGGCTCGAGCAACGAGGGGGTTGCCTACCACTCCTACGGACAGATGAATCTGTTTCGCTGGCTGGACATGCAGGACCAGGCCGAGGGCGGCAACACAGCCGAGGCCAACCCCTGGTTTTCGAAATCCATTCTATGGGACCTCTATTCGATCCTGCCTGGTGGTGACGACAACTACGGTGGCGTGGCCAATTTTGGGGACTGTCCCACCCAACACTACCAACCGCCCCGCACCATCCAGGCCTGGTTGGCCCACCGCCTTGGAGACGGCCTAGCGCAATGGATGGCCGAGTCTCTGGATTGGCCCTCGCTGACCGCCATGTCCATTCTCTGGTACGATTCCCAGGTCACCGCCCAGAACCCCACCAGCCTGCCCACCTGGCGGATGTTTCCGTTCAAGGGCATCTTTGCCTGGCGTTCCTCCTGGGACGACGACGCCACCTACTTTAGCCTCAAGAGCGGGGCCTACTATGGCGGGCACGAACAGCCCGACGCGGGCCACTTCATCCTGCACAGGGCCGGTGTCCCCTATGTCACCGACCTGGGGTATTCCTATTTCAAGACTGCCGAGGAACACAACCTGATCCTCGTGGACGACTCGGACCAGTACGGAGGCCAAAGACAATGGATGGCGGCGGTGGATCCAGCCCATTGGGCCTCGGCCGAAGCCCTGGTGGCCGACGACTCCTATTTCGATCTCCTGGCCGACCCGGGGCCCATGATCGATCACCCGGCGCTCAGCGACTGGACCAGGGAAGTGGTGGGGCTCGGACCAGACATCTTCCTGGTGCGCGACACCGTCGATGCCACCGCCCAGGTGACCTACCACTGGCTCCTGCACAGCTATCGGTCCGATCCGCCCACATCCATCAACCGGACCTACACTTACAAGGATCGGCGCCTGGAAAATCCCTTCACCACCATCGACGATCACCACTTCGTCATCACACCGCAGGATGCCGCCCCCATCCTGGGAGTCACGGATCTGTCCCACGATGCCTGGACCAACCAGGTCGAGGAGACCTGGTTCGTCCCGGAACAAAAACTCGACAGTGGCGGATACAACT
Organism: uncultured Myxococcales bacterium; assembly: GCA_964539505.1. Lineage (GTDB taxonomy): Bacteria > Myxococcota_A > Polyangia > HGW-17 > SLPX01 > CAZIJS01. Next base: position 2,678 of record CAZIJS010000078.1, read on the forward strand.
CCGACTTCGAATCCTACCAGCTCGGCTACCGGATCCACCGACAGATCACGGGCCAGTCCGCCTGGTCCCTGGTGGCACTCACGTTCACCGATGCCATCACGGCCCAGTCCTGGTCCACTGCCCAGGCCGAAGCGGCAGTCATCGAAACAGGCGGCCAGACCATTGCCCTGGTGATCTGGAATCGCACCAATGGTCCTTTGACCGGATTCCACGGATACGATCTGACAGGGGACATGGCCGGCAGCATGCCCGAAGACCCAGTGGCCTTTTTCGGCCGGGCCGTCACGCACTTTGCACAAGGAGGGCAGATCCTGATCGATGCCGACCAGCCCACGGATTTCTATGCCAGGACAGAACCCCAACCCAACACGTCGGCTCCCCGCTATGCATTGTTCCACAGCACCGCGCAGACAACAGTACGACTGCGCTGCACCGACGAGCCGGGTTCTGTGCTCTTAGACGGCCAGGCAACGACGTTCCAGTGGAACGCCGGGGTCGTCAGCCTGGACATCCCCTCGGGCAATCACAGAATCGATCTCCAGTAGACAGGGACCTGCCGCCATCGTGCCGGAGTGCAGTCGCTCCGCCGCGCTGTCGCTCCGCTGCCCCGTCGTTCCATCGAATACACGATCCGCCGATGCCGCCCAGGACGAGCCCCAATACATCGCCTACAGAGCCTTGGTCGCACAGGCGACCTGCCCCACCGACTCCTATTTCGAGGCACCAGCTTTTCCAGGAGACGGTGTTTTACGACCAGGCTTTCGGGCCAGGGCCGGCCGGCCGGCCCTGGGAAGGCTGGCCCGCGCATCGCGCTTCCCTGGGGCCATGAATGCCACAGAAAAATCGTCGAACCGGCTCCTGGCGTCCGCCTTGGTCCAAAGGCCGACCATGCCACGCTCGGAAAAGGTCTTGTCGTGGAAGTCCAGCCACTGCTTTCCGTCCAGGCTCACGGTGATGTGGTCGCCCACCATGGTGACCACCATGTGGTGCCAGGCCTTGTGATCCAGGCGCAGCGACGTACCGGTGAGCATTTTTCTGCGGCCCTCCTTGACATAGTAGAGGCGCAGGTTGTCTTCCAATGGATTGTAGCGGGCCACGTAGTAGTTCTTTTCGTCCTTGGCCCGCCAGACCAGGCCACCGCCCTGGTCCACCTTGCCCTGGACCGCCCTGATCCAGACAGAGATGCGCAGGTCGCCGTATGTGCCATCCTTGACCAGGAGCACATTGAAAGAACTATCGTCACTCGATGCGGTCTGGGCCACCACGCCCTTGCCGCTCTTGGCCTGGGCGTCTTGCAGGATGGTCCATTTTCCAGTCCTTGGGTCAAGGTTCTCGGGCAAACTCCCGGGCTTGACCGCATCGAAATTCATGGTCCAGCGGGACTTGGCCTGCCCGGCGGTCCGAGCGGGCCGGACCTCCACGGCCCTGGGCCTGGCGGATGTCCGGGCCGAAGCCGACTGGTTGCCGGCGGCAGCCGGACGGGCCTTGGGCGCTGCAGCCTTGGGTTCTTCCTTTTTGTTCCCCTGGCAGGCCGACAAGGCCAGGGTCGCTGCGAAAACGACACCCGAACAAAACATTCTCTTCATGGCTCATGCCTCCTTATGCTGCCAAACCCGGAACGGGGACGCACCCCGTTTCCAGGATCTCCAACCGAGAGATGGTGGCACTCGATACATTTCCGTCAAGTCCTGGATGGACATTGGAATCCTCGTTCGTCGCGGCGCTCTTCCCGCCGCCGCGCCGCATTCTTCCTGCCGCCGCGCTGCACTCTTCCTGCCGCCGCGTTGCATTCTTCCTGCCGCCGCCTGGCCGACGGCCTTCTCGATAGTGCCGAAACCTATGTCGCAAGCAGAAACGAGACCGCATAGTCTGCGACCCTTGTCATGATCCAACGCGCTTGTACAATGGCTCATCCATCCATACCATGATGTGTTACATCAACCACCAAGGACGACACCATGACTCTCTTTGCCCGATCGGCCCGCAGACAATGGGGCCTTTGCTGTTCCGCCACCGCCTCCACAGCCGCTCTTCTGCTCTGGTTCTTGGCACCTGGATGCAGCGATCACGGCTCCTCCGGCGGTCCTGCCGATGCATCGGCCGCACCAGACAGCGGCTGGTCCGATCCTGATTCCGGTCAGCCCTGGCCGGCCTGCGATTCCGTGGATGCCACGTCAGGGTTCCACGTCACGCCTGAAGGCAGCCCAGACGGGGACGGCAGCCTGGAGCATCCATGGGACTTGCAGACCGGCCTCAAGTTCCCGCCAGGCGTGGCTCCGGGAGACACCGTCTGGGTACACGAGGGCCGCTACCAGGGCACGTTCGTACTCAAGTACGACGGTGAGGAAGGAGCGCCCATCACGGTGCGTGCCTGGCCGGGCGACCGTGTCATTCTCGATGGAAGGGGATCGGACGGCGATCCCGTTCTGCAGATATGGCACCAATGGATCGTGGTTCAGGACCTGGAAATCACGAACAGCGATCCCGATCGTCGCTCGTCGAGGCCCACGGGAATCTACGTGGGAGGCGACCACGTCCTCCTGGCGAACCTGGTGGTACACGACGTGGGCACGGGGATCTCGGGTGGCCAACTCGACGACAACGGGCACCAGGAAGGCACAGACATCTTGCTCTACGGCTCCATCTTCTACAACAACGGGTGGCTTGGTGACGACCGCGGACACGGCCACCATATCTACCTCACGAACAGAGACAGCATCATCCGCATCGAAGACAACGTGATCTTCGACGCCTACGGATCGGGCATCCACGACTACAGCTCCACGGACCGAAACTATGTCTACCACAACCGGATTCGTAGAAATGTCTGGTTCCTCAACGGAGCGCCCGGAGGAAAACTCGTGGATGGATGCCTCGTGGGCCACGATGGCACCAACATCGTCAAGGACATCGTCCTGGAAGACAACTACGGATGGGCCCTGGACCTGGGAGGCCGAGACGTCCGTCTCGGATGGGACACGGCGAACGAGGGGGCCAGTCTCAAAGGCAACTATTTCGTGGGGCTGACCATCTTCCAGCGCGAATGGAGTGACGTGACCATCCAGGACAACACCTTCATCGGACAGCTCCAGGGCCTCGATCCATCCGACTACCCAAACAACGAGTACCTGTCTGAGCCACCCCAAAAAAACTTCATCGTCATCCTGCCCAACGAGTACGAACCGGGCAGGGCACACATCATCGTCTACAACTGGGAAGGACTGGACCAGGTCTCAGTGGATCTCTCCAGCCTCCTTCCAGAGGGGACCGAGTTCGACATCCGATCGGTCCAGGACCTCTACCACGAACCGCTGGTCTCAGGGAGTTACCGTGGCGGTGAGGTGACGATTCCCATGACGGGCATCGATCCCACGCCGCCCATCGGGGATCCCGACGCCATACCGCAAGACTGGCGCACAGGAAAAGACTTCAACGTATTTTTGCTCCGGGCGGCCCTCTGTCCGCCTTCCAAGTGAGCGCAGCGGCAGGCGGCGGCCCATGCCGACGGCGATGGAACGAGTCACAGCGACAGTGATGGGAGACGGATTCGTCGTGCGAACCTTCTTGATTCGCCGAGACAGACAATGCAACAATCTGACAAGCATCATCGTCGTTTGGGGAACAGGCATTCTGGAGAAAAATGATGCGCGTCGCCTCGGAGGATGGAGGGAGATGCCATCCCGGCAGAGCCAAGGAGCCGACTCATGATGTTAAGAATCGGGACAAAGCACAGACACATCATGGCCGGGATCACAGCCTCGGCCATCCTGGTCATGACTGCATGCGGTGACGATTCCGGCCCTGCCACGGCAGATGCCTCCGGTGACGGACCTGTCGGCTCCGACGCAGCAAGCGACGCCCAGGCAAAGCCGGACACCGGAACCAGGGACAGCTCCGTCAATCCCGACGCCTACGTCATCCCTGAAGCCACCATGTATGTCGACCCATCCCTGGACCAAGATCAATGCTTGGACTACGCCCCGGATTCGAGACGCTGCGGGGCCGGCTCCTACCGGGCCTACAAGAGTCTGTCCGACGCCGCCGCCCAGGCCGCTGCCGGGGACGTGGTGGTCCTTCGCGAGGGCGAATACAACCTGCAGCTCAAACCTGAAAACTCCGGCAGGCAGGATGCTCCCTTGATCTTCGCCGCCCAGCCTGGAGAACAGGCACTGTTCTCGGGCGACTTGCGACCCGCCTTCGATCTGTCCGGCCTGGAATACGTCGTGGTCCAGGGCCTGGTGGTGCAGCAGACAATGCGCTGGGTCGCACTCGACGAGTCGCATCATTGCACAATCCGAGACAACGCCTTTCTCGGAGCCACCGAGGAAGGGGCGGGCTCCAAGTCTGGTATCTGGCTCCGGAGGGCCACCTACAATCGCATCGTGAACAACCGGTTGGAGGACAGTCCCGAGGACGCCATGGCGCTCATCGATGCCGACCGAAACGTGATCCAGGGCAATACCTTCCGAAATGCAGGTCATGCCCTTTGGGCCATTCGTTGCGGGGATGAAAACATCGTCCGAGGGAACTCCTTTTATAATGAAGAGGAAAAGATCGGAGAAATCTATGACTGCGACGGGCAGTCGGGGGTCTCCGACTACGATGCCACCAAACGCAACCTGGTCGAAGAGAACGATTTTGCCTACGTCCCGTCTTCAGGCGATTCTGCGCCCTATTCAGGAATTCAGTTTGCAGGCCAAGACACCATCATCCGAAGAAATATTTTCCACTCGACGGTGGGGCCGGGCCTGAGCATGGCGCTGTACGGACAGGAAGCGCGACACAACAGGGGCAACCGCATCTGTCACAATGTCTTCTACGGAACGGACTATGCCGGCCTGGAAATCGCCCGGGGCGATACCATGGAAGACAACGTGCTGGCGAACAACATTTTTGCGAAAAGTGCGTTCGTGGCCAATGACCAACGCTGGGACTGGTGGGTGAACGTGTTGGACGGAAAACCCGTCCAGATCATGGCAGCCCGTCTGGACGCGTTTTTCCTCCTGGCCAACTGCATCTATTACGACGAAACCACAGTGGGCTCACCCTGGCTCTTGATCTACGGCTGGAGAAGTCCCGGCTGGGACGAACAGCACCCCATCTCCTGGTGGGAAACAAACTATCCAGACCTCGTGGAGGGCACGGTGGAGACCAATCCGGAATTCCTGGATGCCGACTCCCTGGATTTCCACCTCAACCCGCAAAGCCCCCTGGTGGACATGGGCGTCTTCTTGACCCATGTACGCCAGAGCGGATCAGGCTCAACTGTCCCAGTGGACGATTCTCGATGGTTCTCCGATGGATTCCAGATTCCCGGTGAAACGGGAGATGTGATTCGACTCGAAGGAACAGAGACCAGGGCCAGGGTGGTGTCCGTAGACGTCACCAGTCAGACCATCACCCTGGATCAATCCCTGGACTTTACTCAAGGACAAGGGGTGTCTCTGGACTACCAGGGACAGGCCCCGGATATCGGTGCCTACGAGACGCCGTAGCAGTCCTTGGAACAAAAGCTAGCGTCCACTGGAAAATGCCGCACTGGAGGCGCACAGTGTCTGCCAAGATGGTTCTGGTGATCGAAGATGAAGATGATGTGGCGGAATTGCTTCGGTACAACCTGGAGCAGGAAGGCTATAAGACTGAGGTGACTGCCAGCGGAGAGCAGGGTCTGGATATGGCCCGGAAACTCCTGCCCGACCTGGTGCTCCTCGACATCATGCTCCCGGGACTGGATGGCATGGAAGTCTGTCGGCGCCTCAAACAGTCACCAGATACCACGTCAATTCCCGTGGTGATGCTCACCGCCAAGTCCGAGGAAAGCGACATGGTGGCGGGACTCGAACTGGGTGCCGACGACTATGTCACCAAACCCTTCAGCCCGAAAGTCCTCCTCGCCCGAATCAAGGCGGTCCTCAGGAGGCGCCACAATCGTCCTGAACCAGACGATGGGTCGGTCCTTCGCGTTCACGACCTGGTCGTGGACCGGCGCAGACACCTGGTGCGGCTTGCTGACCAAACAGTGGAACTGACCCACACCGAGTTTGCCATTTTGTACTTCCTTGCCAGTCACCCCGGCTGGGCCTACACGAGAACCCAGATCGTCGATGGGGTCCATGGGTCCGAATATCCGGTGACGGAACGGTCGGTGGACGTGCACGTCATGAGCCTGAGGAGGAAACTGGGTCATGCGAGCCGATACATTCAAACGGTACGGGGCGTAGGCTACCGGTTCGCAGAGAAGGTCTGAGAAGCCAATCCGGGGAGCGAACGATGGCACAGAGGCGCCTGTTTTGGAAACTCTTTCCGTCCTATCTGCTGGTGACCATTGTCTCCCTGGTCCTCGCGGTGGTGCTGGCGGCCGGACCGATTCGTGACTCCCACCTTGGCCAGGTCACCAGTGATCTCGACGCCAAGGCACACCTGGTGGCCCAACGGGTCTCACGACGACTCCCGGGGAGAGAGCATCACACCAATCTGGAGAATTATTGCCGGCGAACGGGTCATCTCATCCACACACGCATCACCATCATCGCAGCCGACGGCCAGGTCTTGTGTGACTCGAAGCGATCGCCCGATACCATGGACAATCATCGCGACCGGCCGGAAGTCCGTCTCGCCCTGGCAGGTCGAAGGGGCCGATCCATTCGCTTCAGCCACACTCTCAGGGAAAACATGATGTATGTGGCCGTGCCCCTGTCCGACCATGGTCGGATCATCGCCGTGGTGCGTGCGGCCCAGCCCTTGGGGACCATCAACGCAGCGCTGGATCACGTCCGCAGACGAATCCTCGCAGGTGGACTCGCGGCAGTGGCCTTGGCAGCCCTGCTCACTTTTCTCATCTCACGTCGCATCACCAAGCCCATCGAGGAACTGACCCGACAGATCGAAAACCAGTCCGGTGACGGCACACTGCCAAGCATTTCCCTGACGGGCAGACCATCTCGAGAATTCTCCGTGCTGTCCCGAGCGCTGAACGACGCAGCCCGCCAGATGCACCAACGGATGGTGACCATCGAACAAGAGCGCGGAAAACTCGCCGCTGTCCTGGAAAGCATGGAAGAAGGCGTGCTCGCCCTGGATCGCGACGGCCGCATCGTCATGATAAACCAGGCTGCCAGAACGCTCCTGGAGATTCCGGACGCAGCGGTGGCTGGACGCTTCCTCGAAGAACTGGTCCGCAGCCCCCAGCTCCAGGCCATGGCGCGCAATGCCCTGGACAGTGGAGCACCGTCCGACACGGAACTATCGAACATGGGAAGCAAGGGCATGACCATCCTGGCCCACTGCAGGATCATGACCGATTCAGCCGATGGAAATCTGCAGGGCCTTCTGATGGTCCTGGCCGATGTCACCATGCTCAGGCACATGGAACGGGTCAGACGAGACTTCGTCGCCAACGTATCCCACGAACTGAAAACCCCTATCACCGCCATCAAAGGATTTTCCGAGACGCTGTTGGATGGGGCACTCGACGATCCGAAACATGCGCGCCGTTTCTGCCGGATCATCGCATCACAGGCCGACAGGATGGAAACCATCGTGGCCGACCTCCTCACTCTGTCCAGTCTCGAAGGCAGGCCACCCGAGTCCGCTTCTGAATTCCATCCCATCCAGGTTTCCACCCTTGTCGATGCTGCTGTCCTTGCCTGCCGCCCCTTGGCAGAAAAGAAAGACATCTGCCTGGAAACGCACGTCGACAGGAACCTGCTGGTCTCAGGAGATGCCAGGCTCCTGGAACAGGCGTTGATCAACATCCTGGACAACGCCGTCAAGTACAGCGACCAGGGCGGCCCAGTGATCATACGAGCCCGACTCGATGCCCACGAGGGACGCGAGCCCGAAGTCGTCCTCTCAGTCGAAGACAACGGTATCGGGATCCCTCGAAAACACCACGCACGCATCTTCGAGCGTTTCTATCGTGTGGACAAGGCCCGAAGCAGAAAACTCGGAGGGACCGGACTGGGGCTGGCCATCGTCAAACACATCGTTCTCCTCCAGGGAGGCCGTGTGGAGGTAACGAGCAGTCCGGGCCAAGGAAGCACCTTCTCCATGCATCTGCCCTCCGTGATCAATTCATCCGATTCTCACGGGATCTTCATCGATTCTTAACAGAGCCAGGGCACATTGGCGGCGCATGAGACGGAGACGAACGATCTTCCGCGTTCTTTCCGTCGATCCAAAAAGAGCCGTCTGGGACCGATCTGTCCCTGAAGCCTGGCTGACATCGGTCCAGCGGCCTGGCCTCCGCGCCGGCAGGGCGAACCGAAAGCCACGAGGAACATCATGTCAAAACACCATGTCGCTCGGGTCATCAACAGGGTCCTGACCACAGTCCAGATTACAGTCCTGACCACCGCCTTGCTGGCTTTCTCACCTGCAGGCGCGATCCCGCCCCAGAGGGCGGGAAAGACTGCATCTCCGGATACGTCTCCAGACCGACCCCGATCCGGACCGACTCCTGATGCGTCTGTCTCGGGATCAGAGGGCGGCAGAGAGAACGTCCGCCTGTCTGCCGATGGCCACACGAGTGATGCCACCAGTCCTGCAACCTCGCCGGCTTCGCGCCCCGCAAAGGCCGAGGTCGCCGCGCCAATCCCACGCCATGGCAAAGAAGGCTCACTGCCATCGGCTCCCGGCAGTTCCGGCGCTGGTCCGGCAAAAGAGCGGCCGGCTGCAACCAAGACCAGACCCGCCCGAGGATCGAGTGGCGCATCGTCTTTCTCTCATAGCAAGAGGAGCCGGCAGCGGAACGCACCACCATGGTCCAGGGTGGCACAATGGATGAACATCCAGCCCGGCATCACCTGGTATGTGAGCTATGAATACAAAAAAGAGAGGGGCATCTCGACCAACAGGTTCCAGATCACGCGGGGATACGTCACCTTGAAGTTTCGTCCCACCGATTGGTTCCATGCACGCATAACGCTCGATCAGCATCAAGACGATAGTGGGGACTGGAAGGTACGCCTCAAGTATCTCTATGCCCAATTCATCCTGCCATGGGAGTCACGGATCCTCACGAATCCCTCCCTGGAGGTGGGACTGGTCCACAATCCCTGGTTCGACTACGAAGAACACATCAACCGCTACCGGGCAGAGGGGCCCATGTTCATCGAGAGGAACGAGGTCCTCAACTCAGCAGACATGGGCCTGACCTTCGGTGTCCTGCTGGGCCGTAGACTCGATAAGGCCTACCGCGAGAAGGTCAATCCCAAATACCCGGGGGAGTTTGGCAGCATCCAGATGGGCATCTACAACGGTGGCGGCTATCATGCTTGGGAAGTCAACGAAAACAAGGTCTTCATGACCAGGGAATCGATTCGCCCCCTCGGTTCCTGGTTTCCAAACCTGCAGCTTACGCACTTTTTCATCTTCGGTCGGAGCAATCTGCCGCTACAGATCTGTGTCGATCCGCCCTTGTGCGTCCCCGGCCAGCCCAGGTGGATACTCAATCTTTTCATGGCCAGCATGGAACACCAATACTTTACCGTGACCGGTCAATACGCCTTGGGCAAGGGCAGCCAATCTGGAAAAGCCGTGGAGGAAACGAACATTCCCCTGTCTTTGGAGGGATATTCCATCTTCGGCGAAATCAAGCTTCCCTGGATCCATTCCAGTGTCATGACCCGATTCGATTGGTTCGAATGGAAACACGGCACGAAGAAGAGCCTCGTCCTGGCAGGCGTCGCCTATCATTTCTTCCGTCACAATTTCCTGCTTCTCAGCTTTGACCGTGCCACCATATTCGCGCAAGACAAGACCACGGAATGGCATGTCAAAGCGACGATCCAGGTCCACCTCTAAATGCTCACAGGGAGGTTATCCCATGACTAGAAACACGAAGAAACTCTCTGGATTCGTCCTGATAGCTGGTCTCATAGGCGCCCTGTCGCTGGCCTTCCTCCGGTCTGGAAGGGATCACGACCAGAGACTGGCGGGAGCCGGAGCCTCGTTCCCCTATCCGGTCTATGCCAAGTGGATGCATGAATACCACCATCTCTACAATGTCCGGATCAACTACCAGTCCATCGGGTCTGGGGGCGGCATCGCACAGATCAAGGCACACACCGTGGATTTCGGCGCGTCCGATGCTCCCCTGACCAAAGAGGATCTCGATGCCGCCGGGCTCATCCAGTTTCCCATGATCATGGGGGGCGTGGTCCTGGCCTTCCACCTCGATGGCGTGCCCTCAGGAAAACTGCGCCTGTCTCGTCGCAACCTGGCCGCCATCTTCCTGGGAAGGATCCGAAAATGGAACGATCCTGCGCTGCAGGCGGACAATCCCGGACTGAACCTTCCCGATACCGACATCACCGTGGTCCACCGGGCCGACGGTTCCGGCACGACCTGGATATTTACCAACTACCTGTCTCAAATATCCAAGGACTGGAAGACGAGGGTTGGAGCCGGCAAGGCGGTGCAATGGCCCCGGGGAATCGGTGGTAAGGGCAACGAAGGTGTTTCAGCCTATATCCAGCGAGTCCCAGGCAGCATCGGCTACGTCGAGTTCGCCTATGCGGTACAGAACAAACTCCCCACAGCGTCGCTCCAGAACAGAGCCCAAGTCTACGTGACCCCTTCCATCGAAGCCTTCCAGGCCGCAGCGGCCAACGCAGACTGGGCCCATGCCCCAGGCTTCGCCATGGTACTCACCGACCAGCCGGGCCGGGGAACCTGGCCCATCACCGGAGCATCCTTCATTTTGCTCCAAAGACAACAGACCGACTGCCGCAAGGCCAAAGCCATGCTGCGGTTTTTCAAGTGGGCCTTCGAACATGGAGGGGACACAGCCAGGAAACTCGACTACGTCCCCGTCCCCGCCGAAGTGGTCGCTCTGGTGGAACAGCAATGGAAGCGTCGGCTCCGCTGCGCCGGCAGGCCAATCTGGAAATAGTCTTCGGTGGGCGAAGCGATGGAACCGAGATCATCACACCTGGAAGGCGACAAAATCTTTCGATGGATGACTGCGGCTGCGGCCGCAGGCATCGTCCTGCTGCTCGCCGGCATCTTCCTCGTCCTGGTCGCCAACTCGCGTCTGTCCTTGTCGCGCTTCGGCCTCGACATTCTCTGGGGAACAGAATGGAACCCCGTAACCGGCCATTATGGAGCCTTGAGCAGCATCTATGGCACCATCCTGTCTACGCTCGTGGCCATGCTCATCGCCGTGCCGCTCAGTTTCCTGTCCGCATTCTTTCTCGTGGAGGTGGCTCCCACCACCATCGCCGGTCCAGTGGGAGCAGCCATCGAGCTCCTCGCCGCAGTGCCAAGCATCATCTACGGCATGTGGGGCCTGTTCGTGTTCGTGCCAATCATGGCCACTGACGTACAGCCCTTACTGGGAAGGGCCCTCGGACTCCTTCCGCTGTTCACTGGGCCACCCCTTGGCATCGGCATCCTGACTGCCGGCATCATTCTGGCGGTCATGATTCTCCCGTTTATGACCGCGGTGATCCGAGACGTCCTCGAAATGACTCCCAGGACCATGAAAGAAGCCGCCTTTGGAATGGGTGCCACCACCTGGGAGGTCACCAGAGACGTGGCACTGCGCCACGGGCGGGTGGGCATTGTCGGCGGACTCTTCCTGGGACTGGGCCGTGCCTTGGGAGAAACCATGGCCGTCACCTTCGTCATTGGCAACAGCCACAAAATCTCGGCGTCCCTGATGTCGCCGGGAAACACCATCGCATCCACCCTGGCCAACGAATTTGCAGAAGCGTCCAGTCCCCTCTATCTGTCCACTCTCACTGAATTGGCCTTGATCCTCTTCGGCATCACCTTTCTCGTGAATGCGGCGTCTCAACTCCTGCTGGCTCGGGCTCGAAGCACAATGGAGGGACGACGATGAATCCGCGCAAGAGTTCGATGCGCAAAGCCAAAAACGTCCTGGCCATGATCCTTGCGGTTTGCGCCGCGGCTGTCGGTATCGGAGCCCTGTTCTGGATTCTCTTCGTCGTTTTGCACCGGGGGATCGGGGCCCTCGACTGGGACTTTTTCACCAAGATGCCCACGCCCCCCGGAGTGTCAGGGGGCGGCCTGGCCAATGCCCTCGTCGGAACATTGCTGGTCACCTTGTTCGCGTCCCTGATTGCCGTGCCCGTCGGTCTGCTCGCCGGCATCTACCTTGCGGAGTTTGCACCCTCGGGAAAATTTCTCGGCACAGTGCGTTTCTCCGTCAACATGCTCATGAGCGTCCCTTCGATCATCGTCGGGCTCTTCGTCTGGGGTTCCATCGTGGTGGCCACCGGCCATTTTTCCGGTTGGGCCGGAGCTGTCTCCCTTGCAGTGATCATGCTCCCAGTGGTGACCAGGACCACCGAAGACATGCTCAACCTCGTTCCGAACCAACTCAGAGAATCGGTCCTTGCCATGGGAACACCCCACTGGCGATCCATGGGCGTCATTTTCACGGCTGCGCGAAATGGCCTTGTCACCGGCGTCTTACTCGCCGTGGCCCGGGTGAGCGGAGAGACGGCTCCCCTCCTCTTCACGGCACTCAACAGCCCTTACTGGCCCCAGGGGATGTCTCGGCCCACGGCCAACCTTCCCGTGACCATATACAACTACGCCATGTCCCCCTATCCCGACTGGAAGGCCAAGGCCTGGGCCGCGTCCCTGGTCATCACCACACTGGTCCTGGTCCTTTCTCTGAGTGCCCGGTTTTTCTTCAAGGACAAGGAAGCGAGGCGATAGGAATGCAACAGCCCATGGAATCCACCACGGAAAATGCTGCTTCGAACGTGCCCGAAATAAAAATCTCCGTGCGCGGACTCAATTTCTTCTATGGCCGCAAGCAGGCCCTGTTCGACAACGATCTCGATATTCCAAAGAACAGAATCACGGCGATCATCGGTCCGTCGGGATGCGGCAAGTCGACGCACATCCGGGTCTACAACCGCATCTATTCGCTCTACAGGGAACAGCGCGCCGAGGGGCACATCTTGCTCGACGGCCAGGACATCTTGTCACAGCGCATCGACATCACGGAACTACGGCGCAAGGTGGGTATGATCTTTCAAAAACCCACACCCTTCCCCATGTCGGTCTATGAAAATGTCGCCTACGGTGTGCGACTCCACTACAAGGTTTCCCAGTCCGAACTGGACGATCGGGTCGAGGAGGCCTTGGTCATGGCGGCACTGTGGGACGAGGTCAAAGACAGCCTCCACAAGCCGGGAACGGCTCTGTCGGGCGGCCAGCAGCAGCGTCTCTGCATCGCAAGAGCCCTGGCGGTGGACCCGGAAGTCCTACTCATGGACGAACCCACGTCTGCAGTGGATCCGGTGGGAACAGCCCGAATCGAAGATCTGGTGGTGTCCCTGAGGTCCCGGTACACACTGGTGATCGTCACCCACAACATGCAGCAAGCAGCGCGCATATCGGACTATACCGCCTTTTTCTACGAAGGCCGCATCGTAGAATTCGACGAAACCGACCGACTCTTTACCAGGCCGAAGCACCAGCAGACCGAGCACTACATCACGGGAAGATTCGGCTGACGCAGGCAACTTTGCATGAAACCCGGCGTCCTGCGGTCTCGTCAGGACCCGACATCCAGGGAGTTTGTGATGACCAAGCATTTCCGAAAGGAACTCGACCTGCTGAAAAGAAAGCTGCTCGCCCTCTCCTCTCTGGTCGAAGACCGGCTCAAAATGGCGGTGTCCGCCTTGGAGAACCGCAACCAGGACGAGGCTCACATCGTCATCGACCGAGACGCTGAAATCGACGATATGGAAGTCGCCCTGGAAGAGGAATGTCTCAAGGTCCTTGCCCTGTATCAACCGGTGGCCGGAGACCTGCGGTTCGTGGTTGCCGTCTTGAAAATCAACAACGACCTGGAACGCATCGGTGACCTGGCTGTCAACATCGCCGAGCGGGCCTTGTTTCTCGCATCGCGTCCCCCTGCATCGACACCTCTCGACTTCCAGGGCATGGCGGACAAG
>CAZIJS010000079.1:0-16580 GCA_964539505.1 uncultured Myxococcales bacterium
CGGGGCTGAGCAGGGTGGAACTGCTCTATCGGTTCGACGATGACGGAGCCGTGAGTCGGGGCAACATGCTCTATGCCGGCGGTACCTGGTGCCGGGTTCCCATGTCATCGTACCAGATGAGCCCCAGGACGAACCCCTTGCCCAACTACCAGGCAGATCGGTACGAGGCAGAGGTGCCCGACCTGGCCGGATCGCTCATCGACTATTACGTGGAGGCGGAAGACAACCAGGGCAACGTGGCCAAGAGCCCCATTCAGCACGTCATGGTCCAGGGTCAGGGTGGCATTGGCCAGGGCTGGTCGGGAATTTCTTTCTATCCCTCCGATCCCACGATGCGGGACGTCATCACAGTGACTGCGGATGCCCCTGGAACAGTGCATTGGGGTGTGAATGGCTGGAGACTCCCAGCCCAGGAGTACCGCCCTCCTGGGACAACCGAATTCGGGGACGGACATGCGATCGAGACCCCCTTGTCGGGTCCTGACGCCATGGGGCGGCACCTGGCTGTCCTTGGGCCCTTCGACGGCAGCCAGTCCGTCACGAGTCTGGATTTCGTGATCCACTACGCCGACGACACTTGGAGTAGTCCGGACCAGCATGTGTCCATCACGCCTTTCCAAGGAGAGAGGCCGACCATCGAGATCGTACGGCCTCGTGACGGTGCGTCGGTGAGCGGGACTGTCTGGATCGTGGCAGCGGCTGCCGATGACCAGGGGGTTGCCGAAGTGACTTTCCAGGTGGACGGAAGTCTGCTGGCCACTTTGACCGAGCGCCCCTATGAGCTGGCATGGGATACGACCCCGCTGGCTCCGGGCGACCATGAAATCCGAGTGGAGGTCAGAGATGGCGATGGATTGAGCAGCCAGGAGAATGTGACCATCCGAGTGGGAGGAGGCGCGGGTGACTGTCGAGTCCATGATGACGGTGATGGGGGCTCTGGATCCAGGCAAGACGGGAGCGGAGCAGACGACGGAGTTGGTTTCCCTGACGGGGCTGAGACAGATGGGGGGGCTGCAGGGGACGCGGAGCGGCGCGCCGATGCTTCCGGCGCCGACTGGCGCGGGGCCTCGGGTTGTTCCTGCGGGGCCAGCGGAGGCCGATCCGTTGGAGGGCTGGTGTGGATCCTGGCCTTGCTCTTCGTGGTGAGGCTCATGAGCAACAAGGTTCGATAGAAATTGGGGGAGTCAAAGGAAGGGTGGGACTCGGTTGGCACCTGTCTTTCAGCCGGTGTCGCGCACAAAGTGTGATACGGCGGATGGGCCGAGCCGGAGCCACCGACAGGGAAATGACAGGAATTGGAACTGGACAATAGTGAAGAAAAAAGGTAGATAAAATAGAACAATGAAATGATGTGAGATCGCTTTCATGAGATGTGGGTCGTGGCCCACACAGAAAGGCAAGACCATGGTCGAGAGTCTAGACGCTGAGAAAGGGATGGCCCTGGCTGTTTCGCTCAGAGACGGTGCAGGGCGATTCGCGGGGATCCTCGGTCGCAACATGGTCGTCATGATGGCTCTGGCAGCGGCGGGTTTGCTGTTGCTCGGATGTGACAAGGAGGAACAGACCTGTCCGGACCGAATCGACGAGGTGTCTTGTGGGCAATGTCCGGTGGATGCCGTTTCTGGGGCCAGCAACAAGGCAAACGTGTGCGTCTACTGTTCCGTCGGGACGACCTGTCCTCGAGATCCATGTCACCAGTCTTGCGTGCTGCCTGACTGTGCCGGATTTCCGATTGATTGTGGACAAGTGGAAAACGGGCAAGAGGTCAGCGGCGGTCTCGTTCCCCTGGCCTGCGGGTGCCCGGATGGGACAGTCGAGATGGGCAGAGACGACGTGACCGAGGGGGGGCCCTATTTGGAATGCCGTTGTTTGTAATTGGCGGTGCAGGGAACCACGCGGAAGGCTCCGTTTTTCAAGAAGATCTGTTCGTGGCAGGTGAGCCGGCATCGAGATGGGCCAAGGTAGGTGATATCGAGCAGGTAGATGCCTTTGTTGCGCATCCAGAATTGAGCGGCGGATGTACATCGCCCAAAGGTGTCGACAAATGTGCGCCATTCCAGGCGGGTCTTTCGGACCCGCTTGGTGCAGGTTTCCATCTGGTTGCCGCATTTGTTTTCATATCCGTGGGTTCCATATGATGAGCGGCATTTGTACTTCCAGCAGGTTTCGGTTTTTGTTTCGTAATATTCGGTTTCGACCTGCTTTTGATAGGACAGAGACCACCATGTCTGCTGTTCGAAAGTCCGCCATCCAGGCTGCACTCTCGTCCATGTGGCCGCAGCTTTGCCTGCGACGATTGCCGTGCCTCGGGATTTGAGGAGTCGGCCGTCGATGAAGATTCTGTTGGAGGGCCATGTGCGTTGGACGGTACCTCCAATCGGGACGTAGGACCGAGGGGGCGATGGAGCCACGAACACACGGAACTTGACAGTGGCCGAGGGGCGACCGGGCTTTGGTGGTCGATGGTACGGCGGGTGACAGCCAGTGCCTGCCAGGAGCAAAAAGAGGCTGAGCGGCTGTACGCGCATGGTGAGAAAAGCTTTCATGAGAGCCTCGAAATCACCGGCAGGAATTGCGACAGAGATGCAATTCGGCTTCGCATTGCCGGAGTTGTTCAGCATTCTGTGCCAAAATGACGCAGTGTGTATGGTTGTCACCGCATTCCTGGTAACATCTCTGGAGATATGGTGAACAGCCAGGATATGTCATGGCTGCGCATGGCAGAATGAGAAGGGCCCAGAGCAGCAAACGCCAGGGCCTTCTTTTCGACGTGGTCGAAGGGCGTTTTGTCGACTCGGTCATCTGTCCGCCTTTTTCCTTGCACAAGGAGATGTGTGTCATTTTCGTTGTCAGGCGGCCTCGCTGTCAACAAGAAAGAATGGAACCAATGTCACCGCTCGAACGCATTTCAGTTGCATGTCGGTCAGCGTGAATGCCTGTTGAAGGCTTGGGCCGGGAATGCTACAAGGCGGCCCATGAGGTGGGCAACAGTCCATGCACAGCAGCCGACAAAGCTGACTGTATGATGGATGGATGGTTTTCGCAGTCAAGGAGGAATCGTCATGGCTACCCTGCAAGGTGCGGCGAGACGAACGGTTTTCGATGCCCTGAAATTACAGGCCGGCGAGCAGTTCCTGCTCGTGACCGACGAGCCGAAGCTCGATATTGCCAGGGCCGTGGCAGCCCAGGCAAAGGAGGCGGGCGCCGATGTCACCACCTATCTTATGACCGAGACGTTGCGTCCCATCACGGCTCCCACGCGGCTTTTCGATCTCATGGTGCGTCAGGCGGACGTGACCTTGTATATGCTGGATGCCAGGGCAGAGGAAAAGCCCTTTCGGGGCCACATGGTGCAGCAGGGCACCAGGGGCCGGATCTGCATGATGCCAGGAATCACCAGGGACATGATGGAACGCCTGGTGGATGTGGATTTTGCCAAGATGCGCGCTCGGACTTTCGACCTCATCGAGGCCATCGAAAACGCCGAAGAGGTCCATGTGACCAATGACCAGGGCACCGACATCACGTTTTCCGTTGCGGGGCGGCGCTGGATGCCCGACGTTGGAGACCTGGGCGAGGCTCACGTCCATGGGAACTTGCCTGCCGGAGAGGCATTCACCTGTCCCGTGGAGGAAACGTTCACCGGGCAGGTGGTCATCGCCAGCATCGACGACAAGGTGGCGCCGGGCCGGATGATATTCGACAAGGGCCGTCTGGTTGATCATGAAGGGGAGGGCCTTGGAGCGATCATGGACCTGGTGGGAGACGACGAGACCGGGCGCATCATCGGTGAGTTCGGCATTGGGACCAACGAGGCTGCTCGGATCTGTGAGAATATGTTGGAAGCCGAGAAGGCCTATGGGACCTGCCATTTTGCCATTGGCGATTCGTATGGCCTGGGAAAAAATGCCAGTTCGCATCATTACGATGCCCTCGTGGAACGCGTGACCATCGTGGCGGACGGCGACACTCTGATCGAGGATGGTCGTTTCAAGATATGATCGTGTGAATCACCCTGGAAGCAGGGAAAAAAGGGAGCGCCATGGCCGCAAAGACAATCCTCGTCGTCGATGATGACCGCGACGTCGTCCTGTTTCTCAAGTCCGCACTGGAGGCGGACGGATGGCGGGTTCTCTCCGAACAGGACGGGGACTGGGCCATCAAAACGTTTCAGAGCACCCATGTGGATGCCGTGGTCCTGGATATCCTCTTGCCTGTCAAGAGCGGTCTGGACGTGGCGCGAGAGATTCGTCGAGATCCCAGGGGCAAAGAGACGCCCATAGTGCTCCTTTCCGGGGTCTACCGGAGCGATGAGCACCGCAGGGAGGCCATGGAACAACTCGGCCTGCTGGGGTATCTCAACAAGCCGGTGGAGAGTCGTGCCCTGCGCAAGTTGCTCAAGGATCACTTTGGCGAGAACTATCCCCAGCGCGTCAAGGGACGGGGCAGGGCGCTCAGACGCACGTACTCGATGAGACTTGCCGACGCCGCCGCGAGGCTGTCTGGACGGGATCCCACCCACCGTCCCAAGCCCCTGCAGGATGGCAATGTGAAGATGGAGGGAGACCTGTCCGACACGGCTTTTGGTCGCGTGCTTCACGAACTTTACCGCGTGGAGGCCACCGGGGCTTTGTTCATGCTCCGGGGCAAGGTAAAGAAAGTCATCTATTTCATGGATGGTCGGCCGGTCTATGCCAAGTCGAACCTGCTGGGCGAATGCCTGGGGCGGATGCTGGTGGCCGAAGGAATTATCACCGAGGAGGAATGCGAGGAGTCGGTGATCCGCATGAAGCAGGCTGGACGATTGCAGGGAGCCGAACTGGTGCTCATGGGGCTGCTGTCGCACCAGGATCTCGTCATGGCCCTGCAGCGACAACTCGAACTCAAGATTCTGGATATCTTCGGATGGAAGTCGGGGCTGTATCGCTTCAAGGAAAACGTGGCTCTTTCGGGAGAGCCCATGCGTCTTGCGACCACCATCGCCACATTGGTCTACAGGGGACTGGTTGCGGGCAAGGGAAACGAGGATATCGAGAAGGAGAGAACTCGTTTCGAGTCTGGGTACGTGGCTCCAGCTTCGGACCCCGTGGGACGTTTCCAGGTTATGGAACTTGAAGAGCGGAGCGAACGACGGGTCCTGGAATTGGTGGACGGCACCAGGACTCTCAAACTGCTGGTGGAGGAGTCGGGCCTGGACCCCGAGCGGGCGGCTCGGATCGCGTTGGCAGCGGTTCATTCCGGGATGGCGGAACTTTGGGACATGGCTGTTCCCATGCCTCCCTTGCTCAGGCCGGGGGAATCCAGCTTTCCAGAAGGGCTCGAGGAGAGGGAAGTGCAAAAGCACCTCGCCGCGGACCTGGTCGCCTTGACGAAGCGAAGCGCCTTCCAGATTCTCGGGATCGGGATCGATGCCGATGCAGCGGATGTCGAGGAAGCCTTCTTCCGGATTGCCAAGACGTATCATCCAGACCGCTACCTGAAATTCGACGATGCGACCAAGGAATTGGCCAGGACGTTGTTCGACACGGTGGTCAAGGCCCACCGGCTCGTGAGAGACAAGGGAGCAGGCGCCTCGGATGTCAGGCCTTTCGACGGAAGGAGTCTCGTTCCATCGGTGTATGCTTTGGCCGCAAGTCGTCATTACGAAGAGGGACAGGCCCTTCTGGCGCAGGGAAAATTCCTGGAGGCGGCCGACAGTTTCGGAAGGGCCGTGGATCTGGCCCCTGAAAACGGTGTTTTTCTGGCATCCCTGGCCTGGGCGTCCTACCAGGCCGAAGGTCCCGAGGCTCTGGAAAGGACCCTGGGAATGCTCCAGGAGGCCATCCGATTCAGTCCGGACCATGACCGTGCCTACCTGTATCTCGGCCTGGTGGAGCAAGCCCGGGGCAATCTGGAGAAAGCTGGTTTCGCCTTCCAACAGGCTCTTCGGTGTAATCCAGAATGTGACGAGGCGATCCTGGCGCTCGATGAATTGGGCATTCCCACTTGACAGTTCCTGTTTCATGCTAGGATGAAAAGATACGATCGGCCGCCGGGAGACGGTCGCGGAGGTGCTATTGCCATGAGGCGAGAAGAAGAAACAGAAGGGTTCATTCAGCCCGACAGCTACGATACTGTGATGGTGTCACAACAGGAGAGCATGGACCAACTTTCCGCGCATCTCGACAGGGGGTGGGAGAACCTCGCCAGGGGTGATTTGGCTGCTGCAGAGCGGTCGGCGTTGCGGGCTCTCGATGTGGATTCCCTCTCTGCTGAGGCCTACCAACTCAGAGGTGCGGTGGTTTGGACCGAGGGTCGCGTGGAGGAGGCCATCGAGGCCTTCGAGAAATCCCTGGAACTCGACCCGGAAAACCCCGAGACCATGTTGTACTGCGCCGAGGTGTTGGCCAGGGATGCCGACCGGGTTGTGGACGCGCGGAACATGGCCGAAGATGCTCTGGAGATTGCCGAGAGTCGGGATCTGGGGGGGCTGCAGGCACAGGCGGTGGTGTTGCTCGCCGAGTTGGCCTTGGATGCCGGCAATAAGGCGCGTGCCGAGACTTTGCTGCGAAGGCACCAAGGTGTCCTCCATGAGAATCCAGCGCTTCTGGAGCGACTGGGAGGGCTGTATGTACGCCTTGAAGAGCCGGGTCGGGCCGAAGAATTCCTGTTGAAGGCCATCGAGACGAATCATGGCGGAGATTCCCACTATTTTCTTGGACATATTTATCTCGATACTGGACGTGCAGACCTCGTCACAGATCAGTTTCTCGCAGTGCGCTACCACGATGTCACTGGGGGGCCTCCGGCCTGGACCTATGGTGAAGATGCCTTCGATCTCCTCTGTCGAGACAAAGTTCTCGCGGTGAGTCGCTCGTTGGATTTCCCCTTGGATGAGCGTCGCATCCTGGTAGTAGACTACCCGGGAGTGGAGGCGATCATGCAGGGGGTCGATCCCAGGACACCGGTCTACCTGGGCCGGGAGCCGGACCCGTCTTTCGCTTGGTTCCTGGTGGTCTACCAGCTCAACGTGGAAAGGGCCTGCAGCACCCCGGACGATGTACCAGACCTCCTCGAAAATGTCGTAACCAGCCAGTTTCAGGAGGTCGTGGAAAAATGACTTCCCCGGCTTCCGGCGGGGGAGTTCCATCCGGGTACCAGGGGCGCCGAAGTTGGGGGTGGGGCGGTTTGTGGGACTCGGTACGCTACCTGGGCGCCTTCGTCCGGGCCAGGATCCAACGCCGCAGAATCACGCGCCGGTTGCGGTCCGAGCGTAGGACGTTGGAGCAAACGCGGGAAGAGACCCTTCGGGATTTGGGGCAGGTAGGGCTCTATTTGGATGGGGTGGAGCATCCAGTGCTTCAAGACCACCGGGCGAGACGCGACGAACTGGAGGCATCGCGGGAAGAACTCAGAGAGACCATAGCGAAGCACAGACAGGAGACTGCTGCAGAGCAAGAGCATGCCCAGCAGCGTATCGAAGAACTTCGCGCGGTGCTCTACGCAGCGCGAAAGCATCGCAAACAGGTCCAGGATCGATATGACGATCTGATAGAGAGTCGCGAGGCCGGCGAGACGAAGTCTGCCAGGGCGGAATTCGAGGTGGGGTTCAACGAGAAGACCGTCCGGGAGGCGGAAGCGCTCCTGGAACGTCTGGCCGCCAGAGACGCTCCCGTCCAGGAGATCCGCAAGGTGCGGGTTCGACTCAAGAAGGCACGGATCGCATTGGAAAAGGCCCGTGCGGACTTGCCGAGGTTTCTCAAGGAGATCGAGGAGGTGGATGCGGTCCTTGCGGGGGTGCAGAGGAAACTTGACGAGGCCAGGGAGCAGGAGCAGCAGGCCAGTGACGCATTGGACCGGTTCGTAGAGGATCGTGATGCCGAGGCATGGGAGCGCCACAAGGAGGAGCGTCGGCTGGAAGACCGATTGGTGCAACTGGAACAGGATTTTTCGAACCTCTTTCGAGAAGCCGGAAGGGATATCTTGGCGAATCGGGTGGAGCATCCAGGCCTGGCAGGGCGATACGACCGGATTGTGTCGCTGGATGCGCGAATGGAGGAAATCGATGTGGCCCTGATGTCCCTGGAGGCCGACAGGCCTGCATTGGATTGGAAGCCGATCTTCCGTGTTGGAGTCTGGGCTGTCGGGGCGATTCTGCTGGTGCTCCTGGTCGTGAGGGTGGTGGGGATCCTGGCTGGGTGAGTCGTCCGGGGGGGCTATCGGCTGTTTTTTCGATGCAGCTCCTTCAATGTGACGGCGGCCATGTTGCGGATGGTTTCGTCTTCGGACCCATCGATGAGAAATCGGAGAAACGCCTCGGCCTTTGGCCCGCCGATGCGGCCGACGGCCTCTACGATCCTCGCCAGGTCTTGGGCGTCCTTGTGTTCTGCGAGCCGTACCAGTGCATCCACGGAGGCTGGATCCGCGATCTCCACGATGGCGTCGAGCACCGCACTCTGCGTTTCCGCCCGGATGGGGGCATCTAGGAGGGCCAGCAAGATTTTTACCGCCTTGTCGATGCGTCGCCTCCCAGCTTCCCGTACAGCCATGTCGGTGACGTCCTGTTCGAAATCCGAGCGGGGATAGACGGCGGCGGTGGAGAGAGCGGGGCAGGTTGCTTTTGCCGCGGAGGTGACATGGGGAGCGGCAATGCCATGGGCGGATGCCAGGATGCAGGTGGCTTCCCGGGC
The DNA here is from genome assembly GCA_964539505.1 of uncultured Myxococcales bacterium. GTDB lineage: Bacteria > Myxococcota_A > Polyangia > HGW-17 > SLPX01 > CAZIJS01. The sequence goes on from CAZIJS010000079.1 coordinate 8,670, forward strand.
TCTGCGAGCCGTGAGGATGTCTTGGCGGCGGAGGCTGCCGGCCAGGATTGCTCCCACCACCAGGTCCTCGTCGGCATGCTGGAGACTCAGACGGGTCGCAGGATAGCGTAGAATATCTTTGAGTGTTTTTTGAAACGTCGTAAGTAAAATTCTTTTGGCGCGGATTCCAGGTTTGAGATCGTAGAGTTTGTCTCCTACCACCTGATAGTCCCAGGGGGTGTCGCGGGAACCGCTCTTGCGGAACTGGAGGGCGATGAGGACGGTTGCCCGGCCCTTTTTCCGTGACGAGGAATGTCGAAACTCCACGGTGAGAGACAAGGTCCAGGTTCCTGGGCAATTGTTCGGGCCCGCTTTTCGGACGAGCTGCATTCCCCTGGTGTGCGCAATGGCTTCCTGTATGCTGCGACGGATTTCCGATCTCTGCGGGGCCAAGTCCCGTGACAGAGATGACGCCACGAGTTGCAGGGACAGATGCGATACGACGAGACCCGGCAATGAGGCTGGACAATGCCTGGTGCTGGATTGTCGGCAGCCGCCTGCCAGGATCAAAACAGCCAGGGTCGTTTCCAGCAAGATGGGGACGAGATTTTTCATGGCTCATTGATTGCGTTCGGCGCACTTCATTCGTACTATGGTTTCCATTGGAGGGCCAACAAAATGAAGATGCGTCGGGTGCTGCTGTATGGGGGTCTCGCATTGGGCGCGGCCTTGTTTTGGGTTGGATGCCGCTGTGAAATCACTGTGTCTCACAAGAACAAGGCTCGAGAACAGATTTCTTCGGCCAAGGGACGTCTGCCCCACGAAAAACTCCTGGACCAGGCCAAGAAGGCGGAAAAGGACGGGCATCCAGCCAGGGCCCTGGGCTTGACACTCCAGGGGCTCACCGACTGGACGAAGCGGGCCGGGTATGATTCGGCCAGGGCGCAACGATATGCAAGACTCCTCGACGAAGTGATTGCAAATGGTGGGCTCAAGTCGTACTTGGAGTTTTGTTCTCAGCCAGGCAGCCAGGCAGGGAGAATCGTTTGCTCCAAGTCCGCCGCCACGCATCTCCACTCGACAGCCGATGACGGCAAACCAGCGCCTTCGGCAATTGCTCTCTACCAGGCGGTCTGTCTCAGCAGTCAGTCCTCAGCCATGTCGTCGGCTTGTGGGGCTGTGCCCACCGCCGTGGCTTCAGATCCTTCTGTCCTGCCCAAGCTGCGCGCGAGACTGGCCCAGGGCTGTCTGACAAGGCCCATGGACGGCGACCTTGCGCAGATGTGCGAGTCGGCGGCCTTGGCTGCCTGGGTAGTGGGTATGCAGCATTGGGACGTGACATTGCTCGGAGAGGCCGGGCGTGCTCTGATGGCCCAGGACCGTGCCACGGGCATTGCCATGGCGCTCAGGCTGCTGAGCCAGGGCGGACCGATTCCCCAGAAAGCCGTCACACTCGTCGAGAAGTTGCTCCTGGGGGTCCTGGGCAGTGCCGATGGTCTCGCAGATCTCCAGGTGGCTTTTTTCCAGCGCTTCGGTCCGGCGCAGCGACGAGCCGTGGCGGCTTGGGCCGCAAAGCGTCTGGCCGGCAAGGAACAACAAGTAGCGGCGGTGCTGGACGTGCTCGACGCCAAGGCTTCCGACAAGCTCTTGACTGGGTTTTCACGGCTTGTAAAACTCAGGCCAATCGTGGCCAAGGTGCGGCCCTTGTTGGGCCATTCCATGGTCCGGGGGGCCGTGGAGGACTATCTCAGGACGGGCCGGGGCGGCCGAGCGGGGCGTGCCCGCGCCCTGGACTATCTGCGGAGCCATCCGAGCTATTTCGAGAGTCGGGTCATCGGGCAGGTGGCCACGTTGCCCAAGCCTGCCCGGAAGCGTCTCATGAGTCTCATTGCCGAGATCCGTCCAGAGGCCCGGTTTGGGTCCATTTCCGGAATGGTCATGCGGAAAGGAATCAAGTCGAAGCAGTGCCGCGTCTTCTTGTCCCGCATGTCCGAATGTGCCTACGCGCCGGGAGGCAGGGCCCCTGCCAGACGGACCTTGAAAATCGGCGTGCGGTTCGTAAAGCTCCGCAAGGGAGTCTACAGTACCATGACCACTTCGAACGGCGGCTTTTTCATGCGACGGCTTCCCGTTGGTCCCTATCGGTTTTGGGTCTGGTGCGCGGACATGAAGCAGGCCAGGCCCCTGTGGGAGATCGCATTCGATCGGAAGAGCAGAAAGATTCTGTCGGTTCGATGTCCAGCGATCGTCCAGCCCGAACGGGAAAGTCAGATGCGCCCCTTGCAGGTCGATTGGGTCCCGGAAGACGAGGCCAAGACAACCGGCTCATTGGAAGACATCGTGGCTCCTGTGCCCAGGGGAGCCTATCATCCCTCGTCGCATCGTCGGAAATAGTAAACCGCGAGGAAGGCCAGGGCACCTATCGCCACGAGGGCCGGAAACCGCCAGGCTGCCAGTTTCTGGAGCATCCATCCGAGTCCAAAGAGACCGGCTGTAATCGATGCGAAGGGACCCAGCCAGAAAACGATTCGTTCCCGCCGTCGCGGCGGTGCCGTTTGAATGATGTCTGCTCCCAGAGTGACGAGGACCAGGCCTGCCCCGACCAGGTGGGTGTCGAGCAGGATCCGGACCAGGTCTATGGTCTGTCTGGGGGGCCGGCTTGCAGTGTGGGCGAAGGCGAATCCTGCAACGATGATCGCCAGGAGCGTTGCAAGCCCCCTGGTCGTTTGGACGGACAGGGCGCTTTTCACCAGCACCAGCCAGGCCAAGCCCCAGAGAATCATGGAAGAGCCTGCTGCGGAAATCCAGAGTCCCGCCGTCCACCATGCCGCATGAACGCGGTTCGCCAGGAGGAGTCCCATCGGGATCAGTGCCACACCCAGGCCCGTCAGGAGCCAGGCAATCAGGGGAAAGCGACGATCACTGCTCTTGCGAAGAGATGACATGGAGGGGCAGGAGGCTCGTGGTGAGATCGGGCTCCACGGCCAAAACCGTGTCCATGGGAAGCCTGGCCAGTCCCGTCAGGTCGGCTCCTTCCGGTGGGTCGCAGAAGGACATGACCGCCTTGAGGCGGGGATGAGAACGAACGCGCGACGCACTGTCCCAACCGGACGTACGCCGGCACAACCCGCAGTCATCCAGACCTTCGATTCTGGTCCAGTATGCGGGTCTGTCGCAGACTGCGAGGATGGTGACCCTGCCGTTGGTCACCGCCAGGTTCATGCCGGTGGGCTCACCGCCCGCATCGCGGACGAACCGGGCCACCATGTGCAAGGTGTTTCGCAGCGCCTTGGCGGCCATTGCCGCAGTGAGATCCGATGCGTCGATGAGCCCGTCGTCGAAAAGAAAGGCCATGTAGAGATGAAAAAGGTGCTCTGAGTCCGTGTCTCCACGCATGCTGCGCTTCAAGAATCCGGGAATGGAGTTCAGGATCCAGGTACGGATTGCATCGAATCGGTCGATGGTCCCGTGGTGGGCGAACAACCAATTCCGGAAACGGAAAGGATGCGTGTTCTCCGGGGAAATATGGCCCACCGTGCGTTTGCGCACATGACCGATGACCACCGACGCCTTGAGATGTTCCATGGCGTGGAAAAAATCCAGGGCACCTTGGTGGTTCGGACGGCGTTTGATGAGAACCTCGTGGTGATTGTAATAGCCAATTCCCCACCCGTAGGGGCTTTCCACTTCTGAAATCCGGAGTAAATGACGATAGTCATAGAGGGCGTGCGTCAGGAGACTTCCATCGTTGACTGCTGTTGCAAAGAGTCTGCTCATGTTTCCTCTCGTTTCCCCGGAGATACAACGAAGCGCAGTTTCGTTCTATTCCCGGGCGGCTCAATCCTTCTTTTCTGCATCATGCCCTTTGGCGGTGCTGGGACGTTCGTTCGTCTCGTCGCCGGACATGCCTTTCGTGATGATACGCCTCGTATTGCGATCCGCCACGACCTTGGCCAATACTTTCAGTACGGCCCAGAGCACGAGGCAGACTGCGACCACCACCAGGAGGAATGACCAGACTTTGGGATCCATGGCCTCACATCCTATCTACGAGTCATCCCGACTGAAGACGTCGGGGGGAACGGGGCGGGATGACGACCCGCTCCAGGGGGGCCGATACCGACTGGCCCGGCTCTCGATGGTTCAATACGGCTGGGGCGCATCCTATTGCTGAGTTGCGCCTTCGCCACCCTGCGCCTGGCCGCCGCCCTGCGCCTGGCCGCTGCCCTGCTCCTGGCCACCCTGGGCAGGCTGCGCCTGCTGAACCGCAGGTTGGGGCGATGGAGACCGGCGGAGTGTGGGAGACCATTGGGGCTCGATTTCCTTCTTGAGCGCCTTGATTTCCGCCTCGGCGTTTTCCACCTTTTCCTGGATGCCTGCCAGCTTGAGTTTCAGCTTCGCCGACTGCCTGACGAACTTGAACTTGGGATACTTCGATGCGGCGCGATGCCTGCTCTTGTGGAGCGTCATCACGACCTTTTCCATGTACTGTGCCTTGTGCACGTACCCCCGCCACTTGTAGAGCTTGAGACGCATCTTGTAGAACTTGTTGAGGAGCTTTCGGTATTCGAGATTCCGTTTTGCGAGCTGCAGATCCAAGACGGCTTCGTTGAGGGCGCCTGGCTGCAGGTCTACCGGGATTTTCTTGTTTTTCAGCACCAGGGCCATCTTGATGCGCTTGAGGCGGATCTTGGCAGCCTTGTACCAGACCTTGGCGAGTTGATAGTCGAGTTTGCGGAGTTTCGCCTTGGCCTTTTCGATTTTGTATCGATAGTCGGCTTGCTCCATTTCTTTCTTTTCTTCCAGGGCCCCGGCCATGTCATTGGGTGACAAGTCCCGGATGTAGGCCGGTTTGACCGTAAACTTTACCACCTTGGGCGGACCACCGCATGCCCCCGCTGCCAGGGCGAGAAAAACAGAGAGAACGAGACGATTGGTTTTCATGATCGATATCCTCCGGATCTTTTTTGAATCTTTCCATTCGAACGCCATAGTGTCTTGGAAACTGCGAGGGATGATAGCCTAGATCGAGACAGACAATCAAGGACGACATGGAAGGGGATGGGGCCCTACGAGTTTTCCGTGAGGAACCTGCGCAGGAGGTCTGATGCCTCGGCGGACAGGTCGGTGAACTGGAGTCCGAACCCCGGCCCTTCGGTCTCGAGCCTGTCGGCATCGGATACGGTGGTCCAGGCAATTTTGGCCCGGCACTGAAGACCGGTCAATTCGCCCTCGATGGGAAGGAATATCTGGAGGTCGAGTTCGCTGCCCACGTCCGGGACCGGGTCGGCGGATACGAAAAGGCCCCCGAGACTGACGTCTTTGGCATAGCCGAAGCCTGCATAGGTATCGTCCGGTTTGCGGTACGTGACCAGGACGCTGCGTTCCACTCGGTCGAGGCGTCGTCGTCCCTCGCCGGCTTCCGGTCCGGCATGACGACCCGGTTCGTAGAGGACTTCATCGATGAAGGCAAGGACCGCCGCATCGGGCAAGTCACGATGGTCCGCAGCGCTTGGTGGCTCGGCGATGTCGTAGTCTCCGGTCATCAGTTCCATGACACTCGGGGCCCGGCTCCGCTTTCCGGATGTTCCGCGGGGCGAGGACGGTGGAGATGTCAGTGGCTGGGAACTGCTTCCAGGTGGCGGCGTGGAGGATTGGCGAGACTTCCCTTCCATGGCGGCCAGGTCGCCGATGACTTCATATTCGCCGGAGGTCAGCTCCAGGGTCTTGAGCCGCGTGCCCCGCGATCCAGGGCCGGCTCCGTCGGGAATGGGTGGGGGGACCGCCCGGGTCATGCCCTGAAAGGCCCTGTCTCGTGCTGCCCTGGCGGCTGCGTCTTGACCAGCAAGGTAGCCGGTCAGCGCATCGGAGAGGGCCTGGATGATGAGGCTCTCGACGGCCATGTGGTTGCGCCGTTGGACCAGGGCGGCAATCCGTTGGGCCGCTCCTTGCACGGCGGACTCGCTCTTGAGGATGAGATCGGCGGCTCCCTCTTTGAGAGCCTCCAGGGCCTGGTCCAGGGAACGTTGGGCAGTGAGGAGAACGAGATCTACGGAATCATTGGCCAACCTGGCAGCCTTGAGAAAATCCAGGGCTGGGATTTCCGCTGCAAAGGGATTGGTTACGAGGACGTCGACGGCTTCTGTCTCCATGATGGAAAGGGCAGTGGCCGAGCCGGTTGCAACCTCCACGTCGAGGCCTCGTTCTTCCAAGGCTTCGGCAAGTCGTCCGCGAAACTGACGGTCTGGGTCTGCCACGAGCACAGTTCCCTTGTCCATGTGCGCTTCCCTGTGCTGTGCCACGAGTTCGTCGATTCGGGGCAGAACCTGGGATGCGAAGTCGGGTTCTGTCTCAGCCAGGGTCCGCAGCTCGCGAATCATGATTTTGCGCACCCTTCTCGTGAGCCCCGCCTCCCAGAGAATTTTCGCCCTGGCTGCCAGCATGGTCGGATCGGATTCTTGCGGACCCAGGCAGGCTGCTGCTCGGACCGATACTGCGGCCTGGGCCTCCTCGGTGGTGAGTTTCGGGGTCACGAGCACCAGTTCCGGGTCGTAAGGTCTGGTCCGGAGGAATTTGGCGAGATCGATTCCATCCACGTCTGGGAGCTTGGTGAAGATCACGATGAGGTCCACCGGTTCGTTGGTTTGGAAAGGATCCGATTCCAAGTGTTCGATGACGTCCGCCGCCCTGGCCAGGCAGGATGTGCGCAGCCCCACGGCATGCATGGCCTCTTCGAGGCGCCCCCTACGAGGCGTATCGGGAAACACGAGCATCACGGAACTGGATTGTTCCTGTGCGATTCGAAGGTTGAGCCAATGCCAGACGAGATCGGCTCTGGGATTGGGGCTGCCGTTTGCCATGGGACCTCTTGAATTGTGCAGGTTGAGCGACGAGTCTCTACGGACTTTTCTGTAATTTATCGACCGATGGCGCTTTTCTGTCAATGACGTTGAGACTCAGCTCTCGATGCGATTTTTCCGTTTGACCGCAAGCCACCTTCCACATATAGGAATATGGCTCGATTCGCGAAGGCATCGCGCCTCGTGCGGTTCTTTTTCAAATCAAAGAGGGTCGTCGGGTTGTCTCGACGGCCCGTAGGCAAGAGGAGCCCAAGAATGTACGACACTTCCGACATCAGGAAAGGCCTGAAGATCGTTCACAACGGAGATCCATACGTGGTGGTGGACTTCCAGTTCGTCAAGCCCGGCAAGGGCAATGCCTTCACGCGCACGAAGATCAAGAATCTCATCACTGGTGCCGTTCTCGAAATGACCTATCGGTCCGGCGAAAAGCTCGAGCCGGCGGATACGGAGGAACGCACCATGCAGTATCTCTACCAGGAGGGACCCAAGTTTTGGTTCATGGATACCAGCAACTACGAACAGATTTTCGTGGCCGAGGAAGTGCTCGGGGATTCCAAGGGTTTTTTGAGCGATAATCTGGAGGTCAAGGTCCTCTTTTTCGAAGATCGGCCTATTGGTGTCGAGTTTCCCACATTCGTGGAACTGCAGGTCGTCCAATGCGAACCCGGCGTGAAGGGAGATACGGCCACCGGCGCCACCAAGCCCGCCACGCTTTCCACGGGACACGTGGTCAATGTTCCCTTGTTCGTGGAGGAGGGCGAGTGGCTCAAAATCGATACCAGGTCGGGTGAGTACGTGGAACGAGTCAGGAAATGAGTCTGGGCGGGGGCAATGGCCCCGAGCGTCGCAGGATGGAGCAGAGGGGGGCGTCAGGACGCCCGAGAATCGAAAATCTGCGCAGGAGGGCTCAAATTCTCGCGGCCCTGCGTCGCGCGCTCGACGACCGGGGATACGTCGAAGTGCAGGTTCCGGTGCTCGTCCGGGCAGCGGGCACCGATCCTCACATCGAACCGACTCCTGTTGCGGGGTACGGCTATCTTTCCACCAGCCCCGAATTCCAACTCAAGCG
>CAZIJS010000080.1:0-16419 GCA_964539505.1 uncultured Myxococcales bacterium
CAGGGCGCAGTCTGCCCAGGGGTGCAGCCCTCGGCCGTGGAGCAGACACCAGACAGGCAGACTCCCCCGGCGGACACACAATCCCGGCAAGACTCTCCGCCCACACCACAGGCCGAATCGGCCAGGCCGGCCACGCAGGTCCCATTCCTGTCGCAGCAGCCACTCGGACAGGACGCCGGGTCACAGACCTCCAACAAACACGAGTCGGAGCAACCATCCCCGCTGACCCTGTTTCCATCGTCGCATTGCTCGCCCACCTCCACCACCCCGTTCCCACAGACAGGACCATCGGCATCCAATCCGGTCTTCCCATCCGAACGAACAGCCGCATCCGAGTCACGACGTGACACAGAGCCCGTGGCACAACCAGTCCAGGACCAGACCACCGCCAAAGCGACAACCACTGCCAACTGCCACATGCCGGCAGCTCGCCGTGAACACAGGAGGGCGCACCCATTCATAGACCATCTATTCCGTGGACAATCATCGAGACGAGACGATGCCAAGATCCATCGAATCATACGAAAACACTCCTCAAACGAACTCAATCCAACGCGATCACCAAATCAGCAGTCCAGTCTGTGCCAATCCAGGATACCTTCCTCGCGCCGCCAAATACCTTCCTCGGGTTGCCAACGACCCGCGATCAAACTCTGGCATCGAGACAAGTCATCTTTTCGACCTTACCGAAACAGGGCCTTTCCTGCAATGGGCATTGTCAATCCCTCACGTTGACACTGGGAAATATCCTTGTCACACAAATTTTGAGATGGTACGTTCACATTGTATCGACGGTTCGTTGAGAATTACACACCGTCTAAAGATACTTGCAATCAGGTGCCCAAGAACGACCGGCTTGCTGTGGGAAACGGTTGTCCAAAGGCTCCATGGGACAAGTAGACTACCATTGTTTTTCTATTGCTACGACTGTGTTGGCTATGGTATTGCCCACGCAGAAAAAAACGTGAAGGCCCCTTGCGGGTCCAAACCCCAAACACCTTCAAAAAAAGGAGTGTTGTGAGATGTTGAGTATCAAAAAACTCACCGGATTCGTCCTGGCCTGTGGTCTGGCCCTCTGGCTCCCCACGAGCTGCAGTGACGACGACAGCGGCAACAACAACAACAACCAGACGCTGTGCGGCAACGGCGTCATCGACCAGGGCGAGGAATGCGACGGCACGGAACTCAATGATGAAACCTGCATGGACCGTGGCTTCACAGGAGGCACCCTGGACTGCACGGCCGACTGCCACTTCGACGAGAGTCACTGCATCGCGGCTGCCGAATGCGGCAACGGCAAGGTGGACCAGGGCGAGGAATGCGACTGCGGTACTGACGCCAACGACTTGCCCAACGGCTGCCCCGCAATCAACGGAGCCGAAGGCGCCAACTGCAACAGTGACTGCACCGTCCACGCGATCTGTGGAAACGGCATCCGTGAGGGATCCGAGCAGTGTGACTGCGGCACCGATGACCAGAACCTGCCCAGCGGTTGTGAAGGCATCAATGGCCAAGGAAGCTGTGACAGCACATGCCACGAAAGCGGAAGCTGCAGCGCCAACCATTGGGAAACTTGTGATCCCTCCACACTGGGCGACTGCTGTCCCGACTCCCTGGGCACCAGCTATGACTGCACCAGTCTGGGCAGCGGGGCCATTTGTCTGGCCCCCTGCAACGACACCAGCGAGTGTTACTACAACAACCAGTGCGAGCAGACCAACCTGCAGGGCCATTGCTGGCCGGCCCTCTGCGGTCCCGGCAGCAACCAGTACATCGGTGGCATCGGCGGCGACCTGAACACCACCTGCCAAATCCCGGGTGGCGGCGAGGGTTGGTGCTTCCCGATCAACACTGCAGATGCGAACTTCGCATTCTGCTGGGAATCCGGCACGGCACAGCAGGGTGAAGAATGCACCCAGATCCCGGACGACGGCGACATCCTCACGACCATGCTCTCCCGGGACGACAGCAGCGTGGTCCTTTGCGACATGGGCCTTTGTCTCAACGACGGCACCTGTGCCAACTTCTGTAATTGGGAAGACGTCTATGCCAACGGCGAGACCTGTCCCGAGGGCACCAACTGCTTCCCCCAGACGTTCTTCTACTCCGAAGACCCCAACGATCCCCAAGACGACGACATGGACGGCCACCGCTGGGCTGACGAGGCCATCTGCCTGCCCATCGACATGGATCCGCAAAAAGGCATCGTGAGCTGCGACCTCATGAACGGCGAACTCACCTCCGACCGCACCAAGACCTGCGCAGACTACGACCCAGATCCCAACAACGGCCTGCCCATGGCATGTGTGCCCATCGCCTTCGACCGGGCCGGCAACGAAATGTCGGCTTCTGTGATGGGCGTATGCACCGAAATGAGCGCAGCCCCGAACAAGGCTGTCTACGACGCTTGCGATCCCTCCCAGGGAAGCGAAGATGTCTGCCCCGCCGGCACCATCTGCCAGCCCGACGACCTGTTCGCCAACCCCACCAGCCCCACCGAGCAGGCCCACTGCCTGCCCCTGTGCGACACCGAAGGCACGGCCTGTGCAGACGCCCATGCGGAACTGCCCAGCACCTTCACCTGCACCAGCTTCTCGACACTGTTCGCACCCGGCACCAACCCCGGCACCACTGCCGACGGCTCGCCCTCACGTCTGGGCGTCTGCGCCTGCCCGCCCTCGGGCTGCGTCGCTGCCCCGGTCTGCGGAAACGGCATCCAGGAAACAGGCGAAGAGTGTGACAATGGCGCAAGCAACTCGGACACCGCTGCGGATGCCTGCCGCACCGACTGCACGAACGCCCGTTGCGGCGACAACGTGATTGACACCGGCGAGCAGTGTGACGACGGCAACACCGACAATGGTGACGGCTGCGACTCCACCTGTCAGAACGAGTAGCCTGATTGGCAACCAGGGGCCTTCGAAGTCCTGAGAAGGCCCCTTCCCCCTCCATTTCTCTTCTCGATCGATTCCATTCACCAATCTCTCTGCAGCATGGATTCCATGCCGGGCCTCTCTGCCACCATGGACCCTCGTAGTCGCAGGACACGACACACCGAAAGTGAGGCTGCATGGACTGTACGAAGGAACAGAGCAGACGCCCAGCAGGACGACAGCGACATACCGGCAGGACACCCGCGACATACCAACGAAACGAAGAGCCTCTCGAAGGCTGCTCTCGCCATTCCGGCACTCTCCCCCGCCGGCCAGTGATTCCCGTGGGCTACTGATTCGAGGACCGCACCTTGGTGGCCAATCCGAATTTTCTGATCCCTGCCTGCTGGGCCACGTCCATGACCTCCACCATCCGACCCACCACGGCGGCACTGTCGGCCCGGATGAGGAGCTTGGCGTTCGGATTCTCCTTGGCGGCCTTCTGCAGTCGCAAAGACAGTTCCCTGGGATCGGTCACAACCTTGCCGGCAAACTCGATTTCCCCGGTGGAACGAATCGTCACGGTGAGTTCTTTGCGGACCCGCTCGGTGATCTTGGCCGAAGCCTTGGGTAAATTGACCGGAATGGATGGATTGGTCACGAACGTGGCCGTGAGCAGGAAGAAAATGAGCAGGAGAAACACCACGTCGATGAGCGGCGTGATATCCAACAAGGTTTCCGCACGGCGGCGACGGTCGATGCGTCTCGATCGAAAATTCACTGCCCGCCTCCCGCCTCGGTCCCGGGATGCCCCTCATACTCTCCGGCAGAGTCAGAAGAGGGAGCGGACGCACGGTCATCCTCGTCGGCCCCTTGCCTTGCTTGCAAAGAATTGCCCCCAATCCCTTGTTGCCGAGGCCCCAGTTCGTCGAGCAAATCGACGAATTCCGCCGTGTGTTCCTCGATTTCCAGCACGAGCCGGTCCGTCCTGGACAAAAGATACTTGTAGCCGATATAGACGGGAATGGCGATAGACAGCCCGAACGCCGTCGTGATCAAAGCTTCCCAAATCCCGTTGGCCAGGTGGCTCACGTCCACTCCCGCCTGGGTGGCGTTCTTCGAGACGTTGTGGAAAACCTTGATCATGCCGAGCACCGTTCCGAGCAACCCCATGAGAGGCTCGACCGCCGCCGTCACTCCCAGTGCCTCTGTGTACCGATCCAGTTCCGCGGCCACCAGCTTCCCTCTCTCTTCCACGGCCCCACGAACGTCTCCGCCCCGTTCCCATCGATCCAAGGCCACGCGAAACAGGTCTGCCAAGGCCACCTCCGCATGTTCACAGAGGACCAGTGCGTCGGTGGTCCGGCCCCGACGCACCGCCTTGGTCACATCCTGGACGAATCTGTCGGAAATCACCCTGCGCCGTCGCAGACTCCAGAGACGTTCGAGAAACACGGCCAGAGCAAAGACCGATCCCGCCAGGATGGGCCACATGAGAACCCCACCCTTACTGAGCAGGGCATATGCATCATGGAACATGGTCAACACCTCGAATTCCTGCCGCAACGAGACCAATCATTCGATTCCTGGCGCCTCTTGCATGACAACGGACGCAAGCCAGGACCACCTGTGGCCTCTAGGCCCATAGCAGAGCGCGGGTTGACGGTCAACCGTCCCCCCATCGTCGAACAGTCCTGTCGGGGAGCCCCCGGCAACGTCGAACGAATATCTCTCAGAGAACCGACAGGTCTCGCAGGGTACCGACAGGTCTCGCAGAGTACCGACGGTCACCGGACTCGGATTTTGCACATCTATGCAGAGGATCTGCAATTCTCGAACAGAACTTGCGCTTTGTGAGGAGATGTAGTATAGTTGTTTACACGATGGGCGAAACATCCACCATCGCGGCAACGAACACCGCCCATCGCCCCCTCTCCCGCGCAGAACGGAGAGGATCATGTCGTGGAGGTTGAAAACCATGCGCAACACAGCAGACCGCAGAACGAGCCCCAGAAAGCCTGCTGTCATGGCCGTGAAAAACGAGATAAACTCATCACTGGTGCTGTGCCAGTCCCGGGATTTCTCGGAGGCTGGAATGGCACTCCTGGCTCCCGGCGACACCCCCTTGACGACGCACGCACCCATGCGCCTCCAGTTCGCCCTGCCCGGCACCGACATCCTGATCACGGCAGAGGCCGAGGCCATCAGGGTCGCGCCCCAGGGGCGGTTCAGACTTGCCGCGGTTCGCTTCACCGCCATCGACGATCAGGATCGACAAATTCTCGCTTCTTACTGCAAGAGTCTCTTCCGGACCAAAACCGCGGCCTGAGATCAGAACGCCGCCGGAACTCTCTCAAAGCATGGCAACGGCCTTGCGCCAGCGATCCAACAAGCCTTCGGCGAAAGCCCTGTCCGGATTGGGCGCAAACTCCCTGTCCTTGCGCCACCGGGATTCTATTTCTTCCATGGATGTCCAGACACCAGCCCCCAGACCCGCGAGCAATGCAGCGCCCAATCCCGTCGTCTCCAGCATCACGGGACGAACGATGGCCGAACCGATCAGGTCGGCCTGGAGTTGGATGAGTAAATTGTTGACTGCGGCCCCCCCATCTACTCTGAGACCGGCCAGGGGACGGCCTAGATCGTCTTGCATGGCATCGAGCACATCGTGCACCGACAACGCGATCCCCTCGATCGTGGCCCGAGCCAAATGAGCCGCAGTGGTCCCTCTGCTGATCCCCAGAATCAAGCCCCTGGCATCAGGTTTCCAGTAGGGCGCTCCCAGCCCGGCCAAGGCCGGAACGAAAAGGAGTTCTCCGGAATCAGGCACGGACCTGGCCAGGACCTCGACATCCGGTGCCTTCTCGATGATGCCGAGTCCGTCTCGAAGCCACTGGACCGCTGCACCTGCAATGAACACGCTGCCTTCCAGGGCATAGGTGACCCGTTCCCCCAACTTCCAACCCACGGTGGTCAACAGCCCCTTGGATGAATGCACCAGGGTGTCACCGGTATTGACCATGAGAAACGCTCCGGTGCCGTAGGTGCACTTGGCCTGGCCCTGGGTAAAACAGGCCTGGCCGAAGAGAGCTGCCTGCTGGTCTCCTGCCATGCCCGCCACGGGAATGCCGTCCGGCAGGAAATCCAGGCCCTTGGTGTGCCCGTATACTTCACTACAGGAGCGGATCTCCGGCAAGACCGACATGGGCACGTCGAAAAGTTCACAAAGCCCCTCGTCCCATGCCAGGGTCTCGATGTTCATCAAGAGCGTCCGGGATGCGTTGGACACATCCGTGGCATGCACCCTGCCTCCCGTCAGTCGCCACAGCAAAAAGGAATCCACGGTGCCGAAAGCAAGTTCTCCTCGGTCTGCTTTCTGTCTCGCCCCTTCCACGTTGTCGAGGAGCCATCGAACCTTGGTGCCCGAAAAATAGGGATCGAGCACAAGTCCCGTCTTGGCGGAAACTTCCTGCTCCTTGCCTTCCGCCCGAAGCCGCGCACAAAAATCCGCCGTGCGTCGGCACTGCCACACGATGGCATTGGCGACGGGCTTGCCCCTGGCCCTATCCCAGAGAATCGTGGTCTCGCGCTGGTTGGTGATACCAATGGCCGCCACGTCCGATGTGCTGACATGAGCCTTGTCGAGTGCGGACAGAACCGCCTGGCGCACCGAATTCCAAATCGCCTCTGGATCGTGTTCCACCCATCCGGGCTTGGGATAAATCTGCGCAAACTCCTCATATCCCTTTGCTCGAACCTTCATATCCTCGTCGAGCAACAAGACCGTGCTGCCCGTGGTCCCCTGATCGATCGCCATCACGTATCGTGCCATGCCGCACCTCCCGAGGTTTCCGTGCTGTCGCATCCCGATCACCGACGTTTCGTTTGCACTGCGATCGGACTGACATTTTGCCCATAACTATCGTATGTTGTTATGTGGTGCAACAAGGGAGCGAGACAGACGAATGGATGTGACCGCAAAAAAGCAGAGACTCCAAAGAGCTCTTTTCTGGGCCAAACGGGTCCTGCTCGTCTCCACGGTCATCTCCCTGCTGTTCGTACTCCTCGTGGCAATGGCTTTCCTGGTGGGCTGGTATCGATACAACGGCGAGGCCCTCGCCAGGTACCTATCTACGAACTTCAACCGGAAGCACCGAGGTCGGCTCGTAATCGGCAAGGTGGAGTGGACCCCCAGCGCTGTCTTCGATCTCTTCACCGGCCGCTTCCATCGCATCGTCGTGACCCACCTGGCCATCTACGACTCGGAAGGGCGCCTGGCCGTATTCGTTCCCAAGGCCGTGGGAAGAGCAAAGATTTGGCCGCTCATCCGCCACGGAGACTTCGTCATCGACGACCTCACTGCAGACGAAGCCCTGGTCGTGGTCCGAAGATACCGCAGGCCGGACGGACCCTCACGGACCGGATCGGAATTCGAAGTAGGTATCGCTGGTGCGTTCGAAAAGCCCAAACGCCTCTGGAAACGAAAACACAAACAGAAGCACCGTTTTCTCCTCTCGACGAACGCGCTGCTCGTGCGCCGACTGCGCTTCGAGTTGGACATGCCCCACAGCCATCTACTCCTCAAAGATGCCAGATTGGCTGGTTCCGTGTGGGTACGAGGCGGGACCAAGACAAAGAATCCAGACATTTTCTTCGACGCACGAGCACAATCTCCACAAGGAACGCTGACACTGCAAGGGCGTCGGATCCCCGTTCGAAATCTCGATATCGAATACGCGCGAAGTCCTCGAGCGAGCCCAGGTGAACTCGACGCCCACCTGACGGCAGAGTTGGCCGGGACGCTCCTGGAAGCCAGGGCGGAACTGCCAGGGCTCTATTTCGGCCCCAGGTATATCAATGGAAGGATCCATCTGAGCCGCTTCGGTCCACTTCTCTCCCGGCTGACCCAAGGACGCATCTTTGGAAACCAGGCGGAATTTCAGATCCAGATGCTCGGTCCGGCAACCAATCCCACGGCCCACCTCACGGTCTCGGGTTGGAATGCCAAACAGGGCCGTATCGTCCTGTCCAACATCCAGGGCCGGGCCAATCTCACGAACAGGGTCATCACCCTGGAAAGAGCCTCCTGCAATGGTCTCGATGGCTTCGCTGAAATCGAGGGCTCCCTGAATCTCGACACCAAGACATGGACCGCAAAGGCCAGGGTCCACCACGTCCAAACAGCCAAACTCGCAGCGGCTCCGAACCCCTCGAAGCCTTGGTTCGGCAGACTCGATGCCGCCTTGTCGGCCCGAGGCAGCCTCCAAACCAAGACGACGCGCGTTCGAGTCCGGCGCCTCGTCTTGGACCTGAGGCGACCCATCGCCAAAGTATTCTCATCTCTCTGGGCCAAGGCCGAGTTCTCGTTGAAGGGCTCCCAGGTCTTCATATCGGATGCCAGTCTGGGGAGCGCTGCGGTCCGGGCCACGGTCCGGGGTGAAGTGAACGTGAAGAACCAGAGACTCAAGATGACCCTGGATGTCTCCACATCGAAACTGGCCGCGCTCCTGGCCAAGTGGCACATTCCCGTGGTGGCGAAAGTGGCGGCTTTGGCCGGCAATCTCCGGGGACGGTTCGACAACCCATCCTTCGATGGAACCCTCAAAGTGGCTGGGGTGGGCCACAGGCAACCAAGAAGAGGAACCTTGCGGGCCGACCTGCACCTCTCCGACGGCCACCTGCACCTGGCCGCCCTCAGGGCGCTGACATACGGCGGTTGGGGCTATGGAGACGCCCGAATCATGCTCTACCGACGCAGCCTGGCCCACCCGGTCCGGAGGCTCCCCACCAAGGCTTGGCTCAAATTACAAGGCATCTCCCTTGCGCGAATCTTCGGGCCCAGAGCATCCCTGTCCGGAAGAGTTTCAGGACAGGCAAAGGTCTTCGGTCCCCTCTCCAGACTCTCCGGCGCCCTTGTCGTTCGGGCGCCAAACATCCTGGTTCGAGGGCATCACTACGTCAACGGCACGGTCAATGCCACGCTGCGCAGGGGCGATATCTTGCTGGACTATGCGGGCATCGAAGACAAAAAGGGGGGGAGACTGCGTGCATGGGGAACCTATGCGCGGTCCGGCGACCTCGACGTGACCGTCCAGGCGGAATCCCTGGACATCGAAACCATTCCAGGCATGGAAAAATCCCTGGCGGGCAAATTGGCCGGACGGATATCAGGACATCTCACAGTCACAGGGAACAGGTCCTGGCCCATCCTGTCCGGGGCGCTCACAATGGCTCGCACGAAACTTCTGGGCCACCCAGTGGCCGATTCGCAACTGCGCATGGATCCAGGGGTCAACCAAAGCATCGTGACGGGACGTCTCTTTGGGGCCGTGGGCCTGACCGGTGCCCTGGCCATGCGGCCGACGAAAAGGGTCAAACTCACCTTTCGCTTCGAGAACCTGGCCTTGGAAAAAATCCTGCCCGATATCCAAACCAAGGGACAAGCATCGGTCCGATTGACGGGCAAGGCAGACGTCATCGTGGGCCCCCGAGGCATGGAACGAGCGACGCTTACATTGGCCAAACTGCACCTGCGTCTTCGGGCTCCCAGCCCGAACCCGATGGAGCCTCCACGAATCGTGGAACTTGCCAACCAGGGGCCGGTCCGGCTCTCCATGGTTGGGTCGGTCCTGACGGTGAAGGCCCTTCGATTGGCCGGAGCAGGCGGAGACCTTCGCATCTTCGGCCACGTGTCTCCCACCGGGAGTCGGCTGTCCATCACTGGACGACTCGGCCTGGCGACGCTGCTCCCTTTCCTCCCACCCGACACGGAAATCGAGCGACTCACGGGTTCTGCCACCGTGACCCTGGCAATGACCGGGCCAGTGTCTCGACTCGACGTCAGGGGCAAACTGAACCTGCGATCGGCAAGCGTCTTGCTGATGGGCAGGGATCGAGCAATCCAGTTTCCCGCGGGGACCCTGATGATTCAAACAGTGCATCCATACGATGCGGCCAGAAGGTTGGGTCTTTCCGCATGGGCTCGCACCCAGGGTTCCCAAGCACACAAACTGCCTCCAAGAGGACTCCTTTTCACACTCGTCCGCCTGGCGGTCAGCCTGGGAAAACAAACCTTGATCGCCGACGGTCACGTGATCCTCTCATCGGCCGTGCCCCCGCTGATGAAGCTGCACATGAGCGGCGCGATGTCGGCTACGGCTCTCCAGGTCGCTGCACCGCAGTTGGTGTCCAACGCTTCGGGAACAATCCATGCCGACGTCTGGCTCCAAGGATCGTCTCGAGATCACAAGCTGTGGGGGCAGCTCAGCGTGCGCAATGCGACTTTGAGCCTGAGGGGGATCCGCAAACGATTCCAAATCAACAAGTCAAACTTTTCTTTCGACGGTCCCAGGCTTACGATCACAAAGTTCCAGGGAAAAATCGACGATGGCGACGTGACCGCCAAAGGCTCTATTTTGTATCGCGGAGGCACACTCGAAAACGTAGACTTGAGAGTCTCGGCACAAAATGTCCCCGTTCGCAGCCCAAGGGTCTACGAAGCGGAACTCAACGCCACGTTGCACCTCACGGGCGATGAGGAAGGTCTGGACCTGACCGGCCGGATCGATGTGCTCGATGCACGATACATCCAGAAGTTCGACGTGGTGCGCCAGGCCTTCTTGACGAGGCGAACCTATGAATCGAGCAAACCTCCCTGGGAGAAATACCCGCTCCTGGCCAACATGAATCTGAACCTCTCGGTTACCACGTCGGGCAACATCTTCATTCAAAACAACATTGCCGACCTGCGTCTGGACGGAAACGTCCTGCTTGGGGGACGATTGGCGGCACCGAAGTTCGCGGGCCAGATACAGGCCGAGGAAGGCACGTTCCGGATTCCCTTCCTCCGGGGCGTCTACGACCTGAGAAACGGGGAAGTAGACTTCAACCGAGGCGAAGAGCCCTACCTCACTCTGGCTGGAGAAGCCACGGTGCGCGATTCTGCGGGCAGTGAGCATCTCATCACCCTCACCTTGGAAGGATTTCTCTCGAAGGTTCGTATCGACCTGTCGAGCGACACAAACCTTCCAAAGAGCCAGATCATCATGATGCTGGCTTCCGGCAAGACCACCGATGCCCTGCGCCAGGGCCTCAAAGGCGGCGACTCCGGCCCGGGAATCTCCTCCTCGGCGAGTCCACTGGACATGTACGATCCCATGATCAAACAGGTTTCCGGAGATTTTCTCTCCGACCTCATGGCCAAGCCCATCAAAGACATCACGAAACTGGATCTCTTCCGCCTCGAACTGGGCACCGAGACCTTTCAACTCCGCGTGGAAAAACGCCTGGGGCGCTACTTCACCCTCCGAGGAGAGAGCGAATTCGGGCTCATGGGCCGTCAACGCCAGGAAGGAGCCCTGGAAGGCAAGCTGTCCGACGACATCTACCTCGACGTCAAGGGCCGCAGGCTCATCCCCGGCGAAGATGTCTTCGAAGAAGAAGATCCCCTCCAGGGCCGCATCCAGCTTCGCTACAGACTCAGATTCCGGGGATCGCTGCGACGATCCCTCGGCTTTTGATGCAGGCCCCATTCTTTCGGATGGAATTGACAGAGCCGCCCAAAGGCGGCTACCTTAAAGCCCATTGAGTAAATTACCTGTCCGTATCGTACTCAGCGATGGAAACCGGAGCATCGATGGCGGGCACCATCACAGGGGCCGGAGGAGGTTTTGTGGACATGACGACAAGAGAAACCAGGTCGCGGATTGTTGCAACAATGGGACTCGCAGCCATGCTGCTCATCTTTGGGGCCACGGGCTGCAGCGACGATGACAGCGGGACGAACGACAACACGAATAACAACACAAACAATTCGAACAACAACAACCAGGGCATCCAATGCCCGGAAGGATTCGACCTGTCGCCCTCTGGAAAAGCCTGCGGCTCATCAAGCATCACCGAGACCACCAGGACGCAATGCGGCGACATCTGGGAAAACTGCGACGACAGCGCCACGCTGACTCCGAACCTGGCATGCATCGGACAACCGGTAACGCCTCCTTCCAACCCTCCCACGGTTACGCTGACTGGTTTTGTGGACGTGTTCTCGTCCGGTGGCAACGATGTGGACGGCGTCACGGTTCAAGTCTACCGCCAATCTGACGTAGCAGACAATGCGGACCTCGACAGCATCACTCCGGTGGCACAAACCACTTTGTCCATCGACCAACAAATGGTCGACGACGGGCAGGTGCGTGCCTGTTTTGCCAATACCGATGACATTGCCAACGAGCAGATGGAATGTCCCCAGCCCACGGATGACTGCAACCCGCCCTGCCAAGACAGCCTCGACGGCAATGAATTTTGCTACCAAGCCCAATGTTACGATCGTCTCCGGTATGAAGTCCGCTACCGCGTCGAAAACGTGCCCACCTACGAATTCCTCGTGGTGCGGACCATGGGCCCGGGCGGGGTTTCGGATCCCAAGTGGGGCGTGATGGTCCACTACAATCTCTACTTCCAGACCACAGACGACAACTACGACGAACAGACCAACACCTACGAACGGAAGGCTGACCTTATCAGCCGCCAGGATTGGCTTCAAATCCCCACGGTCATGGGCCTGCCAAATGGTGTCAGCCCGGGAAAGGGCGCAGTGGCCGGCGAGGTCCACGATTGTGACGGCATCAGGCTCAGCGGCGCTCAGGTGTATCTCTATCCAGTGTCCCAGTACCTGTCCTACTTCAACGGGAATCCCGTGGACACGCTGCCCCTGCTGACCCAGTTTAGCCACGGCACGAACCGGCTCGGTTTGTTTGCCGCCATGAATGTGGATCCAGGCCCAGTCCACGTGGAAGCATGGGGAGATGTGAACAACGAATCTACCCTCCTTGGAGAGCTGGATGTCCAGGTTTTTCCCGACTCGGTCACCATCGTGAGCATCAATGACGGCATGCCTCCCATGGAATAGCGCCCAGCCGCCGTGGCTTGCCTCCTGACAGCATTTTTCGTCTTCTACAGCCTTGGAGTCATCTTCGTCCTGGGCGTCTTCTATCTCGCGCCACGACCGCCTGGTTTCGGCTGGCCCCACAAGGCCCGGCGTCTCCGGTCCTTTTTCTTCGAATGCCTCGCTGCCTGGCCCACACAGCTCCTGCTTGCACCCATGGCTCTCTTCTGGCCTCCTTGGTGGCACAAGGGCCAAGGACGCCCCATTCTCCTCCTCCACGGGTATGGTCAGACCAGGGGTGACTTCTGGCTCTTGGCATGGAGGCTCCGTAGACGGCTCGGCCGCCCTTTGTTTGCGGTAGACTACTCGTTCTTCGCCCTCCCGGAAGACTGTGCAGGCCCTGTTCAACGAAGCATCGATCGCATATGCTCCCAGACGGGACAGGACTCAATCGACATGATCTGCCATTCCTACGGGGGCATCGTCGCCCGACATGTGATCGAACGAAAGGGCTGCCGCAAAGTGCGCAGACTCTTCTTCGTGGCCACACCGCACAATGGCACCTGGTGGGCCAACCTGGGGCCTGGCCCTTCCTCTCCAGCCATGCAGCCCGCCAGCCAGTACCTGGTGGAGTTGGGACCTCCACATCCGCCTGAAGAAACCACCTACCTGGCTGCCTGGTCCTTGGCGGATGCAGTGGTCAGTCCACCCGACAGCGCATCGATCCTCGGCGCCGGCCCCCAGAAGGTCGTCGACGACTTGGGACACCTGTCACTGCTCTTTTCTCCACGCATCACAGACTGGATCATCCAAGGTCTCTGCGAACAGAAGTACGACGGCGAGGACTGTCAGGGGCAGGACATGCACCTGTCATGAGAGAAAGGGGGGATGGTGGCTCCGCTGGGAGTCGAACCCAGAACCTCTCGATTTTGAGTCGAGCGCCTCTGCCAATTGGGCCACGGAGCCTAAGGTTCGTTTCGGGGGATAGAAGCTACCATGGATTTTGATTTTGCCAAGCCCCTTTTTTTTCATGTGTGACCTGTCTGCTGAAACAAAAACCGGCCGACAAAATCATAGAATCCAAACCGGGTCGTCGATGCTCGATGGATACATCGCACTCAATCGGTCACGCAGGTAAAATACACGTCGTCGTGGAAGTGTTCCACCGGGCCGAACCCGGAAACATATCCGTTTCCCTGGCAGTATCGGTTGATGGCGGCATTGCACTCGGGCCCGTATGTCTGGTGCGTCCCGTCACAAGAACTCAAGTAAGATGACAACACAGTGTAGGTGGAATGAACGACCGTGGCCGAGTTGACGCAGGCGAAGGATACATTCTCACCGCTGCTCTCCACCGGCCCGAACCCGGAAACATGGCCGTGGTGCGCGCAATATCGATGAATCGCTGAATAGCAGACATCGGCGCCGCCAACAGACGAATTGCAATCAGAATCCTCTGCCGTCAGCGTTGCATAGGTCGTCTCCACGAGTTCGGCGTCCGCCACGCAGACCAGATAAAACTCGGTCTGGGTGTGCTCGATGGGTCCAAACCCGCTGATATGACAGGGACTGGCTTCGTCTCGGCAGTATCGATGCACCGCGCTGTTGCAATACAGGCCCCACCCTCCCGGGGCACAGAGACTTTGATAGCCCTGGAGTGTCGCGTACGTCACATGGTCCAGATCCGCCCTGTGCCCCTCATCGGTTTGCCCGTCACAGTCGTCGTCCACCCCGTTGCAAACCTCGGCTGGAGGCAGACAAGTACCCCAGGTGCAAGAACCGCTGCAAATGTGCGATCCCTGACTGCCGCAACTCGTCGTGCAGGACTCGGACGTGCCCTGGCAGCATTCGAAACCATTGTCGCAAACCCCGTCACAATCATCGTCTCGGCCGTTGCACTCCTCGCTGTGGGTTTGACAGGCACCCCAACTGCAATCGTTGCCACAAAGCCTGAACTGGCAAGGGTCGCAACCGGACTCATCCGTGGTCTGCGGCTGACAGACTCCCTGGTCCACGCATTCGGCCGAGCCGTATCGGCAATCCTGACCGCAGGTCCGACGCATGGTCCCGCAATTGCCGCAAGTGCCCTGGTCCTGGTGAGTCCCTGCCTGGCACTCCCCCTCGTCTTCGCAGGTGGGCTGCCAATGCCCATCGGCCCCGCAATGCCTCGTGCCGCAAAATCCGCAAGGCTGTTCGTCCCCCTGGTTGCATTCGGCGGGTTCCTCACAGGTCTGCTCGTGGCAAATGGCCGCCTGGCTCGCACAATTCTCACAATCCAGACCGCCGGTGCCGCACACCTCGTCTCGTACTCCGGGTTGACAGACACCTGCCTGATCACAACAACCCTGGGCACAGGTGGCAGGACCACAAGCCTGCTCCGCATCCATAGGTCCGATGTCTCCTCCCGACGAAGCGTCATCGAAGTTGGAATCCACCTGACCATCCCGAAGCTCTCCTGAGCCGTCCAAAGCCGCATCCTTGCTTCCCAAACCGCGGGAACCAGACCTGGCACAGCCCCCGAAACAGAAGACGATCAAGCCAAGGAAAACAACGCCACGCCCAAAAAACATCCCACGGCAACTCCCCCCAGGACACGATCCAGGTTCTGTCCCGCAACGCATATCGTGCTCTCCTCTGGTGCCCCAACCTCCTGGATGCCTTCAACCGACACCACCTTGTCGATTGTACCACCCGCCCTTTTCGTTTCGCAAGGAACAGAAACTCGCGCCCACGACAAATGGCATCGACGAAGAAATCACCAAGCGAGACGGAGACTCGAAGTAGCTGCCAAGAGGCCCCGAGGCGCAACGAACAAAAGTCGGCCTCGACTCAACTCGCGCCCAAGAGGACCGTAGACGAACATCGCAGCCTCCCACCGTGCCTCCACCAGGGAGAGTTTGCTCGTGGCTTTGAGGACTGCAGTTTTTCCTTCGTCCGTCTGAAAATCCAGATCCAGTGCCAGTCGCCGCCTTCTCAGTTCAAGGCTCAACCGACCGGTGCATGCCACGTTTTCAGCCAGACCGGCCAGATAACAACTCCCCGTGACATCCACCGCCCGATCCTTCCAAAGACGTTTCCAACTCCCGGCCTTCAGCACCAGGTCCAGACGAACGGGAAGGTCCACCGGCTCACTGCCCTGCAGTCGGTGTGTCCCCTCGATGGGCACTGACACCTGGACCATCATATTGCCTTCACGCAAAACTGCTTCGGGAGATGGAATCCAGCCGCTCTGTACGTACCAGTCTACTGTGCGCTTCCAAGCTCTCTCCTGATCGGTCACCTCGGGCAAAAAACCCGCCCGCTCCGCCTCGGATCCCTCCATGATCAAATCTGCACCCAGCAACGCCAGGTGGGACTTGGCCAGGGCAGGATGGAACGTGTCGGCAAGTTCGAAACGTCGCTGGTAAGACGACCAGAGCCAATCCAAAGCAGCATCGAAAAGCGCGGCAATCCGCTCATCGGACCAGGTCGTTCTGGCGGCCCGAACCAACCAGGGCGCCGGCAGCACCATCCCGGCCCCGGAAGTAAGCCCATATGCCCTGCAGGCATGGGTCAGGGCTTGACCGAGCGTGGTGGGCCCACCTGAAACGATGTTGTAGGTCCCGCCTGCCATGGACTCACTGGACAGCGCATGGACGGCCGCCCTGCCCACGTCCACCG
>CAZIJS010000081.1:0-1694 GCA_964539505.1 uncultured Myxococcales bacterium
AGGGGGGATGATTGCCCAGTCCGGGCGTTGCGTCTGTCCCAGTGGGACTTTGTGGAATGCCCAAGCCCGGAGCTGCCAGGCGCCTCCCGTGGTGCAGTGTCCCACCGGGATGATCGTCCAGGGAGGGATCTGCGCTTGTCCTGCTGGGACGCATTGGAGTTCCGTGACTCAGACCTGTATTCAGAGTTGCAGCGGGGGAGCAATTTTGCTGGGTGGCCAGTGCGTTTGTCCCACGGGAACCAGGTGGAATCCGGACCTTCAGCGGTGCGAGCAAGCCTGTCGTGGGGGGAGTTTTCTGGCTGGTGATCGGTGTGTCTGTCCCTCCGGGACCAGGTGGAGTGTGGCGGCGGCCCGCTGCGTCCGGTCCTGCCGTGGAGGAACGATACTCGTTGGGAATCGATGTGTCTGTCCCGCGGGAAGACGATGGAGTTTTGCTTTTCAGCGCTGTGTGACCCAATGCCGAGGTGGGACGATCCTGAGGGCGGGCCGCTGTGTGTGCCCCGCGGGTACCCAGTGGTCCGGTGCCTTGGAACGGTGCGTGACCCAATGCGTGGGTGGCAGCTTCCTGAGCGGTGGCCGATGCGTCTGCCCGTCTGGGATGCGATGGAATTACTTCCAAAGGAGATGCATTCCCCGATGTGTCGGGGGGCAGGTCTGGCGGTTTGGCCGATGCGTCTGTCCGGCGGGTCAACGTTGGAACGGCAGAGCCAGACGCTGTGAGAACCGTTGTACCGGCGGGGCTGTGTCCGTGGGCGGACGCTGTGTGTGCAGGCCGGGGACTCATTGGAGCTACTATTTTAATCGTTGCGTGAGACGATGTCGTGGTGGCACGGTCATGCGCGGCGGCCGATGCGTTTGTCCTACTGGAAGGCGCTGGGACTATCGCCGGAAACGCTGTGTGGCGGCTTGTCCCGGCGGGCAGTTGTTTGTCGGCAATCGCTGTGTCTGTCCCACCGGCTCTGTGTGGAATGCCGCGGCCAGAAGATGCCAGGCGTGCAGCGGGGGCCGTATCGTGGTGCGTAATCGCTGTGTCTGCCCTGTGGGGCTGGCATGGAATCCTGCCAGAGCCCGGTGTGTGAGGCCCCGTCGTTGTCGGGGAGGCCAGGTGCTCGTGGGCAACCGCTGTGTCTGTCCTGCGGGAAGCGTCTGGAATTGGACTGCTGGTCGGTGCCAGGCATGTCCCGCAGGGGCCAGAGTGGTTGGTGGACGATGCCGCTGTCGTGCCGGGTTCATCCTGGACAGGGGATCCTGGAGCTGCAAGCCGGCCCGCTGCCCGGGAAACAAAGTTCGTCTGGGTGCGCGGTGCGTTTGCCCTTCGGGAACGATTTGGAACAGGGCCCGCAGAATTTGCCAGTCCTGTCCTCCCGGCAAGGTGGTCGTGGGTGGTCGTTGTGTTTGCAGGCCTGGGACCACATGGGATCGGAGAGCCCGGCGCTGCTTGCGGGTCCTGGCTTGTCGAGGTGGGCAGGTGCAGCGAGGCGATCGCTGTGTCTGTCCCGCGGGTCGAGCCTGGGATTCGGCACGACAGCGCTGCATGCGTTGTCCTCGGGGGAGTCGCTTCATGGGCGGCCAGTGCAGGTGCCACAGAGGATCTATCTGGAATCCCAGGGCCTGGCGATGTGACAAGCAGCTCAGTTGTCGGGGCGGGATGATTCGCCAGGGCAATCGCTGCGTCTGTCCGACTGGGATGGAAT
>CAZIJS010000081.1:1794-15823 GCA_964539505.1 uncultured Myxococcales bacterium
CTGTCCGACTGGGATGGAATGGAACGTTCGCGCGCGTCGCTGTGTGCGCAAGGTGCGTTGTACCGGTGGCAAGGTGCGGCGCGGCAATGCCTGCGTTTGTCCTCCTGGGAGCCTGTGGAGTGCACGGTATCGTCGTTGTGACCGCTGTCCCTATGGTATCGATTCTGTGAGCAAGCGGTGCAAATGCGCGCCTGGCATGACCTGGAATGCGAGGACCATGCGTTGCGAGAGACGGACGGTCTGTACCGGTGGCAAGGTGCGGCGCGGCAATGCCTGCGTTTGTCCTGCTGGGACTGTCTGGAACCACGTCCGCAGGCGTTGCATGCGTTGCGGACGAGGCCAGGTGGTGCGTGGCAACAAGTGTGTCTGTCCGAACGGGAGTCGGTGGAACGCGGCGAAGCGTCGTTGTGAGGCCAAAGTGCGCTGTGGCCATGGCCAGATACGGCGGGGCAATCGCTGTGTTTGTCCCGGGGGATCGGTCTGGAACGCACGATTGAACCGTTGCGTGAGGAAACGATGAGGATCGCCCTCACCGGCGCCACGGGGCAGGTGGGGGCGGCCCTGGTTCGCCGCCTCGCCAAGGAAAAGGATGTTTCCATTCGAGTCCTGGCCAGGCGAGACAGACGAGCCCTGGCGGGACAGCCCGTCGAGATCGTGTCAGGCGACGTTCGGGACATGGAGAGCCTGGTCACAGCCTTTCGCGGATGTGACATGGTGTTTCACCTGGCAGGCCTGATCAGTCTAAGTCCTCAGGCAGATCCTGTATTGGATGCAGTCAACGTGGCGGGCACAGCGAATGTGCTCGATGCGGTCCGCCGGTCCGGTGTGTCACGGCTCGTGCATTTCAGTTCCATCGAAGCGCTCCAGGACTCCTTCGGGGTCGTGGACGAGAGCAGCCCCTTGGCATTCGACCAGGCGCTTTCACCGTACGGGAGGTCCAAGGCCAGGGCAGAAGCGTTGGTGCGTTCCGCAGCGGATTCAGGGCTCGATGCAGTGATCTTGAACCCCACTGCGGTGATCGGGCCGTACGATTTCAAGCCTTCCGTTTTCGGGAAAGTCCTTCTCAAGGTCTGTCGCCTTCCAGTGGTGCCACTCGTGCGCGGCGGGTTCGACTGGGTGGATAGCCGGGATGTTGCCGAGGCTGCAGTCAGGGCTGCCTATCATGCCAGGCCGGCAAGCAGGTATGTCTTGTCCGGTCATTGGGTCTCTGTGGGAGACCTGGTGGCTTTGGCGCAGGCTGCATTCGGGAAACGAGCGGTTCGCCCTGTCTTTCCTCTTGGGCTTGCCCAGTTAGCCAGGCCTGCCTTTGGGATGCTCAACAAGTACCTTCGAGGTGAGATCGCGTCTTCGGTGACCCTGCATCTGCTTCGATCCTACCGCCACGTGTCCCATTCGGCGGCTCAATCGGATTTGGAGTATTTTCCCAGGGCATTCGAAGCAACGGTTCGAGATACCATCAACTGGTTCCAGTCGGTGGGATATTTGCGAGGTGGAGGTGGTCTCGATGCGTCATAGTATTTCATTTGGACTGTCGGTATTTTGGGTGGTGGCTGCTGTTTTCGCGCCACAGGCACAAGCCCAAGGATATCGTGGCGGTCGTAGCTGGGCGTTTACCGGCATTTCGCCCACCAAGGGTCCATGGGGAACTCTGGTGACCCTGAGAGGATACGGATTTGGCCCGAAAATCACTGTGTCCTATCAGGGGAAACCAGTCAAACCCCTGTCTGTGGGACGGCGCGCCATCAGGGTGCGGGTTCCGCAAGGGGCTGGCAGCGGGTGGTTCGAAGTCGCGTACCAAGGGCGTTCATTGAGGGCTCCGAGTCGTTTTCTCGTGGTCAATCCTCCCCGATTGGCATCGCTCGTGCCCAATGCATCTCCTGCGGGCAGTTGGGTGGAATTGCATGGGCGATTCTTGCGGCCTAAGATGCGATTTTGGGTGGGGCGCATGCCCGTCAAGAAACGTTTCGTCAATGATCAGATGGTCATGCTCTTCATTCACGACGGACTGAAAAGCGGGAGAGTTTCCTATCGCTGGAAGGGGCAGCGTTTTCGGACGAAATTGCGTTTCCAGGTACGGGCCTTGCCGAGGATTCGGGACTTTTCACCGAAGAGCGGCTGGACAGGCACGAAAGTAGTGATCCAGGGAAGAGACTTCTGTTCGGCTCCCAGGGTTCATTTTGGAGAGAGGGCAGCAAGGGTCTTGTCGAGGAATCCAAACCGCCTGGTCGTGCTGGTCCCGTCGGGCGTGGTCACTGGAAGTCTGTCGGTGGATTGCTTCGGCAAGCGGACGATCGCCGGGACTTTCGAAGTGTCTGTGCCCTATGCGGCAGTCACGGCGGTGGAGCCACCCAGGGGAGGAACAGGACGATGGGTCGAGATACGGGGCTCTGGATTTACGTCCAAAGACCGTTTCTGGTTGGGCGCAGTCGCCCTGCGGCGTACAAAGTATCTTTCTTCATCTCGATATCGTCTGTTCGTCCCCAAAGGATCGGTGTCGGGAAAGATTCAGTTCGAATCTCATGGCAAGCGGTTCGTGAGCAACGTCGTCTATGATGTCCTGCAACCGCCGGTGATTCGTCGAGTACGTCCCCTGTCGGGATGGTATGGGGATCGCATCACGGTCCAAGGAAGGCACCTCTGTGGTGATGCCCGTGTCTTCATTGGTGGGAAGGAGGCCCGGATCATTTCCCGGTCTCCTGCTGGAACCCGGCTTGCAGTGGAGGTAGTCGATGGGACCAGGGGGGGGCGCATCATGGTGCGTTGCGGTGCGTTCAGAGGCCGGTTTCGCAAGCCGTTCAAGCTCGTGGCTCCTGTCGGATCGGTATCCCGGCTGCGGCCCGCGTTTGCTTCTCCTGGGTCGACTGTGACTGTTTTTGGGAGAGGATTTTTGCCCAGGGATCGGTTCTTCCTGGGGCGCATTGCCCTGCCTGGGAGATACAGAGGGCCCGGCCGGTTCGAAGTGACGGTCCCGAAGGGCGCCAAGTCGGGCTTTATCAGCTATCAGCATTTGGGGAAAAGGGTTCGGACCAAGGTGCGTCTCGAAGTTGGTTGGCCCAGACCAATCGTGGCGGGATACAAGCCTTCGACGGCCTGGTACGGGCAGGAGGTGGAGATCACGGGCCGGAGGATCTGTTCGGCTCCCAGGGTTTTTCTCGGCAAGCGGGCCGTGGAGGTTTTGTCTGCGACGGGGGATCGGATCCGTGTGCGGCTCCCAGATGGTGTTTCCACCGGCAATTTCATCGTGACCTGTCCCGGCCACCGAGTCATCGTCCGGCCAAAGATTCGTATCAAGCCTCCGTTCGCACAGGTTTACTCGATTTTTCCCAAGGCAGGTCCCTGGGGCACCTGGGTCACGGTGAACGGAGACAACTTTTCTCGGCGGGATCGTTTCTTCCTGGGCGACAGGCCCCTGTCTCGAAAGTACCTCGCGCCACACCAGGTCCAGGTACTCGTCGTCGATGGGGCCGAGACCGGTGAACTCATCGTGCAGAGTGGAGGGCACAGGGTCAAGACGGGCAAGCGGTTCAAGGTGCTGTTTCCCATACCGTTCGTCCGTGGATTCGAGCCGGTGTCTGGATGGTACGGGCAGGAGGTTCGTCTTCGTGGGGAGTCTTTCTGCCTCCATCCGAAGGTCTTCTTTGGCAGCAGGCAGGCTGGGTGGGTCAAGCGGGTCAGCCATACCGAGATCCGTACCAGGGTTCCGCGAGGAACTTCCACGGCCAAAGTGAGTGTGGTCTGCTACGGCGAGAAGAGAGGCCGGTCCCGCAGGATGTTCATCGTGTCACCGCCCATTGCCAGGGTGACGTCCGTGAATCCAGACCGGGGGGGATGGAACCGATGGATCCTGGTCAAGGGGCACAACTTTACCAGACAGACACGATTTTACCTTGGTCGTTTGAGGCTCAAGGCGGATTATCGTTCGGCTGAGACCGTGCGTCTCTTCATTCCGCCGGGGGCCAAGACGGGGCTCATTTACGTGGAGAGTTACGGGAAACGGCGGGACTCCACGTTCAGCTACGTGGTTCGGCGGGCGAAACCGCGAAAGCCCGCCCGCCGCAAGAGACACAGATAGACGCGGTCGTCGGCTGTTTCCTTGCTTGTTGTGGGAATCGCATTCCTTTCCCGAGGATACTTGTCACCGGACTTCCTTGAACAGGGGCTGGAAAAACGTTCCGGGGTTGGGGAAGAGGGGCCAGGGGACTGCTGTCAGCAAAGAGCGCCTAGAGTCCTTCGAGGGGGTTGGAGGATGTGTGGACTCGTGCCGGCCGATGCCCACTGGGACCACGCGGCCTGGATGCTCTCGATCCTCTGCGGCGGCGATGGCGGCGCTTGCTGATGGACTCCTTGAGAGAGGCGCTGCGCCGGTTGATTGCGTCCAACTGACGTTTGATGGCAGCCTTGTCCTGCTCGGATGCGGTCTGGAGCTTTTTGATGAGGGCGTCTTTTTCGGCTGTCAGACGGCGCAGTTCCTCTTGCTCTTTCTTGAGCTTGGCGAGTTCCTTCTTCCATGCGGCCTCGCGCTGTTTCTGGAGTTCGGCTTGCCGTTCGCGTTCTTTGCTCTGCTTGTAGAGATACCAGCTCAGGCCGCCCACTGCGCCAAGTAACACCACGAGGCCGGACACGATTATCCAGATTGGAATTTTGTGATGCGTGGCGTTGATTTCCATTTCCGCCCGCATGCGTTCTGCCTCGATTTTCGCTTCCTGCTCGGCCTTGGCGCGGAGTTCGGCCTCGCGCAGTCTGAGTTGGGCCTCGCGTTCGAGACGCTCGCGCTCGAGTTGCTCTTGACGAACACGCTCTTCTTCTTCTCGGCGCCTGCGCTCTTCTTCTTCTCGGCGCCTGCGTTCTTCTTCTTCTCGGCGCCTGCGCTCTTCTTCTTCTTGGCGCCTGCGATCTTCCTCCTCCTTGGAGATGCGATCCTGTTCGATGCGCTTGAGTTCTTTCAGAGAAAAAAGGACGGAGTTTTCTTGTCGTTCGGCCATCGTTGATCCTTTTTCAGTTGGTTGGTGGCAGCTTAAGCCTACTTTTCTCTGGAATTTTTGACCACCCAAATAATGGACCAACCTGGCTCACGCGTCAAGCAGCCGGACGCCTTTTTGAAAATTTTGGAGATTTTGGGGAGCTTGGGATTCGAGAGGTCTTGTGGAGGGATCCGGTGACGTGTCTTGGGGACCGACGAGACATCGGTTCATGCGCAGGGAGAGCCTTGGGACACCCTGGCGAGGATGGCCTGTCTACCATCATGGGGAAAGGAGGGAGGAGACTTTCCAAAACACGGAACTCGTGGGCAATGGTGAGTGGGAGGGGATGTCTCGTCGCGATGTCCAGAGGCACGAAGACGATTGTCTACTTTAGTACTTGACTTAAAGAAGAAAAATGATAATAGGTATCCGAAACGAAGTTGGGCGCCTCGTAGAGGTGCTGCCCAAGTTGATGGACGAAAACCTTTGGTGAGACCAATTGATGGAAATGGAGGCAGTGGTATGGAAACTCTCGTAACGAAACAAGCCCCTGATTTCGAGGCCAAGGCAGTGATGGCCGATGATTCATTTCAGCAGATCCGCCTGTCGGACTACCGAGGAAAATACGTGATCCTCTTTTTCTACCCCATGGATTTCACGTTTGTTTGCCCCACTGAGATTATCACCTTCAACAAGCGTCTGAAGGAATTCGAGAAGAGGAATGCGCAAGTTATCGGGGTTTCCACCGACTCTGAATTCAGTCATCTTGCTTGGAAAAAGACGCCTGTGGAAAACGGCGGGATCGGAGACATCCGCTATCCTCTGGTCGCGGACATCACCAAGCAGATCTCCCGTGACTATGGTGTGCTCTTTGGTGAGGCCGTTGCACTCAGAGGACTTTTTCTGATTGATCGTGAAGGCATCGTCCGGCATTGTGTCATCAATGATTTGTCCCTGGGACGAAACATCGACGAGGCACTGCGCATGTTGGAGGCACTCCAGTTTGTCGAGGAGCACGGAGAAGTGTGCCCCGCGGAGTGGAGGCCCGGTCAGGAGGCGATCCAGCCGACGACGGACGGGATAGCGTTGTATTTGGCGAAGCACGCCAAGGAATAGTGTGTGTATTTTGGGGGGGCCTGGGTGTGTTCTGGGCCCTCTCGATCGAACTCAGCGGCCGCTCTGTGGGACTCGGTCTGCGGTCATTTCAGAGGAGGAACAGAGATGTCAGTGAAACGCCATCAGATTTACAAGTGCGAGCATTGCGGAAACATCATCGAGGTGCTCCATGCCGGGAAGCCCGCGTTGGTATGCTGCGGTGAGCCCATGAAGCTCTACGAGGAGAACACCACTGATGCAGCAGTGGAAAAGCATGTTCCAGTGGTGGAAAAGGCGGAAGGCAAGATCATCGTATCTGTGGGTTCTACGTTGCATCCCATGCAGGACAAACACTGGATCGAGTGGATCCAGGTCCTTGCCGAAGGCCGAACCTGGACCAGGTTCTTGAATCCCGGAGACGAGCCCAAGGTCGAATTCGACCTGGATGTCGACGCCTTCACGGTCCGCGCCTACTGCAACCTGCATGGTCTCTGGAAGGCCGAGTAGAAGCAGAATCTTCCTGGTTCGCTTCCTGCAGTCTCTTTCTCGCTGTTCCCCTCTTTACCTCGCAACCCTTCCCGGGTACTCTGGCAAACATCACAGTTGGTCCGGTGGGCTCGCTCCATCCACGAGAGCCTTGCCGGGGGCACAGGAGCACAATGGCATGAATCCCACCCCGAAGGATAGTGGCTGGGTCGAGGTGATCTGCGGCCCCATGTTCAGCGGTAAGACCGAGGAACTCATCAGGCGTTGCCGGTTAGCTCGTATTGCCAGGCAGAAGGTCCAGGTCTTCAAGCCGGCTCTGGACACGAGATCCGGTGCTGCGGAGATCGTCTCGCGGGCGGACGTACGTCTTGCCAGCCACTCAGTGTCGTCTGCATCCGAGATTCCGGTCCTGGCCGCCCATGCGGACGTGGTGGGGATCGATGAGGGACAATTTTTCGGAGACGAGTTGGTGGAGGCCTGTAATGCCCTGGCCGATGCCGGAAAACGGGTGATCGTGGCAGGCCTGGACTTAGACTACCGGGCCGAGCCTTTCGAAAACATGGCAAGGCTCATGGCCACCGCCGAATATGTGGAAAAGGTTTTGGCCATCTGCATGCAGTGCGGCAACCCGGCCAGCAGGTCGCAGCGACTCGTAGACAGCATCAATCGGTTCGTGGTGGGAGACAAAGAGACATACGAGGCCCGCTGTCGGCGCTGCTACATCAAGGAAAAACCCGGTCCCCACCAGGAGGATCTTCCCATGAGCGGCGGAGGGCTCGAACAAGTCGAGGAACGTGGTGGTTGAAGCCCTGGATCCGAAGCGCGTCACCGACGACGATCTCTTTGCCGCATATCGTGACGGTGATCTGACTGCCTTCGAGGAGTTGTTTCGACGGCACGAGAGACCGGTTTTTCGTTTCGTGAGCCGATACGTTTCCGACAGGGAGGCGGCTGCCGAACTCACGCAAGACATTTTCCTCAAGGTGGTTCGTTCCTCTGGATCGTTTCGTGGAGGCTCGAAGTTTACCACCTGGCTCTATCGGATTGCGCGCAATGCTTGTATCGATCGGTTGCGACGCATGAGTTTCCGCAAGACCCTCTCGTTGGACAAGACATCGCATCACGGAGACGAAGAGGGCAGAACACTGCTCGACGTTCTTTCAGACCCGAACGGGGACGTGGAACGTCAGGTTGTGCATGGGCGCGTGAGAGAAGAAATCGCCCGGGCCGTTTCGGAACTTCCCGATGAACAGCGGGAGGTCTTTCTTCTCCGGGAGGTTTCCGGCCTGTCGTTTCGCGAGATCGCGGATGTGGTGGGCTGTCCTGAGAACACGGCCAAGAGCAGGATGAGATATGCGCTCGAGCGGCTCAGGGAGGCGCTCGGTGAATTTCGTGGGGTGGCCGTCCGGGCGGGGCGGTAGGCCTGGAAGTGAGGTGCCGGACCATGGAGTCTGGAGACGGAACAGAACGCGGAAAGGCCGGGTCCGAACGGGATGCTCTGCTCCTGGGGCATCTCTACGGGGAACTGTCCGAACAAGAGGAGGCGCGCCTGGATCAGGCTCTTGCCCACGATCCGGATCTCGCCGAGGACATGGAGCAATTCGGACGGATTCTGGATGCCTACAGGTCTTTGCCCGCAGAAGAGCCTCCCGACCATATTGCCGATGCAGTCCTGGCCGCTGCGGCAGCACAGGTGGTTCGAAGCGACGAAAGACAGAGGGATTTCGGCACAGTGATGTCGACCCGGGAGGGACAGGATTCTTCGCGTCTCGTCCAACCAGACGTTTCTCACGAAAGGGGGGCTGGGTTACGGGGTTGGTGGGCCTGGCTCCTGTCATTTCTGACCGTCCCCAGGCGTCGGGTAGGGCTGGCAGTGGCGTTTTCGGTGTTCGTGGCTTTGGGAGCCGGTCTGATTTTGTGGCAGGATCATCGGCGGGGGCTGTCCCCACAGAGCCGGTCTTCGGTCAAGAAAGGATCGGTGGCCATGAAAGAAGCCTCGTCCGGCAGGCCAGTCAGGGAGCAAGACGAGTCGCTGGGCTCTGTGTCGGGTGGAATGGAAGAGGAAAGAAGGGATCGGTTGTCTGCGGCTGACAGCGCTGCTCTCGGGCAGGGAAAGCGCCTGGAAAAGAAGAATACGGAATCACCTGCCCCGAAGGCCTCTATTTTGGAGGGGCGCTCCAAACAGAAAGTTGAATCCGTCGGCGGTCTGGGCCGACGAACCGGCGCGGCAGAGCGCGGCGTCGTTGGAAGCGGCCGCATGGCCCTTGGCGGCGGGAGCCTTCGAAGACGCCGTACGAGAAGGTCGTTGTCTCCCATGCCGGCAGCCATGGCCCGGAGAGGTCTCGAACGAGCCGCACCGAACAGAAAGGGTTTCGGCGCGCCCGCGCCCGGCGCAGCAGCGGGTGTCGCGACCATGGATGCTGTGGCATCGGAGCGATCCGCATCCTCGGGACAGTCTCGACGTGTGGCTGCTGCAAGGCTTTTGAGGGCGGGACAGTACGGGAAGGCATTGGTCCTGTACAGGCAACTCGGCGTGCAAACGAGGTTTTCAAAAGACCCGCTGTTTCTCTTGGAGTGGGCGGAAGCCGAACTCGTGGCCGGTTCGCTCTCAAGGACCATTTCGTTGGCCAAACGCGTGGAAAAGACGAGCCGGAAGCTGCGGCCCAGGGCCTTGGCCCTCAAGAGGAGAGCGCAGCGTCGTCGCGTCATGCGGGCTCGGACCGCAAGGGATCGCCGGGCGCGGCGTTCGAAGTCGGTGAATGCCTTGGAAGGCCTGTAATATCCCGGTGTCTCCAACTGATTCGATCTTGAGGAGGGCCAGGCGGCCATGTTTTCTCCTTTTTGTCTGAGTGCCCCATGAAATCAGCCGATTTTTCCAGGAAATCATCCAAACCATCCATGAAATCATCGAGCCAGGGCTTGGGGCTTGTCTTCGTGCTGATCCTGATTTTTGGGGCTTTGCCCCATGCAAGGGCCCAATCCGGGGAGCGCAGGGCGGCCCGGTCCGAGAATGTGGAGTTGGGAAGGCTCCTGCAGAGAATCCGACGACAGGGCAGACAGCCCCAAGCGGCTGTCTTGGTGATGAGATTGTGGGACATCGTAGACGAGAGTGATCCCCGGTACGTGATGCATGCGTTGGATCGTTTACGCAGCGGGGGCAGGTTGCACCCCCTGGTGGCATTCTGGCTCGACCGATTATATGGAACGCTCGCCGTTTCCTTGGGGCGGATATCAGACGCCAAGACCCTGTGGCGGGCCCAGGGCATGCCGCAGTCCGCCTGGATCATGGGCCCTTTCCCCGACGCCATGGGTAGAGGACTGAATGCCGACCTGGCACCCGACAGGGACGGGGGGCTGCGGATGGCCAGACGCCCAGTGGCAGGCAACGCGGCCTTGCGATGGCGGGGGCTGTCTGCGGGCGGAGACGGCTGTTTTCGCCCAGGCGAGGTGCTCCGTCCCGTGGGACACGGGATTGTCTACGCGGTTTTCGGGCTGCATTTGAAGAGACGCAGTGCCCTGGCACTCAGGGTGGGGACGGATAGTCCGTATCGAATCTCGGTGGATGGCAGGCGCTTGGGGGAACGGGCTGTGAGCAGGGAAGCCTTGCCGGATCAGGATGTCTGGCCTTTGGTTCTGGGGCGAGGGGATCACGTGTTTCTCTTCAAGATGGCTGCAGGAGAAACGGGCTGGGGGCTCTGTTTTCGGGTCACCGACCTCGTTGGCAGGCCTGCTGCGCGGGTCAGGTGGCTGTCTTCGGGGCCGGACCTGGAGCGAGCTTCGGCTCTGTCTGGGACTGCTGGGATGCAGCCGCTTCCCTTGAAGAAAGCCGTTTCCTTGGGGCAGCGACTCAGTCGGGACTGGAGAATATCCAAGAGTTTTCGGGCTGGGCGCAGATTCGTCGAATACTTGCTCTTCGTCCGGCCGGACGGAGTGCCGTCCAAGGAGGCGAGACGGATTGCACTCACGCTCACCAGGCTGTATCCCAGCGTGGACTCATGGTTGCTGGCTGCTTCGTCTGTGGGCGATGCCCGAAGGCTCGATGCCCTTCTCCAAGCCCTGAAAGCCGCGCCTCGCTCCCAGGTGGTTTTGGCCAGGCTGGCGGCCTGGTATCTCGAACATGGGCGACTCGGTGAAGCCAGGCGTTTTTTGAAACGATCGCAGGAGACAGGTGGGCGAGCTGGGCGAGGAAGGCAGGGATCGGTTTTCGTGCGCACTGTGTCACAGACTCGCCTCACCATGCTCGCCGCAAGGCTGCAGGAGGCAGGAGGCCTTTGGGCTGCTGCCGAGCGAATCGTGCGTCAGGTGCTTGCGGCGGCACCCTGGCACAGAGACGCCCTTAAGTTACTTGCCGAGATCCTGTTGGACAGCGATCGAGCATCCCAGGCGGTGACTTTGCTGGGCGAGGCGCAACGGCATCGGTCCGGCGATCAGGTTCTGTTGCAGATTCTCTTCCAGGCGGCGACCGCGGCATTGCAGCCGGTTCGGGCGTTGGCGGCCCTCAGGTCGATGTTGCGCATGCGCCCCCATGACACGCTCGTGGTGCGGCGGATTGCCGACATCCTCGTATCTTTGCACCGACTGGGTGAGGCTGAGACCGTATTGCGCAGGGCTATTCGTGCCGTTCCGGGAGACGCTGGTCTCTATCGGGCACTGGGGCGTGTCCTTCTGGCCGGGGGGAGGGAGAATGCCGCCAGAAAGGCCTGGATGGAGTCGTTGAGACTGGCTCCTCAACAGCAGGATCTTCGGGCGAAGTTGGCCGCGATGAAGGCGGTGCGCCGGGATCCGACCGTGGTGCGATACCGCGTGGCTCTCGATGACCTGCTGCGCAAGGCTCCCGGCCCCACAGGGGATGCAGAGGTGCTCTGGGACCGCATGGTATACGTGATGCGTTCCAATGGCGCGATCCATCGATTCCGACAGAGGGTGGTTCGCATCAACTCTCCCCGGGGAGCCAGGAGCAATGCTTCTTGGAGTATCTCGCTCCAACCCGACGTCCAGCAACTCCATATCATCGACGCCCGGGTGCGCCGCGCTGACGGGACCGTCGAGGATGCAGAGGTCCATTACGAGCAGGAGATTTCGAATTGGCAAGTCCGGATCTATTACGACTGGAAATCTTCTATCGTGCAGTTTCCAAAGCTTCGCCCAGGCGACCTGGTGGAGATTGCCTACACGTTGTCGGACGTGGCGCCCTACAACCCGTTTCGCGGATATCTCGGCCTCGTGGTGCCCCTGGCCGAAGAGATTCCAAGGCGCCACGTCGAGGTGATCGTCGAGGCTCCAGCGAGTCGAAAACTCTACGCCAATGTCCCCATGCTCCAGTCGTTACAGCACCAAGAAGACAAGAGAGGCACGGTCCAGGTCCAGCGTTGGACCGCATGGAATGTCCCTGCGGTGGTGACCGAGCCCAGGGCGCCGGGCTGGTCTGAAATCATTCCATATTTGCACGTGTCCACGTTTCGGTCCTGGTCTCACGTGGCTCAGTGGTATTGGGGCTTGGTGCGCGAGCAGTACCGCTCCAGTCCCGAGGTCGATGCCCTGGCCCGGAGACTGGGTCGGAGAGCCAAGACGGTGGAAGACAAGGTCCGCGCAGTCTATGCGTTCGTGACGCGAAAGATACGATATGTGGGACTGGAGTTTGGAATCCATACGCACAAGCCCTACAGTGCGCCTCAGGTCCTGGAGCGGAGATTCGGCGACTGCAAGGACAAGGCCATGCTCATGGTGGTGTTGTTGGCCCGCCTCGGTGTGGAGGCCCATCCCGTGCTCGTCCGCACGCGACAAAACGGTTCATTGGGCCATTTTCCCGCGTCTCTCGCTGTTTTCGACCATGCCATCTTGTATGTTCCCGCCCTGCATCGTTTTCTGGACGGCACCGCCGAGTTTACCGGCTCCGACGAC
This sequence comes from uncultured Myxococcales bacterium, assembly GCA_964539505.1. GTDB lineage: Bacteria > Myxococcota_A > Polyangia > HGW-17 > SLPX01 > CAZIJS01. The sequence continues at coordinate 14,238 of CAZIJS010000081.1, forward strand.
CTTCCATATCAGGACCAAGGGGTGATGGGATTGATCGTCGGTCCCAACCTGGGAAAGCTGGTGACATTGCCTGTCCTTCCTGCAACGAAAAATACCAGTGCTCGGAGAGTCCGTATCCTGGTAGACCGTCGGGGCGATGCCATGGTGACGGACCGAATGGTGCTCACCGGGCAGTTCGCGGCCCAGTGGCGGGCCCGATTCCGGGACGAATCCATGCGTCGGAAGACGATGGAGTCCATGCTCAGCAGGATATATCCCGGTGCCGTGATCCAGAATCTCCGGGTCCATGGCGACCGGGATCCTGACAAAAAACTGATGATCGAAATGCGGTACCGCGTCCCAGGGCTCCTGCGTGATTCGGGAGAAGACCGGGTCATGGACCTGAGTTCCGGCGGGGACCGACTGGTGGCCACCTTCGCGTCATTGCCGCACCGGTCCCAGGAACTCCTCCTGGATTTTCCGTTCGTGTTCACGTCTCACAGGGAAGTAGTGCTCCCCGCCGGGATGCAGATCGAGAGTCTCCCAAGGACCATGCGACGAAGCGTCAGGGATCGCGACCTGAACCTCTTTTTCCAACAGGACGTGTCGAGGAGAGGCAGGCACTTGTTCGTGTCGCGTCGACTCCGGATGGGCAGTCACCGGATTGTACCTCGTGCCTATCCGGCGTTTCGGGCCTTTTGCAGCAAGGTGGATTCGGTCATGGCGGATCAGGTCGTGGTGCGAGGGAGGAGGGCTCGATGACGAGGCGACTGGCGGCATCTTGTCTCATCCTGGTGGTGTTGGCTGGTTGCGGGGGGCACCTACAACCCAGAAAGACTGGGTCTTTGCACCCGCGCGGATCGAGGCCTGATGCAACGAGCCCGGTGCAGCGTCGCTTCATTCGCCGGATTGCAGCCCTGGAACGACAGTTGAAGCAGACGTCACCGACTTCCTGTGACGGCCGCAGACTCATGGTAAGGCTCGGCTGGCTCCGTTTGTTCTCTGGCCTTCATCGAGGCAAGGCCAGATCCCTGTTTCTCGGGGCCGGGGGGCAATCGGTCCTGGCAGACCTGGGCCTTGCCTCGATGGCGGAGACGGATGACAGGGCAGCGGATGCCCTGGGGAAATACCTGGCGGTGCTGCGGTCGCTGGTGCAGCCAGCGACCACCTGTTCGGGGGACGAAGGTCTCATCAAGGGCGGTCGGTGCAGCATTGCACGATTCGCGGTCCGACGCCTTGCCGTCCTTCTTCCGAAGGTGGAAAAGGGGATCGATCCTGCAGCGTTGTGGTCTCTTGCTGCGAAACTGTCCTGTGGTTGGGCTGCCCGGCGCATGGCCTTGCTGGCTCGGAACGCAGCCCTGCGCATGGGGAGACCGGATCTCGTGCCAGGGGCCGGGAAGACGGGAAACTGCCCCAGACAGTGGCGAGTCTCCCTGGCGACGGGCCTTGGGGCTCTGGATATCATCGAGGATCGAAAACTCGCCTTTGAAACGCTCGGCATTGATTCCAGTCATGGCTGTCGTCCATCCTTGACCCATCCAGATGGCCTGGCAGGGGTGGCGAGGGCAGAGGCTCTGATCACTTTGGCACGACCAGAGAGACTCCTC
>CAZIJS010000082.1:0-15804 GCA_964539505.1 uncultured Myxococcales bacterium
AGGGTGTAGATGGCTTTCCTGTTTGCCAGCCCCTGTTCGAACTCACTTGGGATCTTTTTGACCGGGCACTTCTCGATGCACACGCCGCAACCGGTGCAGGTGTCGTGGTCCACGTAGGAGGCCTTGCGACGGACTTTGACCTTGAAGTTGCCCACGAACCCACTGACCGACTCCACTTCGCTGTAAGTCATGAGTTCGATGTTGGGGTGCTGGCCCACCGACACCATCTTGGGCGTCAGAATGCATGCGGCACAGTCCAACGTCGGAAAGGTCTTGTCGAATTGTGCCATGTGGCCACCTATCGAAGGCAACTTTTCGACGAGGTAGACCTTGGTTCCCGCATCCGCAATGTCGAGGGCGGCCTGGATCCCCGCGATGCCTCCTCCCACCACGAGCACAGAATCCTTCACCTTGAAAGTGGCCGTCTGGAGAGGCTGGAGCAACCTGGCCTTGCTGATGGCCCCCATGACCTGTGCCTTGGCCTTCTCGGTGGCTGCATCGTGGTCTTCGGTGACCCAGGAAACCTGCTCTCGGATGTTGGCCATCTGGAACAGATACTGGTTGATCCCTCCCAACATGCAGGCCCGCCGGAACGTCTTTTCATGCATCAAAGGCGAACATGCCGCCACCACCACGCGATTCAGGTTGTACTTGACGATATCTTCCTTGATGAGCGCCTGGCCAGGATCCGAACACATGAACTTGTAGTCCCGGGCCAGGACCACGCCGGGAATCTTCTCGGCGAATTCCCGGACCGCGGCCACGTCCACGACGCCCGCAATGTTCGTTCCGCAATGGCAGACATAGACACCCATCCTCAGTTCTTCGGCCATGTCGTCCTTCCTTTCATTGGGCTGCCGGCTGCGTTTCTGTCTATCTGCCCACGTGACACAACCAGCCATCTTCTTGCCAGGAAACAGGGCGCCCAAAGGCGCCCCATTCCATGGACTAGAGAGCGTCCGCCACGAGTTCGGCGATGTCACGGATCTCGATGTCGTCGTCCTTGTCCAGACTCTTGACCCCATCTTCGAGCATGATCATGCAGAAAGGACAGGCAGTGGCCACCACGTCGGCCCCCACGTCCACAGCTTCCTGGATGCGCAGCTCGGACAGACGGTCTCCAGGCTTGCTCTCTCGCCAGGCACCGCCGCCACCACCACCGCAGCACAGGGACCGCTCGCGGTTCCGGTACATCTCCTGGAAATCCGCCCCAAGCGCCTTGACCACATATCTGGGCGCCTCGTATTCGCCGCTGTGGCGGCCCAGGTAACAGGGATCGTGATAAGTGATTTTCTTACCCTCCAGGCCCTTGAGCTGGAGTTTTCCGCTCTCGAGTAGATCGGCCACGACCTGCGTGTAGTGGAGCACTTCCACGCCGTCCATTTCGTACTTGTCCTTGAGGGTTTTGTAGCAGTGAGGAGAGATCGTAATGATCTTGCCCACGTGATATTTGTCGAACATGGTCTTGTTCTGGTCCTTGAGGGACTCGAACAATTCCGGATTGCCGATATTGTGGGCGGGATCCCCACAGCAGGTGGCCTCGTGGTCCAGGATCCCGAAGTCGATTCCTGCAGCCTGAAGGATCTTGACCAGGCTGCGGGCAATCTTCTGGCTGCGCGGGTCATATGCCGTGGTGCAGCAAGAAAACAGCAGGTAGTCGGTCCCCTCCGTATAGGTCTTGACGTCCACACCCTTGACCCAAGCGGGGCGCTCCGCCCTGGCACCCAGCCAAGGGTTGCCCTCCTGATCGAGACTGTTGAGGGCAGTCCTCATGGACTTGGGAAACTGGTCCATCTCCACCAGAATCGACCGCATGGAGCGAAACACGTCCAGAATCTCCACGCCCCGAGGACAGCGGACCACGCAGGTGTCGCAGGTGACGCATTTCCACAGTTCGTCTCCCTCGAACCCCTCCAGCCCGAACTGGGCCTTCCGAATGATGCCCCGGGTGTTGAGCCCAGACAACATGTTCCAAGGGCAGGACCCAGTGCAGGTCCCGCATTGGTAGCAGGCAAGCAGGTCCTGGCCACCTGTCTCCAGGATCATTTCGGTCACTTCAGGATTCAGGGTCACATCCGACATGGGTTACTCCTCACTCGAGAGATCCGGTTCGCTGGACGAACCGTGAGTTTAATCCGCAAGGATGCGGGTGAGCGTCTCCACCAACTGCGCCGGGTCCACCGGCTTGGCCAGAAACGCATCGGTGGGAAGCAACGGACTTCCCGCCTTTCGTTCGAGCTCTACTTTGAGCTTTTGCTGAGCCCCGGTCAACATGACGAGGGGCATATCTTTGAATTGGGCCAACGGGCTCGAATCCTCCGCCATGCGGATGGCGTTGAGCACCCGAAACCCCGCGGTCTCGTCTTCCATCATGACATCCAGGATCACCGCGTCGGGCCGGACTTCCGGAATTTTTGCAAGGCCTTCTTCTCCTGATAGAGCCCCCACGAATTCGAAGCCATGCGACTCGACAACCGCCTTGGTCACGGCGAGTATGTCCTGGTCGTCGTCTATCATCAAGATTTTCCTCGTCCCCACGGTCATTCCTCCCTGCCCTGGAGCCGACGAGCCGAACTCACTGCATGGGCATGTTGCCTTTGCACCCACAAGGCCCAGTAGGCCAACATCTGGCTGCCTTTATAGGGATGGTGTTTTTTTCTGTCAATAAGAAATACACCCGGTCCCATGGGCTTTGCATAAGACATTATGGAACCAGCAGGCGAAATGCAAAGCCTTGGGTCTTTCCCTTCGAAAAAGGTCCGTTTCGTTGGGCGCGTCGAGTGTCGGAAAAGGGTGACTTTTCATATTGTTTCCTCCCAACTGCCTCTGGCGTCACCTCGTGTGGGCAGGCGAAATGACGCCACTTGCGAATTCAATGAAAAGCTGTATAAGAAATTGACACCAAGTGGGAGATCTGCTCATGGAAAAATCAACTGAGTCCCGGCGCCCCCCGGAAGACAGCGCTGCAGCGATCGAGTCGGTGCTCATCGTAGACGACGATGAGATGGTCCTCGATAGCCTGGCGCTCTGGATTCAGGAATTGGGCGCTGAAATCTTCGAGGCCCACGACCAGCAAGGGGCACTGGAAATCCTCCAGGAGAGATCCGTCGATGCCTTGGTCACGGACTTGATGCTTCCCGATGGAAACGGCATCGAACTCATGTCCCAGGCCAAGGCGATCCGCCCGGACCTGCAGGTCGTGATCCTGACATCCTACGGATCGGTGGAAAGTGCCATTGAGGCCATTCGAGCAGGTGCCTTCGACTATCTCCAAAAACCAGCCTATGCGGAAACCATCCAACACACCCTGCGCAGACTGGCCCGTCAACGCCGTCTCCAGCAGCAGGTGGAACTCCTGCAGTCCGCGCTGAGAACAGGGACGCATCAAAGCGGGCTCGTTGCCCGCAGTCACCAGATGCGCCACATTCTCGAGCAGGTGGAACTGACATCCGACTCACCGGCATCCGTCCTGATCGAAGGGGCTTCTGGAACCGGCAAGGAAGCCGTGGCTCGGGCCATCCACGAACAGGGCCCCAGGGCAGAGGGGCCCTTCGTTGCCGTGTCCTGCGATGCCATCGGTCCCCACGAACAGGCCAGGTTTCTCTTCGGTGACGGATCGGATCGGCTCAGCGCCATGGAAAAGGCCTCGGGCGGCATCCTGTATCTCAGGCAGGTCCAAACCCTCGGTCTGGAGGTACAGCAACGCCTGCTCCAGTTTCTCCAGGATCACACCGTGCGTGACGAAGACGGACTGGTTCTCTGCCGACCCGACCTGCGCGTGGTGGCTGGAAGCGAGGTCCCCCTCCACCAGGTCGTGGAACAGGGACTGTTTCGCCGGGAACTCTACTACAAACTCGCAGTCTTTCGGATCCAGATACCGCCCCTGCACGACCGCACCATGGACATCCTTGCTCTGGCGGACCTCTTTGCGCGCCAGATTGCAGCCGAAAGGAACCTGCCGATACGCAGGTTCCATCCCAGAACGCTATCGCTCCTCATGGAATACTCCTGGCCGCGAAACGTGCCGGAACTCCGTGCCGCAGTCTTCGATGCTGCTCTGGCATCGCAGGGCCCCGACATTCTCCCCGAACACCTGCCTGTCTTCCTGCTCGATGCCCTGCAACGATCCCCGGCCGTCTGGAAACGTTCCCTCAAAGACGTGGAACGAGAACACATTGCCCGAGTACTCGATGCCGTGGCGTGGAACAGGACCAAGGCGGCGGAAATCCTGGGCATCCGACGCATGACCTTGTACAACAAGATCAAAGAATACGGACTGACGCCACCCTGACGGCACAATCGCGGAGAATGACCATGGCAGACATTGCTCGAATCGTAGAACACGCTGGCAGACTGCTCGACATCTCCAGCTTCGACGACAGTTCCTACAATGGCCTCCAGGTGGAGACCACCAGACCAATCTCCCGGATCGCCTGGGCCGTGACGGCTTCGGCCGCGGCCCTGCGCAAGGCGGCTGACCAGAATGCCGACATGGTCGTAGCCCACCACGGACTCTACTGGAAGGGACAGGACCCAAGGGCCCTGGGCGGCATGTACGAACGGCTCAACATCCTCCTGAGAAAGCCCATGGGGTTGGCCGCCTTTCACCTTCCCCTGGATGCCCACCTCGAATACGGCAACAATGCCCAGATCGCATCGAGGCTTGGACTCATCGAAACGAAATCATGGGGCCATTACCACGGCCAGCTCATTGGTATGGCCGGTCGCACCCCGGACCCGGTCCCGATCGACCGGTTCGTGGAACAGGTTGCGACGCTGGTTGGACGCGACGTCCTCCACCTTCCCGGCGGCCCCGATCGAATCCGCAGCGTGGCCATCGTGTCGGGAGGCGCGGCCAGCATGGCCGTCGAAGCTGCCAGGGACAACATGGATGTCTACATCACCGGCGAGCCCACCGAATGGGTGACCCACCTGGCCGCCGAAGAACACATACACGTGCTCATCGCGGGACACCATGCCACGGAAGTCTTCGGTGTCCGCGCCCTCACCGAACACCTCGCCGAACGCTTCGACCTGGAACTCATCGAGGCAAACGTGGCCAACCCCATCTGAAACCACGATGACCAGCCCATCCGAACAGGCCGACATCCGTCAGGTCGCCCGATCCTCGGGCAACATGGGGCCGCATCTGCCTCCAGACACCCAAGGATCGAGTCTCATGCGCAAACTCCTGCGCAAGGTGGGACGCGCTGTCATCCACTACGACATGATCCAGGACAAGGACCGCATCCTGGTGGCTCTGTCGGGCGGCAAGGACTCATGGACCGCGCTGGATGTCCTGGTGACCCTTCGCAGACGCGCCCCCATCTCTTTCGATCTCGGCGTGGTGCACATACGGGGCGGCGTCTCCACGCCGGCCTACGAACGAGCCTTGGAGCAGACCGTCGCCCGGCTGGTGGCCATGGATGTCGACGCCTACTTCGTGGACACGGACGTGATCGCCCGGGCCACCGCCATGGGACAGGGTGGCGGGCGGTGCTTTCTTTGTGCGAGGTTCAGGCGCGGCGTGCTCTATCGCGTGGCCCCGCAACTTGGATACGACAAGATCGCGCTCGGGCACCATGCTGACGATCTCATCGAAACCCTCTTGATGAACCTCATGTTCACCGGGCAAATCAAGTCCATGCCGCCAAAGCTCCGATCCGACGATGGTGCCAACACCCTCCTCAGGCCCCTGTGTCTCGTGTCAGAAGACCAGACGCAATCCTATGCAAGCGCTGCTGATATCCCCGTGGTCCCATCTCCCTGTGGCTCCTGCGATCCCAACACCAAGCGAGCCTGGATGAAAACGCTGCTTTCGGAACTCGAAACGAAACATCCCGGAACCAAGGGCTATCTGCTCGCAGCACTGCAGCACGTCCGGCCGTCCCACCTCCTGGATCCTGAAATTTTCGATTTTACGTTCTGACGAGATATCTCGAAACGAAACCTTGACTCATTCAGAACGGGAAGCATCTCCAGGCGGGCCGCTCGACTCTGCGGATTCTGCTCCAGGCTGGTTTCCCGACTCGGTGATCGCCCCTTCTCCAATCCTGCCATTCGACTCGGCGGCCAGGTCTCCAGACTGGACATTGGACTCTGCGAGCGATGATTGGGCGTCGCCCTCGGCCCCTTCCGCTCCGGGGCTTGCCGCCTCTGAACTCTCATCTTCCGACGTCTCGGTCGGCCATGCCACATCAATCTCGCCTGAACATTCCTGCATGCCTGGACGAGCCATGCGTTCATCGAGCGTCTGGAGAAAGCCCGCCATGTCGAAGTCAGGATCCGGCCCAGCCGGTCCCAGGACCCGTTCGAGAGCATCTTCGGGACAGCGCAGGTGTGCCAGCACCCCGGAAAGATTTGCAGTCAGCAAAGCCTCACCCAGCTCCAACTCTTCTCGACAGTAGGAACACTCTGCCTTTGCAGCCGGATCGCCGGTGAGCAGCGTGGCCATCTGACGGAATCGTTCGAGCAGGTAGGCGATCTCCTGCTCTGTGAGGTCGTCTTTGATATGCACGGACGTATCGTAGAAAGCTGCGCTCAAAAACGCAACTTTTTCAATCAATCACAGGGAGGGCAGACCGGTGAAACCTTGTTTTTGGACGGATCGTTTTGATCGCAGTACCGACAGGCAAAATCGCCGCAATCCACAAAGCCGTTGCCGTCGTTGTCCAGGCCGTCGCTGCAGGTGATGATGCTGCCTTCGCAGACCGTGACCACCATGCTCTTCTGGCAGGACCAGTCGGCACAGTCGGCAAAACCGTCGCCGTCGTTGTCCTGGCCGTCACCGCATTCGGCGTCAGTCGACTCCACGTCGGGACAGACACCGGCATACTGGCAGGAGAAGTCCTCACAGTCCGTGTAGCCGTTGTTGTCGTTGTCGACGTTGTCGCTGCATTCGGCCTGGGTGTCTTCTTTGGCGTCGGCACAGACTGTCACGTTGCTGTTGTAGAGACAAGACCAATCATCACAGTCCGTGAATCCGTCGTTGTCGTTGTCCTGGCCGTCGGCGCATTGGGTGTCGCCGGTTTCCTCGTTGCTGCAGGTACCGGCCGCGAGCACGGAAGGCTGAATCGAACAGGATGGGTCGTCACAGTCCGTGGTCCCGTCACCATCGTTGTCGATGTTGTCGCTGCACAACTCAGGCGTATTCTCCACGCAATTGCCATCCTTGTGGCAGTCCTCGTCCTGGCAATCGGTGAGGCCGTCACCATCGTTGTCCTGACCGTCGTCGCAGATCGTCTCGGCACAGGCGGGATCGTCACTGCAATCCCAGTCGTCACAATCCGTGTGCCCGTCGGCATCGTTGTCGATGTTGTCGTCACAGATTTCGCTGCTGACCTGCTCACAATCCGAATCGTTCGTCGCTGCAACGAAGTCCGCACTCGACCTGGGCAGGAGCATGTAATTGAAGAAATAGTTGACCACGCCAATCACCTGGCTGTAACACTGCCCCTCAGTCACGGCCGAGGTCACGTCCATGAGTTCGTCACTGACCACGAGGCCGCCGGTGAACGTGTGGTCCCCGTAACTGTTGACTCCCGTGGACCGCACGTTTTTCAGCACCACGAGCACGCCTTCGTACTGCTCACCACCTGGATCCGACATGACCGCCTCCGGAGAACCGGCGTCTGCCGGGTCCACCGGCTGTCCCTGCGCAACTTTCGTCAGGGTCGCTTCGGAAATTTCGGTCACCGTCCTGCCGGTGGGATCCTGACCTTGCAGGGCGAACTCATCCTTGACGCCGGTCACGTTCACGATGTCGCCGACCTTGAGATCTGCAATAGTCCCGGTGGTCACCGTGGGATTGTACACGAGCACTCCACTGAACGGGCCACCGGCAGGCTCTTCCACCCAGACGTTCCCGGTCCGGTCCCCGTAGGTGTCTACTGCGGTGACCACCACCCCCTGTAGATCCACTTCCGCCCCAGTCTCGATGAAACCCGAGGCGGACTCATCCTGCACCTGGTAGACGGTATCGTCGTTGGTGTTGTTGTTTTGATTGTTATTATTGTTTTGGTTGTTGTTGTTGAACCTGTTGTTCTGCCCGGAATCATCACCCGAGTCGGCACAGCCTGCACCCAAACCGCCGAAGACGAGCCCCACAGTCAATACCATTGCAAGATATCTTCTCATCACCAATCCTCCTGAAAAAATTGAGCCCGGCCACAAACCGCCCCATGGAAAACGAATCCATCGACCCGGGCTGCAACGAGACGCAACCCCGAGTCGATTCCTCGATACGTGACAGTTGGGGTATGCAGCGGACCATGTCACCAATGAAAGAAACAATACCACAGGCACCTGGATTTGCCAGCCCCCCGACCAGGAAAATACCGACATCTGTCATTTGACTAGATGAAAACGACGTGCGCGCCACATCCCAGGACCCTGGGCTACGGAGTGAACGCCACCTCGTCGATGCCCACGGAATGCCCGTCGCCACCAAGGATGGGATCGATGCGAACATGGGCGATCTCTCCGCGCCATTCAGGATGGCCGCTCATGTCGATGTCCAGGGTCTGCCACCCTCCTCCATTGCTGATGGGAACCGAGACGCTCCATGCCTCGCGAAATCCAGGTTCACCGAACCGATCCCAATAGACCTGGAGCCTGGACTGACCTGCGGGATTGTGATCGTTGGCCACCACCAGATGCAACGTGGGGTGCGTTGCCGCATCCAGGTCCAGCTCGGGACTGACGAAGTAGGGGTCTGCTCCTGGCACCTGGAGTATCCACAAACCACCCTCGGGCCCGGCGCCCCCCAAATCCGTCATGTTGTGGGCCGTCCAGCCCTCTGCATCCCCGTCGGTATCGAAACCGAATCGAACGGCCGTCACCGGCTTTTCTCTGTATGAAAGCGACAGGTCTCGCACCAGCATCTCCACATCGTTGAGCCCCGGCACCTCCCAGCCAATGTTCATGCCACCGATCCGGTAATCCGACAGAACGTGTGAATCAGGCAAGTATCCTCGATCCCAGGCCACCAGCAAGGCCTGGCGAATATCGGGCAGGATGTCCTTGGCGAACACCTGGGCCGGTCCCCCGGCCGTGAGCCCTTCCGTGAGGAACGGTTCGCCACCCAAGTTATAGATGAGCTTGCCTGTGCCCATTTCCCCTCCCAGGTCACCCTGCACGTACAAGGGCACGATGTCATAGCGGTCATCATAGGGGGTGATACCGAACCAGAGATAGTCGCCAAAACCCGGGCTGTTTTGATTGAGGTTCTGCACGGTAAAATAGATCAGAAACTGGGCCGCGTGCTTGCTCGAATCGTAGCCTGCCTGATAATGGGGATCGTCTTGGAGAAGCTTGGCCACGAGGTAAAAATCAAGTGACGCCAGCGAAGACAGGGGAGGGCAGCCGGGCCTGGTGACACCAGGAGGCGAAATGCGCTGCTCGGCGAGCAGGTGGACCCATTTCCTGTCGGGAGTGGGTGTATGGTACTGGCCGCCGTACTCCTGGTAGGCCCAGACCGCCATGGCCAAATCCGCTTCCTCTGTCTGGAAGAGCCCCACGGTGATCCTTCCGTATTGATTTTCCCACCGAATCGCCCCTGAGGCGAGGGTCTGCCTGGTGGCCTGAGACAGGTCTCCCAGGCTGTCCCACTGGGCAATGTCCCAGATCGGGTCGCCTGGACAAAGCCCCGAGGGCATAGACCCCTCCGGCTGGCCCGTGTCCTGGTCCAGGGGGATGAAACCCCGACGAAAACGCCGGTCGGCGATGAGTTCGTTCGGACGATCGAGTTCTTCACAGAAAACAGCCGCATCGAAATCCCCTGCAGCGTCCGGCCCCGTGGCAGCGTCCGACTCCGTGGCAGCATCCCCTGCTGCGTCCAGCCCCCCTCCATCTCGCGCCCTGCCATCTGCACGCGAGGCGTCTGTCCCACCAGCGTCCGAACCTTGCTGTGCATCCCCAACGTCCGAAGCATCCTCCGGGTGACCCGCGTCTGCAATGCCCCTGCGAGGAGAGTCTCCACAGGCCCAAAGTCCTCCCAGCACAAACGAAAGCCCCAAGGCCCAAACGGCCCACGGCCAGTGATTCATCCCGGCAGCGGTCCGATACCATGCCTGCCCGCGATGCTCACCCTTGGCGGCTGTCACCACGCAACCGCCTGCACACTCAACGTACGAATCCATCGCAATCTCCACTCCTCGTTACAATCCTACCCTGCCCACTCCGCCCCCAACGAAAAAAATATGATGTAAGCATACGACAGGCGATCGGGAAGAGCAAGTCGGCCCCAAAGCCCCTCAAACCAGGCACATGCCTGGAAGCCGGACTTGGCGGGTTTTCCAAGGTGCTTAGTCGGATCCTTGGCGCTTGGCCAGGCCCCATCTGGAAACCGCTGAAAACAGGGCCAGGAGCAACACGCCACCCAGATGCCAGGTGACTGTGTGCGCCGGGTCCAAGGCAGGGCAGTGCAGATGATTGGCGGCGTCGGCCACGAGCCCTGCGCCCAATCCTCCAAGGAAACCAGTGAGCCAGAGGTGAAAAGGCGGCATTTGCACCAGGAGCCACAAAATGAGCACCACGAGGGGGAGTGCAGCCCCAAACTCCCAGCCCACACAGGCCAGGCCCTTGGATACAGAAACGCCAGCCACCGGGAAACCAGTCACCAGGTGCGGCAGAAAAAAGGCGATGCCCGATGTCGCCAAAACCGCAGCGAGGACCCAGGCAGCCAGAACGCCGCTAGGGGCCCGACTGGGAAAGGACCAGAAGAATGCCGATGTGACGACAGCGGCCCCGGCCAGGAATTCCGCTACGACAGCAGCAACGATCACAGGGGCCCTGGGCACTCGAAATCCCATGACCAACAAGAAAAGAAGCGGTCCGGCCAGGCCCATGGCAATGACGAGGCTCGCGAGCAGCCAGGGGCTCGGAAAAGGGCGAACCGGTTTGATGCCTCGATCCAGAATGGGACCAAGGACTCGCTGTGCCGGGGGCAGGTCTCTGTCGGGCCCCTGCCCCGACGTTCTTTCTGGATCTGTCCTGCCGCGGTCTATCTTTTCAGCCCGAGCTGCGCGCTGGACAAGACCTGTTCGAGAGGACTCTCCCTGGCCCGAGTCCGGTGCTTTGTCACGATTCATGAGTTTCGGCTCCATCGAGCAACAAACGAGATCGATCCTTTTCCCCCAGGATGCTCCTGAGCTTGGACATCGCCCTGTGCAGACGCACCTTGGCCGTGACCTCCCGGGTCTCCATGGCCAAGGCGGCTTCCCTGGTGGACAGCCCCACCACCCTGATGAGTACGAATGCCTGTCTCTGACTCTCGGTGAGTGCGGCCAGCCCCTTCTCTAGTTCGGCTCGCGCCACCACCCGCCCTTCGAACCCTGCTCCACCCTGGAGTTCGTCGTCATGGGTTCGAGTCTTGAGGCTGCGCCCCTTTTTTCGCAGATGATCCATGACAACGTGTCTGGCAATCCCAAAAATCCAGGGCCTGGCAGCCCTGGATGGTTGATAGGTCCGACGTGCCCGATGCACCTGCAAAAACACATCCTGCAACAGGTCTTCCGAGGCAAGTCCGCCTCGAGACAGCCAGGTGACAAAGCGCATCAAAGCGGCAGCGTGACGGCGGTAGAGTTCCTCGAGTGCCGAGGCATCTCCAGCCTGATAGCGCACCATGAGCTGCTCGTCTGTCTCACCGCTCGTCACTGGCTCTCCTTCTCCACGAAGAGTCCAACATTGATTCCAATCGGAAACTGGAGGCGAGATCCTCGAGATCTACAATCACAATGAACCCGCCGACCACGACAAATCCGACCATCCCAAACCAATTGTCCAGAAAACACGTAACCTTTCTAGTGCTTCTACCGAAGTACGGAACGAATCAAGACAACCACACAGGACAAAGACACGCAAACGTCACCAACAAAGGAGTAGGAAATCATGAAAAAATCAACCCTTCTTTCCCTGGCCGTCATCCTGGGGGCAGTGACCCTGACCACGTTGTCCCTTGCAGGTTGCAGCAAAAAAGAAACCTCAACCAAGGAGACAACCGCGAAGCTTCGCTGTTGTGGAGAGACATTTTCTTCACGAAAAGCGTATGTCAAGCACCAGATCGAGCACCACGGCAAGCTCGGATGTGCCTCCTGCGGCATGCTCTTCAAAGACAAAAAGGAGATGGTCAAACACGCAATCGAACACCACGGCAAACTCGGATGTGCCTCCTGCGGCATGCTCTTCAAAGACAAAAAGGAGATGGTCAAACACGCAATCGAGCACCACGGCAAACTCGGATGTGCCTCCTGCGGCATGCTCTTCAAAACCAAGAAAGAACTCGCCGACCACTTGAGGGCGCATCACAAGGGCGCCAAGGGAGCTTCGATGTAGCCCGAGCCGTCCAGAAGACAAGGAGCCGCTGTCATGACCTACATTCCCTTTTCTCTGATCGCCGACTGGAGTCTGAATCTGACTCGGGGCGGATCGCTTCTCACCAGCCTCGCAGTGGCGTTCGTGGGCGGCCTACTGACCTGTCTCACCCCATGCGTCTACCCTGTGATCCCTTTGTCCATCGGACAAATGAGCCGGTGGCGCTCTTCTGGACGACGGAGGACCATCGCTCTGTCAGGACTCTTTTCCCTGTCTATGGCTGCCGTATACACCGGGCTGGGCCTGCTGGCGGGATTTACAAATGTCCTGTTCGGGTCCTGGTTCGCCTCCCCCTGGGTCAAACTGGGCGCGGGGCTGCTCATGTGGGTGTTCGCAGCAGGCCTTCTGGGTGTCTATCGATTCCAGGTGCCCTCTCGAATCCTCCAATGGTCCGCCAAGGATCGAGGAGGAGGCGTCCTGGGTGCCTCCCTGGGAGGAGCCCTCGCCGGCTTTCTCACCGCTGGCTGCACCGGACCCATCCTGGCCGGGATTTTGACCTACATCAGCGCGAACGCCACGCCGATCCAGGGCGCTGGCATCATGGCGGCATACTCCCTGGGCCTCGCTCTGCCCTTCTTCATCCTCGGAGCGGTCTTGTCACGGCTTCCCAAGGCGGGCTCATGGATCGTCTGGACCGAAGCCCTGGTAGGCTTTGGACTGGTAGCCGTCGGGTCGTGGATGGTCGCAGGAAGTATGGAGTCCATGGGCCTCCACGTGCCTGGCTGGTTCCTCTGGGCATCCGCCCTGGCCGTTGTCGCAATGGGAGCCACCTGGGCATTTCTCTCCGCCCGGCACAGGCTCTCGGGCAAGCCTCTGACTGCAGCGATCATCGTGGGCCTGGCAGCCTCTGCTGCAACCCTGGCCTGGTTGGCTGCCTCACCGCCACTGTCGAATGCCGGCTGGAGGAGAGTCACCACCGACCGCGAATATGAGGCTGCCGTTTTGGCGACGCAGGGCAAAATCCGGGTGGTGAAGTTTTTTGCCGACTGGTGCGCCGACTGCAAGAAGGTGGACCGGCTGGTGTTCTCCCGAGGCTCTGTGAAAAAGTTCCTTGCAGACCCCGATCTGGCACTGATTCGCGTGGATGCCACCAAGGGAGCCGACGAACTGGAACACACGGCTCGCTCCATGGGCGTGGGAGGAGTACCCGCTCTGCGTGTCCTGGCTCCCGACGGCCACGAAATCAAGACGGCACGTCTCGACGGACCCTACGGCGTCCCAGAACTGCGCCAAGTTCTGGAAAAGGCCCGCAAATCCCAATCCCACAGGGACCATGCCCCACCAGTGGGACTGATTCCTTCCACAATCCGGTAGACAGCCCCCAGCAGCAACGAGCCAAGGGCCTGCACCAGATTGGAATGGCCCAAAGTTCCTCGATCAATATCGGCAGGGTGGAAGAAAGCAGGAGCAATGCAAGGGGGGGCGTTGAATGTGACTCAGGAACGAAGAACGAAAGATGTCTGAATGCAGAACCTACTCCTCGACTGCCTCATCACCTTCTGCACCAGCCTCGGTCTCTTCCTCGGAAAGGAGTTCGATGAAGGCCAAAGGCGCGTTGTCGCCATGGCGACGCTTATAGTGGTGGATGATTCGCGTATATCCGCCCGGCCTGCCCACGAATCTCGGCCCGACTTCATTGAAGAGCTTGAGCAGCATCTCCCGGTTTCTGAGCGTGCGGCCCGCCATCCTGATGTGATGCACCACCTTGGCACGATCCTCGGCACTCATTTTCTCGCGGTCCGCAGTCAAGAGATCCCCGAGAGATGTGGCCCAGGTGATGGTTCTCTCGGCCATCCGCCGGAGTTCCTTGGCCTTAGCCGCAGTGGTTTCGATTCGGCCGTGCTCCACCAGGGAAGCGAGCATGTTGGAAAACATGGCCTTCCTGTGGGTCGAATTGCGCCCGAGCTTTCTGCCGATCTTCCGATGTCGCATGGTCTCCTCCGTCTCACCAGCCTTGGCGCAACATACTCGCCCGGCCTACTCTTCTTCCTGCTTCTTGGCCTCGCCAGGCAACGCCGTGCCTTCTGGTGGGAAGCCATCGAGTTTCATCCCAAGGCGCAAGCCCATCTCTGCCAGGATCTCTTTGATCTCCTTGAGAGACTTCCGCCCGAAATTCTTGGTTTTGAGCATTTCCTGCTCGGTCTTCTGAACCAACTGGTAGATGTAGTCGATATTGGCGATCTTGAGGCAGTTCGCTGATCGCACCGACAGTTCCAGTTCGTCCACGGATTTGAGGAGATGCTCGTTGAATTCGGAAATTTGCCCCTTCTCCTCGCCCTCGGCCGGTTCTGCCGGTTCGTCGAAGTTGATGAAAATCTGGAGCTGTTCTTTGAGAATCTTGGCAGCATAGGCAACCGCATCCTCGGGCCGAACCGTGCCGTTCGTCCAGACTTCCAACGATAGCTTGTCGTAATCGGTGCGTTGCCCCACACGGGCGTTGGTGACCCGGTAGTTGACCTTCCGGATGGGACTGAACGCCGCGTCCATGGGAATCGCCGTGACCCCGAGTCCGGAATCCTTGTGCACCTCGGCCGGCACGTATCCTCTCCCCACTCGAACCATGATCTCCGCACGGAATCGGGCATTGCGCCCATTCATGGTGCAAATGTGATGATCCGGGTTGAGGATCTCGATCCCCTGGGAAAGCTGGATGTCCGCCGCCGTCACCTCGCCCTCACCCTGGCGATCGACGAGCAACACCTTGGGGCCCACATCCTGCATCTTGAAGATGACGCCCTTGAGGTTCAGCAAGATATCCACCACGTCCTCGACCACGTCGGGCAGGTTGGTGAATTCGTGCAGCGCTCCGTCCAGCTTCACCGCCGTGACGGCCGCCCCCTGAAGAGAGCTGAGCAGGATCCGCCTGAGGCTGTTGCCGAGGGTCACACCGTACCCTGCCTCAAGGGGCTCACCCACGAACTTTCCATAGACATCCGTCAAAGTCTCGGGATCCACCTCCAGCCTCTTGGGCCGGATGAGGTCACGCCAGTTCTTTGCAAACCACTGGGGGGCCGCTTGGGTCGCCATATTCCTCTGCCTCCACCAATCGTGTTACTTGGAGTACAGCTCGACGATGAGCTGCTCGCGAATGGGCATCGTGATGTCCTGCCGGCTCGGCAGGGCCACCACCTTGCCCTGGAAATTATCCTTGTCCAATTCCAGCCAGGCCGGGATGCCTCGACGATCAACTCCACCCAGCGCATCTCCGATCCGCGCCATCTTCCGATCCGCTTCCCGGACCGTCACCACATCACCCGCTTTGACCAGGAACGACGGGATGTTCACCCGCCGCCCGTTGACCTCGATGTGACGATGAGTCACAATCTGCCTCGCGTCGGCCCGGTTACTCGCGAACCCGAGGCGGAAGACCACATTGTCGAGACGACGCTCCAAAAGCCGAAGAAGGTTTTCGCCGGTCACGCCCTTCATGCG
>CAZIJS010000083.1:0-15671 GCA_964539505.1 uncultured Myxococcales bacterium
CTCCCAAGCTCTCCATCTCACGCCTTCAACGGCAAAAAAAGTGATCAACGGTCAGACTGCCTCCCAAACTCCCAATCCCACAGATCCACAGTTCCTTTACAGATATTTCTCGCTTCGATAGCATCATCCCTCCGTGACAACCCCCACGAGGGAGACATCATGTGTCCGATAAAATCGAATACCCCCATCCGGTTGGCTTTCCTGGGAGGCTGCGGACAATTCGGGCTCAACTCGGCAGCGCTGGAGGCAGGAGGCCGTATCCTGGTCATCGACAGTGGAGCCATGTTTCCCACCGACGAGATGCCCGGGGTGGACTGGGTCCTGCCCGACCTGGCATACCTGGAAGAAAACCGAGACCGGGTTGCAGGCTATTTCTTGACACACGGCCACGAAGACCACATCGGAGCTCTGCCGTTCGCCCTGGAAGTGGCACCAGCGCCGGTCTACGGTACGGAATTTACCCTCAGACTCGTCGATCACAGGCTCAACGAATATCCCAACTGTCCCACACCGGAAAAGCACGTGTTGGAGCCAGGCAGGCCCCTGTCCATCGGTGACGACATCAGCATCATCCCCCTGGCCGTGGCACACAGTATCCCCCAGAGCCTGGCTCTCGCCGTAGAAACCAGGGCCGGAATCATCCTATGGACCGGAGACTTCAAGATGACGGGCACGGGGCTGGCCCAGGATTGGGACACGGATCGCGAGGCACTCAAAGAACTCGGAGCGCGTGGAGTCTCCCTGCTCATCTCCGACAGCACGAACGTTCTCCAACCAGGCCACACGGACACGGAAGAGAGCGTCTCCGAGGGACTGGCACAAATCTTCGCAAGCGCACCAGGGCGAATCTTCCTGGCGGTCTTTTCCAGTCACGTGGCCCGTCTCCAAACCATCGCAGACCTCTGCGCACGCCACGACAGACACGTCTGTTTCGAAGGACGGTCGCTCCAAACCACCGTCAACATCGCCAAGGACCTGGGTCTCCTCACGATCCCAGAACACCTGTTCGTTCCGAGCAGCGAAGAGATGGGATCTACTCCGCGCAAACATGCCGTCATCGTGGTGACAGGAGCCCAGGCAGAACCCCGATCCGCCTTGAGCCGGCTGGCATTGGGAGATCACGGAGTCCTCCAAATCGAACCAGGGGACACTGTGGTCCTCTCTGCCAGGGTGATTCCTGGACGAGAGCGGCAGGTAGCCCGCATGGTCGACCGGCTCTGCCGTCTCGGCGCAGACGTGCAAGATCAAAACAGTGACATGGTGGTACATGTGTCGGGCCATGGGAACCGCGAAGACATCGCGGAGATGATCCAACTCACCAAGCCGAATTGTGTCATGCCGGTCCACGGGCGCTATCGAATGCAACTCGCCATGGGAGACCTGGCCCGTCGATGCGGCGTCCAGCGCGTGGTCGCACCCAACAACGGCGATCTCTACGATTTGTCCCAAGCTGCCCCACACCTCGTGGGCCACATCCCGGCAGGCCAGGTGCTCGTGGAAGGGAAAGAACTCGACGAAGTGGGCCTGCCCGTCCTTCGAGACCGCAGGGCTCTCGCCCACACGGGGCTCGTGGTGGCCGTGATCCACCTCGACTCGGAGAGCAAGTCGCTGGCCAGGGCACCCGAGATTATCACCAGGGGGCTCATCTTGGACGAAAACCAGGAAGACTTGGTAGCCGGCGCCAAACGCGAGATCGAATCATCCATTTCCAGGCTGGCCCACGGAGCCCTCGCAGAACCAGACGAAGTCGCCGGGACCGTTCGTTCCTCCCTGCGACGGTATTTCAGACGGCATTACGCACGGGCGCCCGTGGTCATTCCACTGGTCGTGGATCTGTAGTTTTCCATGATTGGAAAACCAAACGAAAACAAGCTCCCCCAACCTGGTCACCCAAAGGACTGTCTGCGGGAGTCGCCACATCGAGTCGTCCGTTCATGGCTTCCATGAGAGAACGGCTCACCGCCAGACCGAGCCCCGTGCCATCTCCCACGTCCTTGGTGGTAAAAAACGGATCGAAAATGCTTTCCCGGAGGTTCTCCGGAATGCCCGGGCCCTCGTCGCAGACCCACAATTCCACCTGGTCGGTGCCTGCGCGACGAGGCCGCACCCAAATCCGGCCCTCGGCCTGCATGGCGTCGGCCGCGTTGGTGAGCAGATTGAGGAGCACCTGGACCACACTGTTCTCCGATCCTGCCACCCAGAAGTCGTCGGGCACGGACATATCCACCTGCACGTTTCGAAATCGTTTTTGAGCAGACAAAAGCTCTGTGGCACGGTTCACCGTCTCGGCCAGAGACACTTTCTCCACACCCTCAGGAGAACGTCTCGAATAGTCCAGCAAGCCCCTGATGATGCCATCCATGCGCCTGAGTTCCCGCTCCATGCGCACGAGAAATTCCTGGGCGGAATCCCAGTCCATGGAGGGATCTCGCATGATTTCCACGTACCCGAGCAGAGCGGTGAGGGGATTGCCCACCTCATGGGCCACTCCTGCTGCCAGGCGACCCACGGTGGCAAACTTCTCCGCTCGAATCACATGCTGCCAGGATGCGTCCAACTCGGCCTGTTTTGCTTCCAAGCTTCTGGCCTGCTCGGAGAGGCGTCGAATCTGGTCCTCCATGACCGCTCTGTTTTGCCGCAGGTGCGTCGTCATCACCGCGAAGGCATCGAAGAGCCGCCGAATCTCTCCTCGGCCCTCCGGCTGGATTTCCCGATCGAAATCTCCCAGGGCCACCGCTTTCGCCGCTCTTTCCAGCCGCCCAAGGGGCCCTGTCACCGTGCGGGTGAGGACCAGTCCCGCGAGAATGATGACCATGACTGCCTCGATGGCGGCCAATCCCCAAAAAGCTCGTCTCGTCTCGCCCAGAAGACTCACCAGGAGTTTGTCTCGGTCCACCGCGACGCGCAAAACCGCGGTTTGTCCGGCCAGAGGCACCCGCCGATAGAAGAGCAGAAGCCCGCCTTTCACTGAGTCTCTTCTCGCCACGAGACCAGTTCGCAGGGAGGTGGCCCGGACATCCTTTCCCAGGGGCGCAATCCCAGCCCCACCCATGACCAGCCCACGATCGCCCGCAGTCAGGGCCACTTCCAGGACCCCGGGCAGAGAGATAAAGCCCCTGAGGACCGCTCTGGATTCAACGAGGGAGTGATCGTCACCATGCGACATCGTTGCGGAGCCGCGGGCAGAGCGCAGAGAAAGAATCGAGGCCATGGCATCGACCATGACGGACATACGACGGGTTTCGGCGGACTGGACGCGCTGCTCGAGCGCCCAGAGCGCCACGAGTCCCACGGAGATCACCAAGACCACGACGAAAGCCGCCAGTCCGAGCAGGAGCCAGGGCCGCAATCCCAGTCGACCACCAGGAAACGAATCCAGGCCAGGCTGCCTGGAGGAATGGTTCAGCTCTCTCGACCCGACATCCCTGTCTTCGGGCTCATACTGCGCCAATCTGCACCCCATCGAACCCAGTCAATGGCGACTCGGTTCGCTGCAATCCTTCGACATCTCCAGCGATCGTCTTTGCAGGCAAATCGCCCGACCGGTATCGACATTATCTCGATTGTCTGTTGAATCACCCAATTTTTTCTTGCTACAAATCAAAACCTCGTGAGAAATGGAGGGGTGAAATCTCGATGGACTCCACGAGGAGGAAACAAGGTCCCACTTGGACCGACTCGACACAGACAACGATCAGTCGGCCGAGTGGGGCATCGAAGGACCAAGAAAGGCTCGACAGAGGGAGAGAGAGCATGAGACGACGTATCGAAGCAACATTGGCAACGGGCTTGGCTCTGACAGCGCTCCTGAGTTTGGGCGGGGGCTGCGTCGACGTGGGTCGAGACGACCTGCCGGAGATCATGAAATTCGATCCCACTACCGGCGAAGTGCCCCAGCCGACCATCCTGGTAATCAATCCACAAACGGGGCTCATCGATCTGTCACTCGCCGGCATCGATGTTCCCGAAGACTGCAGCACAGTCGCTGCTACCGCCGTGGCGCAATGCGAGTTCAACCAGTACATGGAAACCCTGGACGGATTTCCCACGGTGCTGGGAGCATCGGCGCCCACGAGTGCCCCCTTGGACATGGACACGGTAGACGATTCCGACAACCTCCTCGTCTTGGACGAAACGGGCACCAAGATCATCCCGAGCGACCAACGCAGCGTCACCTTCGATGCCACGGACAATCTCCTCGATATCATCCCCAACGAAGGGTGGGACGTGGGACACACGTATGTCATAGCAGTCCGCGGCTACGAGAACGGCGTGAAGTCAGCGGCGGGGAAAACGGTCGTGGCAGACGTGGTTTTCTACTTGCTGCGCCAGTCCGAGTCGTTGACCTGCGGGGCAGTGACGGCAGAGGCCGTCTCCGACGACTGCAAGTTCTACAAACTGCTCATCCAACAGGACCCAGACCATCCCGAAGCGGTGCGTGAAAACCTGCTCGCCCTCGAGGAAACCAGACAAATGATGGCGTCATCAGGTCTGTGGGATGGATTGAATCTCTTTGGCATGCCCAAGGAGGAAGTCGCCGTGGCCTGGGCTTTCCCCATCCACACCGCTTCAGTGGCCGAACTCCAGCCGGCCCTTGGGATGCTTCCCGAGGTACGAAGCGACAAAGAAATCTTCATCCCGGTCAAGGGCACCATCGATGCCTCCTCGGTGACCAGATTCTCCCTGGGCGACCAGACAGGCAGCGTCTTCCTGCTGGATCTCACAGCCCTGGCTGTGGGCAACATGGCAGGAGGGCTTCCCGTGTTCGAGCCCACCTACACAGACGGCGGCATCTTGCTTACGGCCCAAGCGGATTTGACAGACGGCGATTTGTACTGCCTCATCCTGAAAAACACCATTAAAAACGAAGAGGGTCAGAAACTGGTGCCCAGCCCCACTACGGTGCTCCTGCGCAGCAGAGGGGTCCTCGTAGACGATGAAGGACACAGCACGGTGATGGGTGTCAGCGACGCAGACGCCACAGAACTGGAGGCGGGCCGACTCCAACTCGCCGAACTTCTGGACAATGACCAGTTCATCAGCCTCACCGGGCTGGAACGGGAAGACATCGCATACATCTATGCTTTCACCTTCCCGGATCCAACATCGAACTAACCTGGCACATGGACGAAAGGAATGCGAGCCATGAGACGAAATCGAGCCATCACCATTGTAGCCACAGCGGCCCTGCTCTCCTTCCTCTCCGCCGGGAAGGCCGACGCCAGCGGCTTTGTCATCTATGATCTCTCCGCGGATGCATTGGCACAGTCCTCCGCGGTCTCGGCATCCATCGAAAACCCCATGGCCACCTGGTACAATCCAGCCGGGCTGGCCTTCATGCCTGGCTGGCAGGTCAGCTTGGGCGGCTCATACATCAGGGCTTCGAACGCCTTCGACCCGGCATCGGGCGGCGCCACCGTCACGGCAAATCCGGGCAACTTCACCCTGCCGACGTTGGCCGTGGGAGGCAGAATCCTGGACTGGTTCGCCGTCGGGCTGGGCATCTACACGCCCTATGGACTGGGCACGAGTTGGCCCAAAGACTGGATCGGCCGGGAATATGCCATCGACACGAGCATTCAGACCCTGATCATCAATCCCACCCTGGCTTTTCAACTCTACAAGACTGTCAGTCTGGGTGTCGGAGCAGACATCGCCTATTCAGCCGTGGACATGGTCACAGGACTGCCGGCGGCCATGGGCGGTACCGGCCACATCGGGGGCACCACCTGGTCGGCCGGCGGCAACATCGGCCTTCTTTGGAAGGCGATTCCCGGCATGTTCCACGTGGCGGCCACCTACCGCAGCCGCATCGCGCTGAACTTCGACGGCAAGGCCGACTTCGATCCAGACCATCCCGAATTCGACCGAACCCTTCCCGATCAGAACGGCAAGGCCAGCATCACCGTGCCCGACATCATCACTCTGGGTCTGACCTATCGCCCCATGGCAAGCCTCACTTTGGGTCTCGATGTCAACGTCCTGCTCTGGAGCGTCTATGACAAGCTCGTCTTAGACCTGGAAGAATCTGCCGACATCGTGCACGAGCGCAAATGGAAAAACGGCGTGACCCTCCGTCTCGGCACGGACTGGATCGCGCCAATCAAGCCCGAGACAGGAAAACTCCACGTCCGCGGCGGCTTCAGCTTCGACCTGGATCCAGCCCGCAAGGAATATCTCGACCCATCTCTTCCGGAATCCAACCGTCTGGGCTTGTCCATCGGCCTGGGATACGAGTATCGCTGGATCCAGGCGGACCTGGGCTACATGTTCATCTATTTTCTGCCCGCGGAAGCCACCACCGGACAGGAAAGCCCGGAAGGAACCTACCACTCTTATGCACACATGCTCGGATTGACCCTGACCGGACGATTCGGTCCTGCCGCCAAGTAGCCACGAAGAAGCATTCCGCAAACCCGCCATCCAGGCGATGGAACCCTGCGGTCACAGTTTTTCGCACCAAGAATCGAACCCAGCGCAGCCCTTCCGAATGCACAAAGACGCAGAGGAATCGAAACTCTCCCTCAATGCTTCTGGGTATCAGGGGATGTCTGGTAGAGCCCCTCGGCCCGAATGTATTCGAGCACCCGCCAGGGAATCAGGTCCGAAACGTCCTCGTCACGCATCAATGCCATCCGTACATCGCTGGATGCCACGTCTGGCACGCGAACCCTGCCCCCGGCCAGCCCACGCCCCACGACCACCAGGTCCACGAGGGTCACCAGCCTGTCCCATTGCTCCCATCGATGCACTTCGTCGAGGATGTCTGCACCCACCACGAGGGACAAGACCATGTCCGGATTTTCCGAAAGGAGATGCTCCACCGTCCGGATGGTCCTGGTGGGAGGACCGAGTCGCTGTTCTATGTCGGAAATAACCACCCCGGCCAGGTCCTGGAATGCGAGCCGACACATGGCATCACGATGTCGCCAGGGAGTCAGGGGCTTGCCCAACGGATGCTTCGGACAGGGCACCACCAGCAGCCCATCCAGTTTGTTGGTCGCAAGGACATAGGATGCCACCATGAGATGCCCCACGTGCGGGGGATCGAAACTTCCCCCGAACAGAGCCAGCCGTCGTCTCTGCATTCCCGGTCTCCCGCGCAGTGGTCCTGTCAATCATACAGGAGATACGGACGCCTCCGTTCCAAAAACTCTTTCGACAGAGCATCAAACGGCATAAGATCCCTTGGGTCCGAAGCCTGTGCAAGCCCTCGGCGCAGCCAATCTCCTCCAGCCAGCAAATCGATGGCGGGAATGTCGCGCACGAATTCGTAGGCCGTCTTCCGCCATGCAAATCCATCCGGGTCGGTGCGTCGGGCCGCCCAGAGAACAGACAGCCCCGTCAGACAGGGATCGATGCTCTGCCTGTTTAATACCGAAATTCCAACCCCTGCGCAGACCCTGCCTGCATGCTTTTGAAACATAGGACGAAAAAGCATGGAACGAAAACCGACGCCGGGAAGACGCAGGTCTGCAAGGCAAGTCCTCAGGGCCTCGGCATTCGATGACGGCGATCCGACCAACTCGAAAGGCCGCGTGGTGCCCCTGCCTTCGCTCAAATCCGTTCCCTCGACGAGGCAAAGGCCGGGATAGAGAAATGCCGTGTCCAAAAACGGCATGTTCGGCGAGGGAGGCACCCAAACCAACCCGGTCGCATCATAGTCCAGGCTGCGCCGCCAACCCTTCATAGGCACCACAGTCAGGGCGACGTCCAGGCCCTGCTCGGCCACATAGAGTTTCGCCAGTTCCCCCACGGTCATCCCGTGGCGCACGGGCACTGGATAGGCGCCGACAAAGGATTCGTACCCAGGCTCCAGTCCCCAACCTTCCACCTTCTCTCCACCGATGGGATTGGGACGGTCGCAGACCACCACTTCGACGCCCGCATCGGCAGCAGCCTCCAGACAGCCGATCAGGGTCCAGACGTAGGTGTAGTACCTGCTGCCCACGTCCTGCAGGTCGGCGATGAGCACGTCGAGGCCGTCGAGCAAACCAGGCGACGGTCGAAGCGTCTCCGGTGAATCACCATACAGGCTGTAGACATCCAGGCCTGAAACCGGGTCTCGGTGGAAACACACGGTTTCCATGTCCTGGGCCAGACCGTAGACCCCATGTTCGGGCGCCAGGAGAAACTCCAACGCCGCCCTCCCTTCCTCACGCAGATACCTGGAGGATGGTCTCAAGTCCGGAGCAATACTCGCTGCATGGCAGAGCAGGGCACAGCGGCGGCCTCGCACCAATTCGCTGTGCCCGATGACGAGCTGTTCGATTCCAGTGGAGACAGGCCCCAATCCCGGCATCCTCCTGGGGTCAGGCGATGGGCACCGGCGTCAAGACCACCTCTCCTTCGATGGTCTCGACCCGGAAACGGACGCTCTTGCACTGATACCGGCTCGTCAGCAGCCTCTTATTGACCTCCAACTTCGACCTAAAATCCTCATAGGTAAACGTGGAGGTGTCCTCGCCCTCCGACTGGAGAGCCGAGAGATACTCGGAATAGATGCGCTTGCAATGGTCCTCGTCCGACTCTCCGGCCAATGCCGACACCGCTGGATCCGACGCAGGCACCACGGCAGGCGGCAGAGGTCCCAACTTGAGCCGGATCTCGGCCGCATCCTGCTCCTCTTCGATCTCTTCGTCTTCTTCGTCGGGCCTCCCGAGCAACTTTCCCAACATCGCGTTCAGAGAATAACAAAGGCCCTCTGTTTCCGCAGACGGCGTCCCGAAGGAATACTCCAGATTCCCGGAAATGACCTCGTTGACGCCGTTATAGATTTCATCGATGGGCCGGACGAAATACATCCAGACGATGTGCTGGAGCACCAGACCGAACAGGAGCAACACAGCGCCAAGAACCCATATCACCCAGGGCACGAGATGATAGGGAGCCATGGCCTCGTCCCTGTTGACCAGGACGATGTAATTGTAGGCCCCCTTCTTGAACGCACCGGCGATCACACCGGCAGCAGCCAGATAATGCTTCCCATCCACCACGACGTCGGTTCCTGTAAGGTTTTCCCACTCAGCCGATCCATCCACCTTGGAGATTTTCTTCCCCTCGACGCGTTTGGCCATGAGTTTCGAAATCACGGAACTGGAGAGCACTGGAATGGACTTCGACGATGCCACGAATCGATCCCCATCGAGGAACACGACCCCCAGGCCAAGCCCGCGTTCCAGTTGGGTCGCAGCCCGCCCGGCCAGGGCCCAGCCCACGATCACACAGGCAGCCACCTTGTCGTCTACCACGACTGGCGACATCCCGATCCGCAAAAGTGTGTTTCTTGCCGCAGCACTCGATCCCTTTTTCGAGGCCCCCTTGTTCTTCTCCTCGGCGGAAATGAGGTCTTCGTATCCCCAGACATCAGACTGGGCCAACCCGCGCGAAAGCACAGACTGCAACGAAAGATACCGTTGCGACAGGCTCTCACCCACGAGATATTCCGTGTGCTTGTTTCGGAACAGGACCACTCCCTTGCCATCCACCATGGCCACGAAATCCGGAGACCGCCCCGCTGACAGGAGTTCTCTCTCGGCGGCCCCAACGAAGCCCATCCCGAGGGCAGCCCTGAGAGGGACATAGGCCTGCCAGAAACGCTGGATGGAAAACTCCGGGGCCTTGGCCAAGGCAATCACAGCGTCTTTGGCCGTCTTGGTATCTCCCTGGGTCGTCCATCCAAAGAGCAGGGCTCCAAGCCGCTTGGGGTCTCCCCCCACCGCTGGTTGCTTCGTCTTGGGGGAAATGGGGACGATCACCGGTGCCGCCACGGCAAAAGGCAGGTCCTTGGTGAGCGGTCCTGTCTTCGACACCTTGCTCACCGACAGCCCCGGCCCCTTCCATCCCGGCGGCAGGAACGGATTGGGGACCGTCGATGCCCCTTTCTCCACGTCCTTGTCGAAAATCTTTGCCACGACCTTGGGATAGAAATTCCTGTTGAGCCAGTCATCAGCATGCTGCTTGGGCGCCAGCAGTTTCCCCGACACGTAAGCACCCAGGATGCGGCCCCGCACCACCACCACCGCCAGGTCCGGTCGACTGGCTTCCGGCATGGCCTGGACCTTGGCCTCCAGGTAATCCGACAGCCCCTGCTCGCCACGGACCATGGCACCAACGTCGCGCTGGGCAAGCATGGCAAACCGGTCCGCCCAGCTTACCACGTCTTGGCCGTCGAGTTCCATGCGCTCCCAGACCGCGCCAAAACCACCTTTGAGCCTTGCTTCCACCCGACGGTCCACCCGCTTGGTCACGCCGCGCTTTGCCACATAATAGGCCGCAGCGGTCACGAGGGTCATCACCACGATGGTCAAAACCGACAACTTGATCTTCATGTCCTCATACCCCCTGGCCTTGGGCGGCGGTCTCACCCCTGCTCGCCGGAATGCCGGCAGATGGTCCGCCGCTTGGCCCGTTCGAAGTTTGGCTTTTGCATTTTTACTTGGAAGCCTGCATTCTTACAAGTCCCAAGGCGTTTTTCCTCGATCCAAAGTTTTGGACCGACATTTTGGTCTGCCTGGCTGCCACCGAATCGGCCAGGCCGTGCAGACCGTGCCCACGCAAGAATCCCGCCAGGAGCAGCCCGGCCACTTCGCGTTGCCGCCCCCGGGTCTGCTTCCAACCAGTCCAGAGAAATGCCATGGCTTCCCGGTCTGCCGATGCTTCCGCCAGGGCAGCGCCAAGAATCGAATAGGCAAAGGGCCCCAGTGCATCCAACTCGGCATCTGACATGGCACGAATGAATCGGGTCTCTGGCCACAGGGGCCAGCCCTCCAGCAGGGCGCCATGCCCCGGCAGGAGCGCCTGGACCACCTTGGATGCCTCACGCCCTCCCTGCTTCCAGAATCTCTCGGCCCGTTCGAGGAAAACCAGCCGGCGTCGCAGTTCCGCGGCCTTCGTGAGCCCATGCTGGTCGAGGAGCTGCTTTGCCCGGTCCAGGCGACCGGCGGTGGTCCAGGCTGCCACCATGCGGCGCACCCAATCCCGCGGCGCCATCTGAACCAGGTCCTCGGCCCTTGGACCGCTGCGTTCCAGACTCCTGGCAATATCTCTCGGATCGAACAAATAATAGGAAATCAGATCCTTGGGTGCTCGAAACTCCACGAATGCATTGTCATCGGTGTTTCGGGGCGCCCCTGCACAGTATGTCTTTACCCCCTCTTCGTTCGTCAGGAAACGCACCAGGAGATCGGAAACAGAACGGATCCCGATCCGACCGAGTTCTCGACGCACCCTCGGCCTCTCCAGCCATCCCGACAACCGATTCCAGTCCAGATTCAATGGCCTCTTGGACCCAACCAGGAGCAGGTCGGTGAGATGCGGAGAAGGGCGGAACACCATCACGTGCGGAAACACCGAGGACAAACTCGCCAGGATACTTCGCACGCTGAGCGGAGAAATCTCATAGATCTGCAACCACTGGACGAAGACACCTCGCTCGGAGAGACGGGATGAGACCTGCTTGAAATAGTCTACCGTAAACAAATTCGAGCAACCGGTCATCCAGGGGTTGGACGGCTCGGACACGATCACGTCGTAGTGATGGACAGTAGCAGCCAGGTATGTCCTGCCGTCCCCTTCCACCAACTCCAACCTGGCATCGTCCTCTGGATCGTGATTGTACCGATCGAACCACCGGGCGGCGTTGATCACCTCGCGCTCCAACTCCACGGCCACGACCTTCTTGGCCCCTGTCTGGAGCAGACTTCCCGCAGTCAGTCCCGATCCCCAGCCCACCACCAAGGCCCACTCCGCCGGGCCGTCTGAAAGCAGCGGTCCCAGAAGGCCGCTCATCACCTCGGTCTGTACGTCACCAAAAGGCGACAGCCCGTCTGGAGGGCCAAAAGCATCGGGCCGTTCCACGAGCAGGGAACAGGACTTGCCCCTGGGGCGTCGAAACCGCCCGCAAACCGAGGCATCGGTCTTTCCATTGACCTGGAGCGCAACCACCTCCCAGCAATTCTTCCCGGCCAGGCCGTCGAAAATGGTCCGGTCCAGAGAAACCGTGGTCACCACGCCGTCTCGGTAGAACTCGATACGAGACCCCGCCACCTGCTCGAACCAGGTATGCCGACCAGCCAGGTCCGACACCGGTTTCACCGTGCCGCCCCACCATCGTTTCCAATCCGCGGCTTTTCGATACCGCCCCGACCAGGTCAGGCCGGCGGCATGCCTGCGCACCAACCCTGCCGCATCGTATATCGAGACCCGAAACACCCCGGAAACCATGCTCGCCTGGTCCCATGGACGATAGATTGCCGCTGTGAACAGCGCCACAGCCAGAATCAATCCAAACCGTAAGGCGCGCTGTCCCCTGGGGGCACGCGAAAAATATCCCAAAATTGCTGCCAGCCCCAGGTTGGCCAGGAGCATGAACGCCACTGTAACCTGGACCCCGAGGAAGGGGACCAGAAGGAAGCCTCCGACAAACGACCCCACGATGGCCCCAAGGGTGTTGACCGCATACACGCCGCCCACCGTCCCGGCCAATCGCTCTTCCTGCACTGCTGCCTGCACCGTGGCGGGAAAGGTCATCCCCATGAACAATGTCGGCAGAAAAACCACCAGGGAAGCCAGGGAGAACTTGACGACAAACGCCATGGTGGGAAAAAGGCCAAAAAGCCGCAAAGCCCGCAAGAAAAGGCCGGGCAACTCGTCAGTCACCACCAGGCCCACGACAACCCCCATGGCGATGAGAATGTGTATGGCCGAAAGGTTCGCGAGCTGGTCCGGGTCCGCTGCATGTCTTCGAGAATAGAGGGCCGCCCCCAATGCCAGCCCCAACAGGAACGCCAAGAGAATCAAAGTGAACGCGTAGACCGACGAGCCGAGCACCAGAGAAAGCGCCCGGTTCCAGGCCACCTGGTAGACCATGCCCACCGCGCCGCTGACCCCGATGGCCACGACGGCTACCAGAGCGCGCCCCCTGGGTCGCCAGACATCCCTCTCGGACCGCAGTTCCCTCGACTGGCCGACTCTCATTTTCGCGGCAAGAACCATCGCCAGGGCAAAGACACCAAAATCCGCCACACAAGCCAATTGGTTCGTGAGACTCGATCCCAGGACCGGCATGAGAACGAACCCTGCGAGAAAGGCGCCTGTGAGCGCCCCAAACGTATTGACGGCATAGAGGCGTCCTGCCATGCCGCCCAGTCCACGGCTCGAATGCGTCACGAACCGCGACAACAACGGCAAACTCGCTCCCATGAACACGGCCGGCACCAGGAGCACGGCCCCGACGAGCACGAATCGAATGAGGCTATAGACGTAAAAGCCCGGTCGCCAGGCAGCCCAAATCGAGATGGACAAACCGCCGGTCAACATCACCAAGGTGGGCACTGCGAGTGCGTAGGCCCCCACCAGTCCCTCCACGATCCCATAGCCTCTCAACAGATCCGCAGGTCTGGTCATCCGGTCCGCAACACGTCCTGCAAGCCAGCTTCCCAATGCCAGACCCCCCATGAAAGTCGACAAGACAGTGGCCACTGCAAACTGTGTGGCGCCGAAAACCAGGACCATCCATCGGGTCCAGAGTGTCTCGAGCACCAGACTCGTCGCACCAGACAAGAGAAACAGCGCGGCCACGGGTAGCCAGAACCTCTTGCCGGCAGGGTCCTGCTCCACCTCGTGGGATCTGGTCGCCGTCATCGAGCCGTCCTTTGTGTGAAAAACTTTTCGAATCTCGTCCCCAGCGAATCACACTGCGAGGCCGAAAGTCTGGGCGGACACAAATGGGATGCAATGCCATAGAGCAATGCGGAACGATCCAGCCCCTTGTCGTCAGCCGGGACATAGAGGGTCGCCACCGGAAGCGGGAAGTAGCGGGAGGCGGCATCAGCGAGTTTTCCCCAGATCTTTTTGTCGGCAAATGTCTTATGGCTCAAAATCACGATGTCCAGCGGACGAACCGTCACTGGTTCGTCCACTCGTTCAGCCTTCAAAAGCGCCTGGTAGGCGGGAATCGCCTCACGATAGAGAGATTCCACATCGTCAGACGAAAGCTTGATTTCGCTCCAGACCTTGAGATACGGAGGTTCGTTGCGCTCAGCCTGGACTTTCCATTGCACCAGCCCATCCAATTTGGACAAAGTGGCATCCTTTTGTGTCTTCCAGCGCGTCAGTTCCTTGTCAACCACAGAAGAATCCGAAGTCTTTGCCGGACCCGACTCCTTGGGCTGCTGGTAAGACCCACTGTCCGACCTGCTCGTTTTCGTCCCCTTCCCCAGAACCCACCAGCCAATGCCGATGCCGACAGACAACGCCAGGCCCGCGCCTGTCGCAATCATGAAGATACGACGCTTACCCGCCTTCGAGCCGCTCCGGGCAGCGGGCAGATTCCTCGTGGAATGCTGCCTGGTCCGCTTTCCCTCGGGCGTGTGCTCCAGGGCCTTGGCCATCTCCTTGGCGGAAGCAAACCGATCCTCGGGATCCTTCTCGAGTGCCTTGAGGATCACGTCTGCCAGTTCCTGGCTGATCCTGGCTCCCGCATCCAACGGTGACTTGGCCTCCTCGGACAGATGCTGACTCATGATCGCAAAATGAGTCTCTCCGTCGAAGGGGGTGTGTCCCACCACCGCCTCGTACAACGTGACCCCCAACGAATAGATGTCGGAGCGCCCGTCCACCGCCTCCCCGCGGACCTGTTCCGGAGACATGTACCGAACCGTCCCCATGGTCTGACCGGTCTGGGTCAACTTGGTGTCCCTGGTGATCTTGGCGATGCCGAAATCCGTCACCTTCACCGTGCCGTCGGGACGCACGATGATGTTGGAAGGCTTGATGTCGCGGTGCACTACACCCTGGGCATGGGAATGATCCAGTGCGGACAAGACCTGCAATGTGATCCGCACGGCCTCGGGGCCCACCACCCGACCGGACTTGTCCAGCATGTCTTCGAGGGTCTCACCCTCGGCATACTGCATCATGAGGCAGAGACGGCCCAGTTCTTCGCTGAAATTGATGAGATGGACGATGCTGGGATGTTCCAGCCTGGCAAGGGTCCTGGCTTCGTCGACGAACCTGGCACGCACTTCGGGATAGACAGCCAACTCGGGGGGCAGCATCTTCACTGCCACGAGCTGGCCGGTGAGCTGATGGCGCGCCCTGTAGACCACGGCCATGCCCCCTTCCCCCACCATTTCGAGCAATTCATACTGGCCGAACACCACTCGGCCCAGCAGGGACTCCGGACCTTCCTTGGGCAGAGCCGCACCGCAACTGAAACAGACCTCAGCGCTGTCCGGATTTTCTTTTCCACAGCTAGGACAATGCACTCCAAATCCTTTCGCGGGCAACGGTGCGCATCATAGACTTCGCACCCGATCCAAGCCTCGACGAGGCGAAGCACCGCGCTGGCACCTGCCACAGAGGGCGCAACGCCTCGTGCGACCCAATCAAACCATCCTTTTCCCCGGCCCGTTCCCGCCGTAGCCGATGCCGTCGAGGAACGTCTGCAGAAAACCGCAGACCTGGTCGGGAAACTCCACGGCAGCATAGTGGCTCGCCCCTTCGATGACCTCCAACCGGCAAACTGGAATCACCCGACAAATACGCCGAGCCGTATCCAGTGGTGTCATGACATCCTTGCTGCCGGAAATAATCAGCGTGGGGCAGTTCACCTCTTCGAGCACATCCGAAGCATCGTGCCGCCCCAGGGCCTCGAGCAGTCTGGCATA
>CAZIJS010000084.1:0-15481 GCA_964539505.1 uncultured Myxococcales bacterium
TGAAACCTCTCGGTGGGCCTCCCAGCTGTCCCAAACCATACGCGATACATGCGATGCAAAGGCTGGGATGCTGCATGGGATCACAGCCCATACGTCGGACGAAGCGTCTTTTTGGCTTTTGGGACCGACCCTGCTATAGGATCGTGTCATGAACGGCTCGACACAGATGCGACCCGGCCAGGACCGCTTGCCTCCACGCCCCGCCCTGGGTCTGCTCGCCTGGACGGCCATGCTGCTGACAGGATCGTCCAATCAGGCGGCAGCCTTCCCCCAGTCGCGCACCGCGAGGATGCATCGGACCTGGGCCAGCCCCAGACGACGCCACAAGGCCCGGCATGGCAGATCGCATCACAGAAGGGTCCGCCACGTCGCAGGCAAAGCCCGGCGACCGGGTGTCAGGGCATCTGGCAAGCGGCGCCGTGTTCCAGGACGGTCTGCGCGCACCAGGTTTGCAAGGCATCCAGGGAGCCGGTCCGCTCCAGGATCGCGGCCTGCCGCCCACCACAAGGGCTTGGCGGCCACACCGAACCGGAGTCGGTCGAGGCCGGGGCGGATGAAGCGCGGCCGGTCGAGGCGAAGCCAGTCGAATCGACGGCTCGGAAAGCGGCCCAGCCTGGCCCAGGCAAAGATGCGGCTGGCCTCGGTGACCAGCCCGCTGCCTCCGGCCTGGAGCCCTGAATTCGAAACCCTCATCAAAACACCATCTTCGCATCGCCGAGAACCAGGCAAACCTCCAGTCAGCTTCCACGGAGCGCAGACGAGACGGGCCCGTTGTCTGGCGCTGCTCCGGAAACGACACGTCCCGTTTCGCATGGCCAGGCCCCACTATGGCATTGCAGCACCCATCATTTTGACCGGGCCTGTGGGAGGCATTCGGTACGTCAACAAATGGAAACCCAAAGAGCCGCCCCTCATGGACTGCCTGCTCGCCTTGACCCTCTCGCGGGCTGCTCCTGTCTGGCGGCGTCACGGCGTCGAAACCGTGATCTTTTCAAACACCTACCGCAAGGGGCGACGCGGCGATCCCAGGCCCAGCAGGCATGCCCTGGGATTGGCCATGGACGTCCACGGCCTCGAATTCCGGGACAAAACGGTGCTGGACGTAGAAAAGGATTGGGAGAAATTCTACGGCAGGCCCGGCCTCTGTGTGGGGCCTGTGCGATCCGACAAGGCGGCCCGGTTACGGTCCGTCATCTGTGACCTGGAGGCAGCCAACGTCTACCGCAGAATTTTGACCCCGGACAGCGATCACGGCCACAGAAATCACTTCCACATGGCAGCGGCCAAACCAGGAGAACGGTGGGGCAGAGAACGCTGGGCAGGTAGGCTCCTCTACCAACCCTTGCCCGGCACCAAGCTCTTTGCCTCCTGGAACCACTGGTACCGCTGCTACAAGCACCTGACCTGGCGGGGACGCAAAGCCTGCTGGAGGAGACGTCGGCCCGCCTGGGTGCGTTCGGGCAACCCTCATCGGTTCAAGCCCGCAGGGCACCCCTCGTACCTGGCCAAGGCCCTGGGACGCAAGGTCCACCCATCCCAGGGGCACCAGACAGCCACGGTCCATCATGCGCAGGCAGTTCCGACAGCGCCCCTTTCCCACGCAACCGGCCTGCCTGCCGCGGTCCATGATGCACCGTCGCCCAAGCAAGGCACGTCGCAGGCTGCTTCCACGCATCCTGCCGAACCAGATCCCAAGCGCGACAAGGCCGCCACCAAGTAGAGGTTGTTTTCCCGGATTGAGTCACCCATGAACGCTGCTCCGATTCACGCTGCATCCGCCCATCCGATTCCAACGAAATCGAACCTTGCATTGGGGCTCGTTCTCGGAATCTGGGTTCTGTTCCTTTCTTTTCCTGCCCTGGGCAGAGTGCCGTCGCGTTCGGTGCGCTCCGTCTCGGTGCTCAAGGGGCTGGTCCGGGTCCGCGCCCTGCCTCGCATGAACGCCAAGGTCGTGGGCAAGATCGTGGCCTCGGGCCGCTTCCCGGTTCTGGAGGTCCGTGCCTCCGGGAAGGGCTGTGCGAGCCGCTGGTATCGCATCGGCCCCAGGCAATGGGTCTGTTCCGGTTGGATTCAGCCCCATGCTGAACCGCCCACCAGGATCGACGACCAGGTGGCCCGCTTCCGACAGGGGACCTGGCTGCTCAATCGGACCAGGCGCATTCCCTTCTATCCGTCGCTGCGCAGGCTCGGGGCCTCCAATCCCAGGTGGCTGCGCGTCCTGGCGGGGTTCCAGGTGCGATCGGAGCGCTTCATCGGTCGCAGGTCCTTCGTCCATACGGCCACCGGCGGATGGGTGGCCCTCTCCGACACCAGGCCCGCCCCGGTGTCGCGTCTCGTGGGCATCGACATCCCTGAGGGGAGCCGGGCCCTGCCCTTCGCCTTCGTGGTCACGGAATCAGCTCCCATCTGGAAAGAAAAGCGCGGGCAGGTCAAAGCCACCTCCGAGGTCTTGTCGCGCTATGCAGCGGTACGCATCCAAACGCGCATCGAAAAAGATCACCAATGCTTCCTGCGACTGCTGTCGGGAAAGCTCCTGCGCTGCGAAGACGCCAGGTTGGCACCGCTGCCGCCTCCCCCGCCCGAAGGGCTCGCTGCCGACGCTTTGTGGCTAGACATCGACGGACGCAACAAGATCCTCTATGCCCGAAAGGGCAAGGCCGTACTGCGGGTCATGCTCGTGAGCCTGGGTGACGCCACGCCCTCGGGCCTCTTTCTGGTCAAAGACAAGTGGCTCACGCTCACTTTGAACATGCGCTATGGAAAACATCCCTATTTTCTGGAAAACGTGCCCTTCGTGATTTTCTTCTGGAAAGGCTTTGCGCTCCATGAAGCCTACTGGCACGACGGGTTCGGCGTCACAAAGTCCCATGGCTGCATCAACCTCAGCCCTGCCGACGCGCGCTGGGTCTTTCGTTTCGTCAATCCGGCCCTGCCGGCCGGCTTCGTCTGGATCAAGACCACAGACCCGGACAAGGCGAGCTTCGTTCGCGTGCGGGGCACCCACAGACGGGTTCGCACCCCCTGGAAGAAGTATCTCATCCGGCGCCTCAAGAAGAGCGGCCCGCAGCAGGACCAAACCACACCTGCAACAGCTTCCCCGCCCTCGTCTTGAGGGACAGGCGTTTGCCGGCCACCCTCCAGGTCACGTCGTCGAGGAGCCACCTGCCACCAGACACCACCGCCTGAACCGTCACGGGAACAGAGCCCACCCGGATCACCAAGAAGGCCTTGTTGCCTTCGCGCCAAAGCCCCACGAGGCGGAGCCGACCCGAGGCGATCCGTCGGGCAAGCAAAGCAATCCTGGCACCAAACCCCAACTTGGCAAACACGTTCTTGGGCAAGACGGCAACACCCAGCAGTTCGTCGAGACCACCGCCGAGCAAACGTTCTTTAAGTCGCTGGATGGGACCGAGTCGAGACCAGACCCGGCGATCGAGATCCGGACTGGAGAGTTTCTCGATACGATCCACGTCTGCCTGGAGCGAGGCCTGTATCAAAGAGACCATGAGATCTCTCATCCCCAGGGCATCTGCCAATCGAATGGACCGTCCGTTGCGATCCAGCCGGGCATCCGACAGCTCCCAATGCCCCGATTGGAACACAAAATCCAACCGGCCCTTGGCATCCTTCCAGGAGAAGGCCACCCAGAGGCGACCGGCTCTATCATCGAAGTCATCCAGGGACAGGGATGAGAGCAGCTCGGCAAGCATATCCCGATCCGGCCTGGACCGCGCTCGGCTCTGCGGCCGACTCTGCGCTCGGCTCTGCGGCCGACTCTGCGCCTGGCCCTGCGCTCGACTCTGCGTTCGGCTCTGCGTTCGGCTTTCGCCCGATTTCCTTCCAGGCAGCCGCGGCCTTCGCTCCCCCGCCCGGGAGGGCTCAATATGCGCCTGGATGCTTTTGATGTCCAGCAGGTCGGAACCGGCCAGCTTGCGTCCGAATTCGTAGAGAGCCGTTGCCGCCGCGAGCAGATGCGACAGGCGCATACGACGCAGAGACCCCGAATCGCGTGGCTCGGTGAGCAGGGCGTCACCGACGACCCAGCCCTGTTTTCCCCGAGCAGCGATCACCTCCACCCGGCGTCCCGAGGTCATGACCAAACCCATGGTGCGTGCTTTCGAGGCAGGGTCCCTGTGGAAAAACACCGAGGCCACCTTGTCGGAGGGACCAGTCGACGGTCCCTTGGAGGGAGAACGCAGCCTGGCCGACATCCGCTCGAACAGGCCGGCGGGCAGTTTCTGCCAGCCGCCTGCTAGCAGGGTCGGACCGGCCCATCGCACCATCTCGTCTCGCTTGCCCTGGTAGGCGGCCATGACAAAAGAGTAGACCGCCAACAGGGCGGGAAGGTCCCTGGTCAGATCCAGCCGACTGCGCGCCTTGCCCGATCCCCATCGCACGGAGAGATCATCGATCTTCCATCCCTTTTCCTTGGCCAACACAAAATCCAAAGAAAGCCCCTTCCATCGCACCCGGGCAAGGGCCCTGCCGCCATGGACCTGGACCGACACCTTCACCGAGCCCGAGCCCCGGCTTGCCCCATGCGATCCCTTCGATCCGCCCGCAGGCCACTTCATCTTCCAAAGGGCCGCAGGAACCCGGCTCCAGACCAGGCGCCGCATTCTCTTGGTGGAATGGGCCGCGACCGCTTGTCTGTCGCGGCGCCTGGCGGCCCTGGAAAAATCCCTGAGAGCCAGCTTGACCCTGAGCGTCTGGCAACCGGACAAACCAGACACCAAGGACAAGGAGAGTCCGACAACCAGAAGCGATCGAAGCCCCACGAAACCAGCATTGCGAGCAGGACACATGACAGACAGAACCTCCATCCATGACCAGACCGACCACGGTCACCGCCGGCCCGCCGGACTCAGACCAGGCCCAGGACTGGCCACTTGGCTCGATGCCCTGGCCTGGTGGGTCTTTCCCAGGCGCTGTCCGAGCTGCGGCGAGGCGGTGTCACCGGCCCAAACTTTCTGCCCCACCTGTATCACGGCTCTCCATCCCATCAAAGAGCCCTTGTGCCCCCTCTGTTTCCTGCCCTTCGAGTCCGGGCCCAACCATCTCTGCGGCCGCTGCACCAAAGATCCGCCACCCTTCGAGCGAGCCGTGGCCCTGTTCGAATACGGGGGCAGCGCGGCCCAGGCAATCAAGCGTCTCAAGTACGGCTCGGCCCTGGACGCAGCCGCCTGCCTGGGCCGACTCATGGCCGGCCACCTAGCTGCCCTCGACCCAGATATTGTCTGCCCCATCCCTCTCCATCCACTGCGCCTGCGTCGCCGAGGCTTCAACCAGGCCATGGAACTGGCCCGCCATGCCTGCAAGGCCGCCGGTCTTCCCAGACCTCGGCCCCTTGTCCACCGCATCGGTAACCCAGAGCCTCAGGCGGCCAAGAGCCTGTCTCAGAGAAAAAAAATGGCTTCGAACCAGTTCGTGCTACGCGGCAGAAAAGAACGCATCCAAGGCAGACGGGTCGTGCTGATAGACGACGTGGTCACCACCCAGGCCACGGCCCGGGCCGCAGCCCGGGTACTGGTGGCGGCGGGCGCGCAGGTCTCCGTCCTGGCCCTGGCCAGGACCCCTCTGTGAGGCCCAGCCAATGTCCCCCGACTGGATGTGGTGGCCTACTGTCCCTGGACCAAACCCTTGAGCGAGGGCAGCTCGGCCAGGTTGGGCTGGAGCACGATCTCGATGCGCCGGTTTTGCATGCGGCCTTCCGGCGTATCGTTGCTGGCCACGGGAGAAAACTGGCTGTAGCCGGCTGCCGAGAGACGCTCGGCGGGCATGCCCTGCTTAATCATGTACTTGACCACGTTGAGTGCTCTTGCCGTGCTCAGCTCCCAGTTGCTGCGATACTTCCTGGTGCGGATGGGTACGTTGTCGGTGTGGCCGGCCACCTGGAACTTCCGGTTGGGGATGGACTTGAGCACTGCGGTGACCGTGGCCAGCGCCGCCTCGCCCTCAGGCTTGAGTTTGGCCTTGCCCGAGTCGAAGAGAATCTTTTCCTGCAGAGCCACCACCATGCGACCGTCACGAATGGTCACCTTGACCTTTCCGGCCTTGATCATGGCCGAAAACTTGGCCAAAAGCTGCCGGAACTGGGCCGCCCGGGCCTCGGCCTGGGCCTGGCGCTTTTTGAGCTCTTCCATCTGGCGACGCAATGTCGCAAGATTTTCGGCCAGCTTTTTCTTCTCCTCTTCGGTCATGGCCTTTCGCTGCTGGAGATCGGCCACGTTCTGGCCCAGGGCTTCCAGGCGCTTGGTGAGGAGCTGGTTGCGTTCCTCGGCGTCTTTGAGCTTGCCCCGGACCCCGGCGAGCAACTTGTTGAGCTTGGCCTGGACGAGTTTCGCCTCGGCGGCTGCAGCCTCGGAGTCCTCACGACAGCGGTTGAGCTTCTTTTCCACGTCTCGACAGCAGCCCGATGCGCCCATCGTGAGCCAGAAGGCTGCGCCGATCACTGAAAGGGTCTTGATTTGCATGGACCATCCTCCTTTGCGTCTTCGTCACGGCTGTGGGCTGTTACCGTTCCACCAGCCTGGTCGCTTTTAGCACGACAGACCCCATGGAATCTACAACGGCCTGCCTGTTTTTCCTCACAGGTATCGACTGCACCACCGGTCCATGGGCCACAATCGCCAGACCGCTCGTCACCGCTCGATCCTCACACCGAATCAGATCATAATCTCCAGCCCGGGCAGTGCCGGCAAGACCGTCCCGGGAAACGCCCGGCCCACCTGGTCCAACGCCGCTGCCGGATCCATGGCTGGATAAAAGTGCCCGAGGATGAGCCGAGACACCTTACTGCGCATCGCCAAATCGGACAGGGCGCTGGGCGTCATGTGCCCGGAAATCGGGCTCGTGTCCGGAAAAGAGCACTCGGTCACCAGGCAGCCAGCCCCCTGGGCAAACTCCACGAGACTCTCGCAGGGACCCGTGTCCCCGGTGAGGACCAGGTCTTGGCCGACATGGAATCTGAAAGCCACAGAAGAGTCGCTGTGAGCCACCCGACCCACGGAAAAAGGCAGCTCCGTCCCTCCCAAGGAGACCTTTTCGCGATCCCCAGGCGACATTTCATCAATCCGGATCTCGAAACGATCCGGTTTGCCGACAATCCAGGCACCCTGCCACCGCGCCAGGCTCTCCACAAATCCTTTGATGCCAGGCCCGCCCACGATCACCAGGGGATCCGTTCGAGGCTCTTTCAGCCCGTAGATCATGGTCTGGATGGCTGATGCCAACTCGGCTGCATGGTCGGGGTGGAGGTGCGTGAGGAAAATGGCGGCCACATCACGCAGGTCGACTCGT
The DNA here is from genome assembly GCA_964539505.1 of uncultured Myxococcales bacterium. GTDB lineage: Bacteria > Myxococcota_A > Polyangia > HGW-17 > SLPX01 > CAZIJS01. Next base: position 7,300 of record CAZIJS010000084.1, read on the forward strand.
GCTGCTGCCAGGCGATCGAGACTGCCTGGCCCCAAATCCACGATCACATGGCGCGCAGCCCGCCCAACATCGAGCGTCAGGAGGAAACAGGACCCGCCCGGCCCCCTGCCCTGGGCCGCAGTGCCCGCTTGAACCACGGTGAGTCGCACCGAAGACCTCCAGGTCAGGGCTGCACGAACATGCGCGACATGCCCACGCCGATTTCCCAGCCTGCGTCCCTGGGTTTGGGGTCGCCGGCATCCAGGTCGATCCGCACCACCTTCCAGGCAGTGAGCACATAGAGCGTATGCCCCACGTAGCCGGCATCCCAGGGAACATCATCGAGGCGTATGGCCCGCGAGAACTGCAGGGTCCCCTCTCCCACATCGTAGAACACCAGACTCTTGGAGCCCGCACAGAGCACCAGGAGAGTCTTGCCATCCGGGCTGAGCAGGAGCCGGAAGGGGTCGCGGTGCACAAAGTCTCCGTCTGAAGGCAGAGAAACGCGACCCATGACTTGGGGCTGGCCGTCGAGGGACACAATGGCCACCTGGTCGTCCACCCGGTTGTTCACCCAAGCCTGGGTGCCGTCATGGGAGACCACCGGCCAGGATGCGCCGCCCGCCGTCCCGCCCAGATCCACCTGGGCCGTCACCTTGGGCTGGCCGTTGTCCAGGGCCACCACCTCCAGGGTGTCTGCATAGTCCGTGGCATCCCCCGCAAATCCCAACAGCGCCACGACCTTGTCCGCCTGGTCGGCAGAGGCCAGGGCCACCACCGGGGCCTGTCCCAAGAACCCCTTGAGCAACGTGGAGCCGGCCTGCCCCTGTTCGAGCCAGGCTAGACCCTGTTGAACCGCAACCAGAACGTGATCGCCCAACCGGACGGCCCCGGCCGCCCTGGTTCCCACGCCGTCCACCGCCGGACTGTAGGAAACGAGTCCTCCCCCGGTCACCGTGTAGAAATGCACGGCAGCCTCGTCGGAAGCCGTGGCCAGAATCTTGGTCGTCCGGTCGGCTGCGGCTGCGCGCATCTCACCATGCCCCAGAGCCACCACGTCGACCACCTTGCCCGTGTCCGTGTCCAAGATGTAAAGCCTGCCGATGGGATCGAGGAGCACGGCCATGCGGTGGACTTCGAGATCGATGTCATAGCCCTGGGCCCTGCCCTCGGTTCCCAGGTGCAGCGTGGCGGGTCCGGTGGCGGCACCAGCGGGAATGCGCAGCACGATCTCGTCGGGACCCACGAACTGGTAGGCAAGATCCGCGCTGTTGGCATCGAACCGATTCCCCTGGGCATCGATGAAGAGCACGTCGCCGCTGATCAATTTCGGCCCCTGATCAACCTCGATGCCCAGCTTCTCCCCAACCGTCACTTTCTTGCTGCCCACCACGTGGGGATCGGGAACGCAGGCCGCCTGGACCGTCCAGAGCAAAGCCGCGACCGCCATGAAACGCCCCACGGGCCCCAGGCGTCCCATGCGTCCCATGCGTCCCATGCGTCCCAGGAGCCCCGGGCATCCTCGGCGTTCCAGGCGTCCTCCGCGGGAAACAGACGGCCGGACGCCGCCCCTCGTCCCCCCCGGCAATGCCCTCGTCTCCTGTGCCCACCGCACGTTGTTTCGGACCCAGGCCATGTTCACTGCTCCGATGATCTGCTTTTCATGGTGCTCTCTCGACACTCTTTTTCATGGTGCTCTTTCGACACCCTATTTTTCGAAGAACTCGGCCAGCGAGTCTACCACAAACTCGATTTGTTGCCCATCGAGTGCCGGGTGGACCGGTAAAGCCAACACCCGCCTGGCCGCCCGTTCCGCCCTGGGCGCGTCCCCCTCCTTGCAGCCGAAGGGAGCAAAACAGGGTTCGAGATGCAGCGGGGTCTCGTAGTAGACCATGCTGGGCACGCCGCGCTTCTGGAGAAAGGCGCGCAGCTCGTCTCTGCGATCCAACGCGATCACATACTGATTCCAAACACTCGAGTCCGTCTCGCTGTCGGGCCTTGGCAAATCCACGGGGATGTCCGCCTCGCGAATGAGGCGATGGTACGCTGCGGCATGACGCCTCCTGGCCTCGGTCCAGGCATCCAGGTGTGGCCACTTGACGTTGAGCACCGCAGCCTGGATGGCATCGAGGCGGTAGTTGCCGCCCACCAATTCGTGGCGGTTCTTGGTCTTGCCCCCATGGGAGCGCAGCATCCGTACCTTCTCGGCCAGGCCCTCGTCGTCTGTGGTCACCAGGCCCCCGTCGCCCAGGGCTCCGATGTTCTTGGTGGGAAAGAAGCTGGAACATCCAAGGGCTCCGCAGCCAGCCGCTTTCAGGCCGTCGCGCTCAGCCCCCAGGCTCTGGGCCGCATCCTCCACGATGGGAACCTGTCCGCAGACCTCACCGAGTCGTTTCATGTCCGCCATGCGGCCGAACAGGTGCACCGCCACCACCGCCTTGACTTTGGAATCCAGCTTTGCCGCCACCTGCTCTGGATCCAGGTTGTAGCCGCCCTCCTCGATATCCACGAAGACCGGCTCGGCGCCGAGCCGCGCGATCACGTCGGCCGTGGCCACGAAAGAAAACGAGGTGGTGATCACCTTGTCTCCCGGCCCCACGCCAAGGGCGCTCAGGGCGCAGAGCAGCGCGTCGGTTCCCGAGGAGACTCCCACGGCGTGGGAGACCCCGCAGAGTTTCGCCGCAGACCGTTCCAATTTCTCCACCTCGGGGCCCAGGATGTACCGGCCCGAACGAAGCGTCCCCACCAACGCCTCGATGAGTTCGGCCTCGATGGGGGCATGGAGTGCCTTGAGATCGATGAAAGAAAGAGGCATGCGATCTTCTCCGGATTGTGAATGCGGCAGGACAGTCGATGAGGCCATTGATTCATGAGCCTCCCACTGTCCAGTCCGGCTTGTCATATGCACCATGGACAAGCCACTGCCTGCAGTCCTGGGAGGCAGCGACCCAGTGGATTCGTTGGACGCGGTCGTCAAAAATCCGCTCAAACTTCTTGCGTGCCTTGATATCGTTGGAAAGCAGCCGCTGGTCGCCTGGATCGTTCGCAAGGGCCACCAAATGGCTGTCCTTCTCCGCGGCATCCTGTTCATTGGCCGGCAGCCACGTGACGATCAACGCAGAAATCCACGATTTGCTCGGCTCGGCATTCTTGATGACCCGGCGCCTGCTCACCATCCTCGCAAGCCAGGCCTGCGCCGACTTTCCCTGATGCTCTTTCCACTCGTTCAGCAGTGTCTGGTCGAACACCACCCGGTAGCCAGAGCATTGCCAAATCGCTATCAGCAGGTCGTGCGCATCTTTCGCCGCCTCGGACCACGGTCGATCCTTGGGATCTGGACCCGCCGCCCGTGCGATGTCGGCGTCGACCACGAAAATATGGGACGGACTCTTCATCGTGTCTTCCCACGGCCAAAAACTGCGTCGATGAACTCGGCATCGGCCATGGAATACACGTCAGGAAAATCAACCGGCCAATCTCCAAATGAGCCGTCCTCCTGCAGGTCTGCCTGGACAACCGTGGTCCATCCGGTTTCATCGTCCCGGCTGAACCAGTTGAGCCCCACCTGTCCCGGCTTCAACCGCCCCTGGGCAACAATGGTCTGTATCGAACGCAAGAGGAGTTGGCTGTGAGTCTCCACCACGACGATGACGCCCCGGTTCGCCGCCTCAGCCAGCAATCGGCCCATGGCGAGCTGCGCACTGGGATGAAGATGCAGTTCAGGCTGTTCAATGAGCACCATCTGACCAGGTGAGGCGGTCACCAGGGCCACCAACACCGGCAGCACCTGAGACAACCCATATCCTGCATCGGCAATGTCCACGAGATCTTGCGCCCCTCCCCGCTGAGACACGGCCATGCGGCCGACTCGCAGTTCCAGCTCGGCTGCGTTCGCCCGCACGACCTTGACCTTCCAGGTGAGGCCGAGTGCACGCATCGCCTCTCCCACCATGTCCAGCTTTCTGGCTGCATCCTTTGGCCTTGTGCGCCCCCTCTGTCTCGCAGAAGTGTCTGCAGACTGGTTCTTCTGCCATTCAAAAAGCAGACTGGCGGTATAAGGAGGCATGGGCCCCTCCACGGAAAACACATCGAACGGTCCTCTTGTCACCTTCGTGATGGGAAACAGGCGTTGGCGATGGCCTCGGTATCCAGGAAGGTGCAAAATGCCCCGAGTCCAATCAACTGGCGCGTGAATTCGGAGTATCTTGGCTTTCGGTCGCTTCCTTTCCTTTCGCCTCATGAGTACGTCGGCATAGATACCGTCCGTATGAATCACGAGATCCGCATCATCGGGTGATACCTCCATGAGAGACAAAAGAGGATCTGCGTTTTTCTCTTGAACGGGCACCCAATCTCCTTCGTCTTGGGCGCGCCGCACGGCTATCCGGGCCGCAAGACTGTCGCTTTTTGGGGACTTGCGATGGAAGCTCAGTTTGACATCAATCGGAACGTGATCTTGCTCGCGCCCGGATTCTTCGAAGGGTTTGGATGCAGAACGCATGGGCCCAAACGCCACGGAAAACTCTCGAACTCGAGATTGTTTCGTCCGCTTGCACGAAAAAATCTGATCCAGAGAGAAAAAGGAAAGGTGCGTGCCACTGAGCACAATTGGGTCCGCTGAATATGTCACTTCCAGACTCTGCTTGAGCAGGAGTAATGGCTGGAATATGGACGACTTACCACTGCTGTTCGCGCCGGCCAGCAGAGTGATTGGCCGCATCTCGACCCTTGTGGGTGTTCCGATCGACTTGAACCCAGCAACCTCGATCCAAGAGGGATATTGTCCAGGCCTTAGTCGTTCATGCCAAAACATCAAAGATTCCTCCTGGGGATGCTGTCTCTTGCCTCATGCCACAGCCTTCGTGCTGGTCGGAGGAGGCCCGCAGGCTTTCGCAAACATCTTGGCCCGTCGTGCTGGTGATGCGCACCTGCTTTCTCCGAGGTTTCAATGGTCTGTTTCTAGAGGACTCGCAAGCCTAAGCCAAACATTTCCATATCACAATCCAGGATGCATGTGGAACGCAGAACCACCGGCTAAAAATCTCCGCGCATGTTGCGCCACTCAAGCACAGCATCCCGGAAATCGGCCAGGACAGATGCCAACTCTCCGCTGTCGCGCTCAGCCTCGATACGGCCCATCATGCGCATCAAAGCCGGAACGTCCCGGCCCGTGGCTTGGGTCAAAGCCCAAATGCGGCCTTTGGCCTTGTTGGATTCACTGTCCGCCGCGCCTTCGTAGGTCTGTGATATGTGCTGCATCTCCACCTGGAGAGCAGCCTCGTCTGAAAAACCGAGGCGCTGGGCATAGTCTCGTGGATGGTCCTCGATGGCATGCCATGCCCACAACTCGGGCGATCCATCCCCTGGAAGACAAATCACCGCCGCAACCTGGCCCTTGCTCTGGGCCATGGATTCGAGTTTGGCCACGAGGTTTTGCCCGTCGCCGTCCAGCACGAAGATCGTGCTCCAAAGCTTTCTAAACTGCGCGAATGCGGCCACATGATGTTTGAATTCCTGCTTGCCCGTATCCCGGCCGATCTCGATGTCGCCTTGCACCATACCGAGTTCAGGGACCAGGGCATCGAAAATCCCCCGGACCAGGGCCTCGGCCGCCTCGTCTTCGCAGACCACACTCAGTCTGTCGAGGGACCGGCCGTACAAGGCTCTTTCTTATATTCTCCGCCCAAAGTTGATCCCAAATCTGGCGCAAGTTCTTCTGCATCATGCAACACCTCCGTCGAAGAGACGCCCCTGAGCCTTCGAGCCCTCCCCAGCACCCAGGCGGCTCGCAGGCTACGAAGTCTGCGGCCTATGAAAGCGAAGGATACGCCCAAGGGGTCTGGCGACCATCTCTTTCACCATCGCCTCGTCAACACTGGATTTTGATAGTCTAGGGGAACCATACCCGAATCACAACGAGGAAAAGCACTGGCGACCAACAGTGGGCACACAAACCAAGGGTTGGTGCGCAGACCTGTGTCAACAGGGCAAACCGGCACGAGGTGACCTGCACCCACAGCAGAAAACCACTGATTCCACGAGGTTCCAACGGTCCTCCAGTCATCCAACGGTCCTCCAGTCCCCCGAAGAAATGGGTGGCGCCGCCCTTTTGTCCGAAACAAAAGCTTGACGCCTACACCAAACTACTTTATCTTACATACACATACTAAGGAGGCATCCATGTGGCCCCTCAACAGTCTCATGCTCTGGCATCACATCCTGGTCACAGCACTCTCGTTGGCCCCAGGGCCCAAGCCGTTCCTCGTGGTCCTGGATCCCGGTCACGGCGGCACGGAAAAGGGCGCTTGTCGCCCCGGAACGAACCTTTGTGAAAAAGATCTGACCCTGAAGGTGGCACGGAAGACAGCCCGGTTGCTCGCTCCATCGCGGGGTATCCGCGTTCTGCTCACCAGGACCGACGACAGGCATCGGCCCCTCTACGACCGGGTCCTCATGGCTCAAAACGCCAGAGCGGATCTTCTGATAAGCATCCATGCCAACGCCTCGCCGAAGCGCAACCAGACGGGCTATGAAATCTATGTCTATCCAGACAAGCCCAGGCTCGGAGAGCCGGGCCTCGTAGGCTCAGGGGACAGTGTATCTCCGACCGCCTGGGCAACCAAGGCGATCCTGGCGGACCTGGAGCGTGACGGGCTGGGACGCTGCTCACGGGAATTCGGAGCGCTGCTCCGCACCCAGCTCCATCGCAGCCTGGGCAGACGAAAGGATCGCGGCCTACTCACGGGAGAAATGGCTGTACTTTCCAGTGGTTCTGTCCCCTCGGTGCTTTTCGAGATGGGTTTCATCGACCACCGGATCGAAGGCAGAAGGATCGAAGAGCCTGCCTACCAGCGGCGTATCGTCAGGGCGTTGGTCCTGGCCATCCGCCGTTGGGCCCGCAAGGCCGAGGCGCTCGGATGTGGACACCAAGACCTTCACACCAGTCTCCAAAAACGCGGGCCCCTGTCTTCCCCGAGACCATTTGACGGCCAAGAAAGCCGGACGAGGCCTCCTAAGATCCTCCGAAAGAGCCTGCATGGAATGAGGAGGCATCGACAACTCGTGGTGTCGGCAGACCCACGCTGGAGACGCCCCCTGGAACCCTGAATCCTTTGCAACGAAGAAAGCGACCAACCAGAAAAAAACGCGGGCCCAACCGCCAAAGAACGTCCTACGAGAGAGCACCCCATGTCCAAACTGCGCATCTTGCTGGCCACGTCCAACCAGGGAAAACTCAGAGAACTCAGGGACATGACTAAATTTCTCGACGTTGAAATCATCTCCTGGAAGGATCTGCCGCACCACCCAGCAATCGAAGAAACAGGGACCACATTCGAAGAAAACGCGATCTCCAAAGCCAGGCAGGCAGCCGTTTTTTCAGGACTGCCGGCCCTGGCCGACGACAGCGGCTTGGAGGTGGATGCCCTGGATGGCCGCCCAGGGGTCTACTCGGCCAGGTATGCGGGACCTGGGGCTTCGGACGCAGACCGGATCATCAAACTCCTCGATGAACTCGATGGCGTCTCGCAGGATCGACGCACCGCGAGGTTTCGCTGCGTGGCAGCATTCGTGGACCCCACAGGGCCGCTTGGTGAGCGGGTCCATGTCACCACGGGCGTCTGCGAGGGCCGCATTCTCACCCACCCCGTCGGGGCAGGGGGATTCGGCTACGATCCCGTCTTCTTTCATCCCCCCTCGAACAAGACATTTGCCGAACTGAAACCAGAGGAAAAAAACCGCATCAGCCACAGGGCCATGGCCATGAAAGCCATGGTCTCTTTCCTCGAAAAATATCTGATGAAGATGCCCTGACATCGGGCAAGAGGCTTCGACGAAAACCACATCGAAAAGAGAGGAGCCTCGTTCTTTTTCCATCCATGAAAATTCGATCCACTCTCCATCCAATCCCCAAACAATCCAAGGCAATCCAAGGCGCTGGTTCAAAATCCCACAAACGCTCCCTGGTTTTTCCTTGCGAAAACCAAATTCCTCGTCTAAAAGAGCAAAAAAATTGCGGGAGTGCTACTCTCCCGGGGCGTAGCGCAGTCTGGTTAGCGCGCCTGCTTTGGGAGCAGGATGTCGGAGGTTCGAATCCTCTCGCCCCGACCGCCCTGGCTCGGCTGAGCGAGCGCCTGTGGCTCAACAGGATAGAGCAGCGGCCTTCTAAGCCGCGGGTTGCAGGTTCGAGTCCTGCCAGGCGCGC
>CAZIJS010000085.1:0-232 GCA_964539505.1 uncultured Myxococcales bacterium
TCCATTTGGAAATTCGGACCGCCTTGATGATTTCCCCTGGTCGTAAGTGTTTGCTCGGGTGTTTGTCGAGCAATGCCTCGATCCCCAATGTCCGGGATTGTGGCCCAGCGATTTCCACGACGGCGCCCAGACTCAGGAGCACCACCGGGATGTCTGCCCAGGAAAAGCATTGGGCCAGGCTGCCACCCAGCGTCTCGGCATTGCGGACACCAGCGGGCCCGGCGGTGGCTGC
>CAZIJS010000085.1:242-15425 GCA_964539505.1 uncultured Myxococcales bacterium
CATCCAGCCCGGGTCCAGATCCTCCCAGGATGCGATTTGAGCGGCGGTGACGCAGCATTCTATTTCCAGTGCATCTTGTGTCGTTCGGATGTGGTCGAGTCCCAGACGCGTCAGATCCACCAAGGTCTCTGTCTTGTCGTCCCTGGACAGTACCACCGCCGTTCCGCCTGCAATGGGCCGTGCCTTGGGACCATACTTCGAGAGCATCTCCAGGGCCTCTGCAATGGTCGTTGGATGGGCTATTTCCTTGAGGTTGGGAAGCACCGGGTTTCTCCTCCTTGTAAGCGAGACGCCACGTGGCGTGGTTGGTCGGCTGATTTCGACCTGGCAGCGAGGGTATCGAACCGAACCATGCTCTGTCAATCTTTCGCGAGAAAAGTCGTCTGTGTCGTTGGCATCAAGCCATCTGGAGTAGACGAGGCAGGACCTTCGAAATGACTGGTACTGAGAGGTGATTGGGGTATCGTCTCGGTTGTCTTCCCGACAGAGGGTCGCTCCGTGGCCGAGAGTCGGAGCGAGGGAGGTGGATCATGGGAATGGTGCGATTCAGTGATTTCTTTGCGCATCAGGGTTGGTATCCAAGCAGCAAGGGGGCCTGTTTGGCGGCCCTTGGTGACTTCGAGGACTACTACGCGGGGATGGATCCTCCGGCTGCACCTTCAGGTGGTTGGCTGGGCGGGGTGGTGCCTCATGCCGGGTGGGTCTTTTCCGGGCGTCTGGCCTTTCGGGTGTTCCAGGTTCTGGCGGCGAGGGAGGGGGAGGTGGGAACCATCGTGCTCTTCGGTGGGCACCTGGGGCCACATGCCAAGGGGTGGATACTCACCGAGGGAACGTGGCAGACGCCGCTCGGCGAGATTTGGACCAACTCGGATCTTGCCATGGCTCTGGCGCAGCACTGTGATTCTCGATTCTTTACGGCGATCGGTCCCGGTGATTACGAGCCGGACAATACCATCGAACTCCAGCTTCCATTCGTGCGACATTTTTTCCCCGGCGCATCGGTGGTCGTGGTAACGGTCCCCGCCACACAGGAGGCTCGATTGATTGGGAAACTGGCTGCCACGTTGTCTGGGTCCATTTCTTTGGACACCCTGTTCGTTGGTTCCACGGACCTGACGCACTACGGCCCGAACTATGGATTCTTGGACCATGGGCTGGGGCGTGAAGCCGTGGAATGGGTGCGGAAGGTCAATGACCGCAAGGCCCTGGATGCCATGCAGGCACTCGATGCCGACCTGTTGCTCCGCGGGGCGCTGGAGCACAGGAACGCTTGCTGCCCCGGGGCTGCCTCCGCCGCGCTGACAGCGGGCCGGGCATTGGGCGCACAACGTGGAGAGATCCTGGAATATGCCACGAGCTACGACGTACGGCCGGACATGAGTTTCGTGGGATATGTCGCGCTGGGCTTTTGATGCCAGTTGTTTTCAGAGGGGACTGCTAGGGGGCTGATCAGCGCAGCAGCTTGGCAATCTGGTTCAGTTTACTGTTTGCGCGTTTGAACTTGCCGTCACTATAGGCCCGCATGGCCTCTTCCAGGAGACGATTGACCTTTCGTTGCTGTGTCCCGGACAAGTGTTTCTTTTGAGCCAGTACGTTGAGGTGGCGCAACTTGCGGGCGAGAAACAGCCTGTCGAGCTTGATGGAACGCAGCGCTGCCAGATAAATGTCGGCTTGCTGCTTGGCCTGGGCGTATTTTTTCTTGCGCAGGGCGGCTCTGGCTGCATCGCGGTACTTCGTGATTTCCCGTGGCAGGTCGGAGGCTGACAGGCCCTTGGCAGCCAGGTACCTGGCTGCCCTTCCCAGGACGGCTTCGACATCCCCTTTGGTATAGCGCCGTCCTGACGGCAGTGACGGCATGGTGATTTTCGGCATGACGATGCTCGGTGCAAACGCGGCACAACCCTTGGCCAGTGCCTTTTCCCGTTTTGCCACCGAGGCTTCCCGTTTTGCCAGTTCTTCTTCCCGTTTTGCCAGTTCCTTTTCGCGTCTGGCCAGATCCTTTTCCCGGAGTGCCACTGCATGTTCTCGTTTCGCCACGGGGGGGGCCCCGGCCGATGCGCTCGCCGTCAAGGCTGCTGTGGCCTTGGACAGAAGTTCCGTTCTTTTCTTGAGGAGAACGTTGAGGTGTTGGGTTACCTCTTGTTCCTGGTTGAGCAGGGTCTTTTCTTGCTGTGTCAGTTCCCGTTCCTTGACCTCGATGGCTTTGGCGGCTTTGGGGTCGGTGTTTGCCAGGGCCATTTTCTTTGCTTCCAGAGCAGCCCGTTTTTCCTTGATTTTGTTTCTCTGTCGGATCAGCGCTCCTCTTCGTTTCAGGAGTTCTTCCTGGGAGAGTTGGAGTTGAGAGTCCTTTTTGACCACCAGGTCGATTTCCTTGGCCGGGGCGCTTTCACCTTTGGATGCTTTTTTGTGGCAACCAGGCATGAGGATCAAAGAGATGAGTGAGGCGATAAAAAGGGTGGGCAAGATTCGCATGGGCGATCCTCCTTTGGTTATGTAGTCTTTGTAGGTTAAAAAACAATGAGGGGATGCGTCAAATCCTTTGTTCATTTCCTGGTCACCTCAACGAGACTCTCGTCGAAATCGTGGGGGAGGACGGTTGTCACGATTCGGGGCAAAGACGGCTGCCGAGAAGGATGCGCGGCCGGCAAGATTTGAGGCCCAAGCCGGATGATTCAACGCCCAAAAAAAGAGGCAGGGAGCGAAATGATTCGCTCCCTTGGTCTCACGGTTTTGGTGCCCAGGGACAGAATCGAACTGCCGACACGGGGATTTTCAGTCCCCTGCTCTACCGACTGAGCTACCTGGGCAGGTGACGTTGCGGGCATATAGCGAGTTTTTTTTTCGCTGTCAACTTTTCGATTTTTAAATGTCTGGATTTTTTTGGTAGAGACCCATTGAGTTTCTTGGTTGCTTGCGCGGCCCTGTGGATTGGTCTATGGACAAGGCGATCGGTTTGTAGGGGACGTGGACAGTTCGGTTCGAATCATGGAGTCTGTATGATCATCGTTTGGTTTCTTTTGTTGATTGGTCCTTTGATTTTTATCCATGAGCTGGGGCACTTTTTGTTTGCCAAGCTCTTCGGAGTCAAGGTGCTGCGCTTTTCGCTGGGGTTCGGACCGGCAATCAAGGGATTGTCATGGCAAAAAGGGGAGACAGAGTATCGCATCTCCTATTTTCCTGTTGGCGGCTACGTCAAGATGCTGGGCGAAGACCCCGACGCCGACGTGGCAGCAGAAGACGAGGGCAGGGCGCTGCATCAAAAGCCTTTGTGGCAGAAGTATCTTATCGTGGTGGCCGGGCCTGGATTCAATCTCCTTTTTCCCATAATTATCTATTTCGTTTACTTCCTTTTCCAGTCCACCACCCCGGCACCCATCGTGGGAACCGTGCTGCCCGGTGAACCGGCGGCAAGAGCGGGATTGCAGGCCGGAGATCGTATCCTGGCAATCGATGGCCATCGGATTCGCTACTGGCAGGACATGGTCGACATCGTTTCGAAGAGACCAGAAAAGACCCTGCATCTTCTGGTCAAACGTCATGGTGAGAAAGTACGCATCACCGCCAGTCCGAGACTCGACCTCCAGCCCACGAAATTGGGGCTGGTCAAAAGGGTGGGCATCTTGGGGATACTCCAGGCCATGACCACGTCCCAGATTGGTCTGGACGGTCCGGACAGCCCCGCGGCAAGGGCGGGATTGCGTCTCGGTGACTGGATCGTGGCGGTGGATGGGCGGCCGACACCTTATTGGCACCAACTCCGCGCTCTGTTGGATTCATTGAAACCAGGGGACGCCGATTTGACGTTGTCGGTACTTCGGCCCAAAGTGCCCAAGGGGTTGTCTGGTGTGTCCCTGTTTCGTCCCATGACGTTGCATCTCCATCCCGTGGTGGACCATCGGGGTGCCAGGTCCCTGGTGCGTACTGGGATTGTGTCCGCCGAACTCTTCGTGTCATCGGTTCTGCCTGATTCCCCTGCTTTCAGGGCAGGTATTCGTCCCGGAGACCGCATCGTTTCCCTGGCCGGCCGGCCGGTGCAAAGTTGGCTCGGAGTGGTGACGGCTCTTGCGCGTGCCAAGGACTCACCATTGGAGATTGCCTGGCGGACACCGGACGGCCGGACCCAGAGAGTCAGGATACGGCAGGAACGCAGGGTGGTGCTCGATGAGTTCAAGCAGGAAAATGTCGAGTTCCTGTTTGGTGCGTTCAACAACATGTCGTATCGCTATCCGCCCAGGACCCGCATCACGAATCAGCCCGTCTATGCGGGACAGATGGCTGTCAGGCTCACCGGAGAGATCATCTCTGAAATGTCTTTGGCCGTTTTTCAGCTCTTCCGAGGCAAGGTCAAGGCCGACACTGTGGGCGGTCCCATCATGCTAGCGAACGTGGCCCAGGTTGCCGCATCCAAAGGCTGGGACGTCTTTTTGTGGATCATGGCTCTCATCTCCATAAATTTGGGTCTGCTAAACCTTCTGCCCGTACCCATATTGGATGGAGGGCACGTGGCGATTTTTACTGTGGAAGCAATCCGGCGAAGACCGCTCAGTCTGCAGGCCAGGGCCACGGTCAGTTACATCGGCCTGATGCTTCTGTTGGCTCTGATGGTGTTTGCGTTCCGAAACGACATCGTGCGTTACATCTTGAACTGACATGACATCGAATCGGCATAAAACGGGAGGCAAGGTTTTCGGCCGGTCCATGATGGGAGTTGTTTCATGAGTTTGATACTGGGTTTCGATACCGCTACTCCGACGGCCTCAGTGGCTCTCTTCGACAAGGAGAAGGGAGAGGTGATCGGCAGGGCGGATGAGCCGGTGCGGACCCATGGAAAGGCGCTTATGATGCTCATAGACGAGGTGATGGAAGCATCGGGCGCCGCCCGCAGGGACCTGGCGGCGGTGGCTTGCGGTTTGGGGCCTGGGTCGTTTACCGGCCTGCGCGTTGGACTCACCACGGCGAAAGCTCTCTGTTTCGTCTTGGACATTCCATTGCTGGGGGTCTCTTCGCTTCGTGCTCTTGCCGGCCGTATCGCGGGGGAGAGCGCCTGCGGGAACCATTCTTCCGAAGAACCTGTCGAGGACGTCTTGCTGCCTTGCCTCGATGCGAGACGAGGAGAGCTGTATCTGGCTGCCTATCGGAGCAACCTGTCTGCGGCTCCATCGCGTGGTGCAGAGAGATGGAAACCCTGGATTGGTCCCTTGGCCCTTGCGCCGGTGGACGTGGGAGAGACACTGAAACAGGCCGCTTCCCAATGGAGTGCCCACAAACAGGCGGGTCGGTCCAAGAGCATACGCTTTCGGGCCCTTGGGACCGGACTCGAACTGGTGGGGAAGCGTTGGTCCCAGGTGCGGGATCTCTTGGGCCCGGGGGCAGACCTGGAAATCTGCGATGACACAGATTCCTGGCCCGATGCAGGATTCCTGGTCCGTCAGGCAGCCCTCTTGTTGGACGAGGGTTCTGTCCTGGACTTGGACGGAGCCCAGCCGATTTACCTGCGCCCCTCGGATGCAGAAGAAAACTTTGGACTCGATTTGTCGCCCAAGCCCTAGCAGATTGTCGACCTTTCCGTCCTGGGAAAACCCCGAAGTTCTTGTGCGTCTTCCGGATTGTCCTTTACGGACCCGTTCGATTTGGCCATAATCCTGCCAGTATCGTTGGCAGGCAAAATGGCAATATCCAGGATTCGCCGGTCAGGGCGGGTCCGTCTCAGAAGAAAGCGGGCCATTGGAACTGGTCGTTGTAGGAAAAACCGACATCGGTGCTGTTCGCGAGGAAAACCAGGATGCCCTGGGAGATGTGACTCTCGATGGGGCGGTCTTCTTCACTGTTGCCGATGGGATGGGTGGGTATGCAGGCGGAAGCCTGGCTGCCCGGACCGCGGTGGAGACGCTCACCACCCATGTGCGGGAGCATTGGTCCAAGGATGTCGATCCTCGCAGGTTGCTTCGAGACGCCATCGACCTGGCCAACGAGAAAATCCGCGAAAAATCGAAGGAAGAAGAGCGTCTTGCGGATATGGGCACGACCTGTGTCTGCGTGCTGGCCATGGAAGATCATTTTTTCGTGGCCCACGTGGGCGACAGCAGGGCGTACCTGTTTCGTGATGGGGTCTTTTCTCTCCTGACCGAGGATCATACGGTGATCCAGGAACTCATCAAACAGGGAAAAGTCAAGCCCCTGGAAGCCACCTACCATCCCAGTGCTGGTATCTTGATGCGCTGCCTGGGCCAGATCGACGGCGTGGAGCCGGACATCACCGGGCCGCTCGACTTGCAGGAGGGCGACAGGATTCTTTTGTGCAGCGATGGGCTGACGGGCATGGTCTACGAGGATGAAATTGCAGACGAACTGAAGTCGCAAGATCTCGACAAGGCCCTCGATGAGATGGTCCGCATGGCCAACGAGGCCGGAGGATTCGACAACATCACGGTCCAGGTTCTCCAGGCTGGAACCTTCCCCGTGGCGGAGGCCTCCGGGTGGAACGTGGTGGTAGACTCGCCCGAGGGGTTGGCACTCATGGCCGCAGAGGGACGGCTGCCTCAAGATGTCCTGGACCAGGGCAAGCTGCGCCACACGACGGTGCTCGATGTTATCCGGGAGGATGCAGCCAGGATTGCCGATGAACCAACCCAGCCCATGGACCCGCCCGAGTGGGATCCTCGGAAGGAAAAACGGTGGAAATTTGCTCTGACCCTGGGGGTCGTCGCCCTTTTGGCTGGGGGGATCGTCTATCTCATCATGCGCTGAGCAAGAGGGGCTGGTGACGCTGGGGATTGTCCCGGTTGTTTGGGCGATCCCAGAATCCTCGGGTGACTCTGCGCTGTCAGGCGGCTGTCGACGAGCCCTGTGTCGGTGTGCAGGCGCTCATTCCATTCCGTAGTTTGGGGCTTCCTTGGTGATGATGACGTCGTGGACGTGGCTTTCGCGCAAGCCCTGGGGGCTGAGTCGGAGAAAGTGGGCCTTCTCCTGCAACTCGGTCAGATTCGCTGCACCCAGGTATCCCATTCCCGATTTGAGTCCACCTACTAGTTGATAGATGCTCTGCCCCAGGGGACCGCGGTACGGAACGCGTCCTTCGATGCCTTCGGGGACCAGCTTGCGTTCTTCGGTTCCCTCCTGTCCGTAACGGTCGCCGCTTCCCTTTTTCATGGCACCGATGGAACCCATGCCGCGATAGACTTTATAGCTTCGGCCCTGGTACAAAATGACCTCGCCTGGTGCTTCGTCTGTGCCGGCAAAGAGGCTGCCGATCATCACTGAGTCGGCTCCGGCGGCAAGGGCCTTGACGATGTCGCCCGAGTAGCGGATTCCTCCATCGGCGATGAGCGGGATCTTTGTTTCGGCGGCCACCTGGGCGCAGGCCGTCACAGCGGTGAGCTGCGGGACACCCACACCTGCCACGATGCGCGTGGTGCAGATGGATCCTGGACCCACGCCCACCTTGACCGCGTCTGCCCCCGCATCCACCAGGAATCGAAAGCCCTCTGCCGTGGCTACGTTGCCGGCGATGACCTGCATGTCCGGGTAGGTCTGTTTGAGGAAACGGACCGTGTCCCCCACTCGTTTGGAATGACCATGTGCCGTGTCCACGACCAGGACATCCACGCCTGCTGCGACGAGGACCGAGGCGCGTTCTTCCATGTCGCTGCCCACGCCCAGTGCTGCTCCGACGCGCAGGCGGCCCAGTTCGTCCTTGACTGCCAGAGGGTTTCGTTCCGCCTTTTCGATGTCCTTGATGGTCATCAATCCCTTGAGGGTTCCCTGGTCGTCTACGATGAGCAGTTTTTCGATGCGATGCTCGTGGAGCAGAGCCTTGGCCGCCTCGCGATCCAGACCTTCCGGGGCGGTGATGAGTTTTCGGGTCATGACTTCGGATATGGGCTGCTCCAGGTTTCCGGCGAAGCGCACGTCACGATTCGTCAGAATGCCCATGACCCGTCCATGCTCCACCACGGGAAGACCGGAGATGTTGTAGCGCTTCATCAGGTCGATGGCGACCCTCAGGGGTTTGTCCGGCTCTACGGTCACTGGGTCTACCACCACCCCGCTTTCAGCCTTCTTGACCCGGGTGACCTCCCTGGCCTGGGCTGCTGGCGGCATGTTTTTGTGGAGGATGCCGATGCCCCCCTGCCTGGCCATGGTAATGGCCGTGGCCGCCTCGGTCACCGTGTCCATGGCGGCGGAGAGAAACGGGATGTTGAGATGGATCGTTCGGGTCAAGACGGTCTGTACTTGGACCTCGGAGGGAAGGACCTCGCTGTAGGCCGGAAGAAGGAGTACGTCGTCGAAGGTCAGGGCCTGTGTGATGGAGGCGATGTCATGCATGGGGGGTTCTCCCGGTAGTCTGGCAAGCATTGCTCGGCGTCGATGATTTTTGCGTTGGTTTTCGATTTTTTTCGAGCTTTGCGATGCGGGCACAAAAGTCAAGTGCCGCGATGAAGCCGGCGATTGCAACGGATTCGACATGTGCGTTCAGGACCCATGGGGTCGGGAAACAGTGCGAGCCATCCATTGGAGATTGCCTCCCCAGCGTGGTAGACTGTGACTCACATGAGTTGTGCTCTGGGTTTGTGAGTGCAATGCGACGTAGGTCCTGCGGTGACCGGGAATTGGCACTGCGGAGGCCAGGTTGTCAGGAGGTTGGAATAATGAATACCCTGAAGAAACGCTGGTTTCAAATGATGTCGTGGCGCGCTGGTGTCGTTCCCCTGCTGGTCGTCGTGCTGGGCTGGATGGGATGGTCTTGCGGACCCACATCCGGAGGTGGGGGACACCAGACAGTCGATGCCGGCTGGCCTGCTCCCGACGCCTATCAGGGCAATGTCTGTGTGGGCAGGCCGGGTAAGACGATCTGTGACGGCAACGCCATGGTTTTGTGCAGTGACGACGAGAAGGAACTGTCCCGGCAGGATTGTGCCACCTTGACCTGCCTGGACGACCGTGGCTGCGTCATCTGCCTGCCGGGCCAGACGAAGTGCCAGGGCAACCAGGTCATGACCTGCAAGGAGGATATGTCCGGGTGGGAGCCGGGTGAGACATGCGATCCCGACCAGGGCCAGGTCTGTGACGAGGAGACGGGAGCCTGCATGGATCTTTGTGAGAAGGCCGCCGAGACCAAGGCCAACGTGGGTTGTGAATACGTGGCCGTGGACATGACCAACGTGGACGAGTTCCAGGCGAACGACGGCTGCTTCGTGGTAATCGTCAGTAATGTGCAGTCCGTGGGCAATGCCATTGTCACGGTGGAGGACGCAGACGGTAACATTCTGGACTTCCCCGGATATGGTACCCAGCGGACCGTGGCGCCTGGAGAACTCGCCGTGCTCGCCATCACCGGCGGGCAGGGACAGTGCAGCGAGACACCGGCCAGGCCGAACCAGTCGGGCCTGCAGTCGGGGATCATTCCAGGATCGGTCTTCGTGGTGAAGAGCACCTTGCCCGTGGTGGCCTACCAGATCAATCCATACGAAGCAGCCAACAAACACACCACAGATGCTTCGTTGCTCATCCCCCGAGCCGCCCTGGGTGACCAGTACTATGCCATGACGTATCAGGGCCTCAACGGGACCTATCCCGCCACGTTGAGTGTGGTGGCCCTCGAAGACGACACCACGGTGGAAATTTCCCCCACATCCGGCATGACGGCCGGGGGGCCGGTTCCCGGCAGCGGATCGTTCCAGGTCACGCTCAATGCGTTGGAGCATCTGCAGGTCATGTCTCAAAGTGCTGCTGGAAACAATGACCTCACCGGGACGTTGGTGACGGCATCTGGTCCTGTGGCGTTCTTTAGCGGTGATGCATGTTCGAACACACCACCCGACCAGGGTTACTGTGACCATCTCGAAGAGCAGATTCCTTCCATCAAGGCCTGGGGCTGGACATACGTGGGCGCCTTCCCGCCCAAGCGCCGAAACGAGAAGACCTGGTGGCGCATCATGGCAGCCCTGGACAACACCCAGGTCACCTTCGAGCCTGCGGTCCAACCCTCTACCGTGCTTTCGGCGGGAGAGATGATCGAGTTCGAGACAGATCGGTCCTTCCTGGTGACGGCTTCCGATGCCTCTCCAGACCCCGGCGATCCGCCGCCCATTCTCGTGGCAAACTTCCTCAACGGTGCCGAGCAGACCGCAGCAGAATCGGGCACGAACATCAATGGTCTCGGCAACCTGCGCGGCGATCCGGCCATGACCCTTTCGGTCCCGGTGGAGCAGTACCTCGATTCTTACGTTTTTTTGTCGGACCCCAGCTATGCCTACAACTATGTCGTGGTGGTGCGGACCGAGGCCGGGCAGGTCATCCATCTCGACTGTCTCGATCCCATTCCCGACGGCAAGTTCGAAGCCGTGGCAGACACCTACCAGCGTGCCCAGATCGTCTTGTCGGCGGAAAACGGGGGCGCAGACGGTTCTTGCACGAGCGGAGCACACCATATCTGGTCCAACAAGCCGTTCGGGATCTGGGTGTACGGCTATTACGCCGACACCTCTTATGGGTATCCCGGTGGCATGAACCTCGAACAGATAAACCAGGTGGTGGTGGTGGAATGACCCCCTGTTTTTTTTCCTATCGTTCAGCCCTGGCGTAGAAGCAAAACACCTTTCCATAGGCATTTTTGGTGGTCACCTCGAAGCGCACCGAGACGTCGTTTCCGGCCGTGGTTTTCAGGACGTGGCGGTGCCATGCTTCGTCCACGGGCTGTCGGATGCTGCCCAGCAGGTAGTTGTCGGCAAAGACCTTCATGGTGACATCCACCAGCCGCGCTTTGGGTGATCCGGGATGTTTTTTCTTCGCATCCAGTACGGCCTTGCGCGCCTTGTACCGGGATGCGTAGTTGTCCAGGCCCGTATAGACGACGAGCCTGGAGCCGAGGGTGGCATGGGCAAACGAGATGCGCAGTATCCTGCCTTCGTGGGGATGGGCATAGATGCAGCGTCTGAGGTGATAATCGATTTCCGCAAGTTTCCTGCGGACATTGTTCCATCCTGCCCGGCATTGGTGCCGCCTGCGGGTCTCTGACCAGGGGCAGCGCTCGACGATTGTGCCCTTCTTGTCGAGGAGGGCCACTTGTGCTTTTCGCACCTGCTTATAGAAATCATAGACGCTGGTCACGGGCTTTTGCTCGAAGAGCCGGACGTCGAGGCGACCGAACAGGCGGTGTTTCGAGAGTCGTGGATGCCGTCTGGCCGTCAAGGGTGCATGGCGTCCCCGAGGCCCCACCACCCAGATGCGCCCATAGGTGTCTGTGTCTGGTCGAGAGACCTGGTCCAGGGTGAGAAGGTCGCCCATGAACTTTCTGCCCACGGGATCGATCCATTCTGGCACGAACAGGATGAGATCACCTTTCCTGAAATGCTTGTGGACATAGGCGGAGGCAGCCTGCCACGAGGCGCCCTTGGCCGGGGGAGCGGAAAAGAAACGGACGGCCGCAGTTTCGCTCAAGGCGAACAGGGCCGTTGCGGCCAGGGCGATCAGGGGCAGGCTGCGGTCGAGACGACTCTTCCAGGAGAATGATGTCTGCGGGGAGCTGGTCATCACGTTCCGCGTCGCACCACGAGGTCTGCGAGCAGGCCCAGAACCCCTACCTGGACGCCGGTGAGCACCAGGAGCGCCGTGGTGGTGTCCAGGATTTTTGGCAGGTAGAGGTAGCTGAGCAAACCCACCAAGCCACCCGACAGGATGAGCAGCAGGCTCATGGGCACGAAGATGCGAAGGGGGTTGAAATAGATGATCGTCCGCATAATCAAAGACAGAAAACCGATGGTGTCTCTCAGGGGCCGGATCTTGGAACTGCCCGTGCGCTTTTCATAGTCGATGGGGATGAACTTGACCTCATAGCCCGCCACGAGCAATGCCATGGTGATGGTCGTGGTCAAAGAGAAGCCATCTGGAAAAAGCCCCATGTATTTGTGCACCAGGTCCCGCCGCATGAGTCTGAGACCGGAGTTGAGGTCTGGAATCTTTCGCTTTGTCAGGTAGGTGGCCAGGCTGCGCAGCAGCCACTTGGCGGGTCTTCGGACGAGAGGGATATGGACGGTTTGACCCGTTCTGGCTCCCACCACCATGTCCTGTCCTTTTGCCTTGCCGAGCAGACGAATCAAGTCTTTGGGTTTGTAGGTGCCGTCTGCATCGATGATGGCCACCAGGTCATGCTTCGCACGGCGAAATCCGGTCTTCAGAGAGGCGCCATAGCCCCTGTTCTCGGCGTGCCGGAGCACGGTGATACGCCCGGACACGGCGGCGGCCTTTTGTGCGGTGGCATCGGCCGAGCCGTCGTCCACCACGATGATTTCCGCATCCACGCCGGCTTTCTGGAGTTCCCTGTCGAGGTCTTCGAGGACCGGTTGGATCCCGTTTTCTTCGTTGTAGGCCGGCATCACCACCGACAGGGCTGGCAATGTGTTTTCGGACCTGCCGTTTCCCTCCGACTGGGGGCCGCTTGGGGTCTCGTTCATGCGTCGTCCTTTCCTGTGAATGCACAGATGCTCGTGGCTGTCCGCTGGCATTCGGTGATCATTCGTTCCAAGACCTGAGCCGCCGGGACGATGTCATGGATCATGCCCACCACCTGGCCGGCTTCGAGTTCGCCCTCATCTACGTCTCCATCGAACATGCCGAGCCGTTCCCTGCCTGCTCCGATCATGGCCACGATTTCATCCCGGTCCGCTCCCCGAGCCTCGGCTTCCATGATGCGGCGTCGAAACGCGTTGTCGATGAGTCGCACGGGGATGCCCTTTTTGATGGTGAGAAACGTGTCGGTGGGTCCTGCGGTGACCAATGCTTGCTTGAAACCGGGATGTCCGGACGCTTCCTGGGTGGCGGCGAACCTGGTGCCCACCTGGACGGCGGATGCGCCCAGGGCGAGGGCGGCTGCCATCTGGGCTCCTGTGGCGATGCCTCCTGCCGCCACCACTGGAATGGAGACTGCTGCCACTACCTGGGGCACCAGGACCATGGTGGTCAGTTCGTCCCTGCCGTTGTGTCCACCGGCCTCGAACCCTTCGGCCACCACGCCATCCACGCCGGCCTGTTCGCACTTGACTGCCAGTTGTGGCGTGGAGACCACGTGGAACACCAGGGCGCCGGCTTCCTTCAATATGGGGGTGGTCTTTTTCGGGCTGCCCGCCGAGGTGAAGACCACGGGTACCTGTTTGTCGAGGATCACCTGCAAGTCCTCCTCGGCATACTTGTAGAACAGGGGAAGGTTGACCCCGATAGGAGCGTCGGTAAGCTCTCTTGCCTTGTCGATCTGGGCGGCCAGGGTGTCGGGGTCCATGGAGCCCGCTCCGATGAGGCCCAAACCGCCAGCCCTGGACACCGCGGCAGCCAGCCTGGCACCGGAGTTCCAGACCATGCCTCCCTGGATGATGGGATAGCGGATTCGGAGAAGCTTCGTGACGGGAGTGTTCCAGGTGTCTTTCCTGTGGGTCATTGCGATGTCTCCTCTTTGTCCTGGTGCGATCTGCTCCTGCGTGCCAGGGGAATCACGACGGCCACGAGAGCCAGGCCGAGGCAGAGCCACACCAGCCAGGGTCCGAACCGCACGAAAAAGGTCTGGCCCTTGAGCAGGGCGACGTCCTGCACCAAGACGGCCTGCTCGAAGATCCCGGTCTGTCGGACGATGCGTCCCGTGGGACCTATGAAGGCACTTTTGCCCGTGTTGGTGGACCGAATCAAGGTCCTTCTGGCCTCGATGGCGCGCAATGCCGCCAGCCTGAGATGCTGGGAGGGTTCTCTGCTGCGGCCGAACCAGGAATCGTTGGTGAGATTGGCCAAAAAGAAGGGTTCATCCTTGGCCACCTGCCGGACCCTGTCGGACAAGATGTCTTCATAGCAGATGAGCACGCCGATCCGCACGCCGTACCAGGACAGGACGCGGGGCTTTTTACCAGGAGTGAGATCTCCGGCATTGGGAAACCATTTTTTGAGTTTCGGAAATTTCCTGGAAAATGGCAGACGCTCTCCGAACCAGAGCAGAGCGACCTTGTAGGTCACCCCGGCGATGCGTCCGTCAGGCGTGATGAGCAGCGCGGCGTTGTATGTGTCGGATTCCTTGTTTTTCCTGAACCGTTCCACCAGGCCTCCCGCCAACAAGGCAGCGTCATGGAACATCATGTCCCGGGGCATCACCGGTGGATCCGAGCGATCTCCTCGGGCCTCCCGTTCCACCTCGTCTCGGTCCAGGACCATCTGCAGGGCGGTCTCCGGCCAGAGCACGAGCTGTGCCCCCTTGTCGGCAGCCTGTCGTGAGAGCCGATTGAGCCGGCTGATTTGGTCTTCGAGTTTGCCGGCGTCTTCCTTTTCGAAGGATCCGATGTTGGGTTGCACGATGCCCACTCGAACAATCCGGCCTTCCTCGATGGCTCGCTTCTGGATTCGCTCGAATTGGGCGATGCGCAGCAGGCCGTAAACCGTGCCAGCCAGGAGCATGGCTGCTGCCACGGCTGCGCCCAGCCAGGGCCTGGCTGGCCGAATGGTGGCTTGTGCCGTGGATTCCCGGGGCTTGCGAGCTGCCTGCCACAGGTCGATCCCTGCGCCAGAAACCAGGGCGGCAAAGAAGGTCAGGCCAGCGGCTCCCGTCATGTCCGAGATCTGGGCAAAGGCTGACATGGCCTGGAGGGGAGCTCCGAGCTGCCAGGGAAACAGGGCGGGGAAGAAATGCTCGATGGGCAGGTAGACGAGTGGAAATGCAGCCCAAGCCCCAAGAGAACTCCATTCCATGAGGAGTCGGACCAGGAGCACCCAAAGGCCCATGGCCAGACCGTGGGAGATGCTGAAGAGGAGCAGTCCCGTGATGGAGAGGGTCCAAGACATCTCCCCGAACTCCCGCAGGGTCTGCAGGATCCAGGTAAAACCCATAAGGTAGAGCAGCGTTCCGGTGAGCCAGCCGAGAAGGAAGGTTCGTCCGCGGCTCTGTCCCTCGGTGGCGGCAAAGGCCAACGCCAGTGTGACCAGGATCCCCGGCCAGGCCCAGTGCCAACTGTAGGCCGCTGCCGCCGATCCCGCAGCCCCGGCCGACAGAACCAGGGCGAGGATCGTTCGTTGGAGCCTCCATGGTCGGGGCGACGTCTGACTCCCGGCTGCGGCCGATTCCTTCGTCTTGTCCGACGATTCGTCCATATTGTCTGATCGTTCGTTCATGAGGCTGTTTTTCCACCCTGGGGTCCGGCCCGTCAAGGGTGGCAC
>CAZIJS010000086.1:0-15303 GCA_964539505.1 uncultured Myxococcales bacterium
CCACGCCGCCGGTGCTCTATTACTCTACCACGGCCCCATCCGACCCGGCCAATCCCGATTTCAGTAAGTTCGAACAGATGACCATGACCCGGCAGTCAGGAGATAAACAAAATGGGTTTTACTTGGCCACCGTCCCGAACCCGGTTCTTTCCGAGGCAGCCGGCACGACCAAGACCCTCTATTATTTCATCGAGGCCACCGACGACGACGATTCATCGGGTGACTGCGATCATCGCACCAGGTTGCCTGCAGCCGATGTGTTCCGTCTCGACGTGACCAAGCCGTCCGGTGCCGGCAGTTTCGAATCCTGTGCCGCCTGCCGTGACGACATCCAGTGTGGTGACCAGGGGCTCTGCGTCACGCTGGGCGGCAGTGAAAGTTATTGTCTGGCACGCTGTGGACAGGGGCAGCAATGCCCGGCCGACACATCCTGCACTGCCTCCACCCTCACGAGCGTCACCGGCCAGTCGGACAATGTCTGCGCCCCGGTGAGCGGTTCCTGCGGTCAGGCCTGCCGGGAGGACGGTCTGGAAAACAACGACAGCTTCGATGACGCGGTGGTAATCACGCCTGGGACCTTCCCGAACCTGACGCTCTGCGACGATGCAGACGGAACGATCGATGACGACTATTATCTCTTCGAGGTGCCCCAGTTGGACAATGTCACCGTTTCCATCGCATTCTCCACGGCACAGGGAGACTTGGATCTCGATTTGCTCGACGAACATGGCAACCTGATCACCAGCAGCTTTAGCCTCACCGACGATGAGTCTATCACCAAATGCCTGGAACCCGGCCTCTACGAAGCCAGGGTCTTTACCTTCGATCCATCGATTGCCACAGACTACTCCCTGGCATTGGAGTTCTCCGGACAGGGCTGCTGCATCCAGGACAACAACGAGCCGGACGACGATCCGGCCCACGCGACCAACGTTCAGGCCGGTGACAACTTCGACGACATGTGGCTCTGTTCGGGCAACGAAGACTGGTATGCGATTGTGCTGGATGCTGGCCAGACCGTGGTGGTCGACCTCCTCTTCGACCAGAACGATACCGACCAGGACCTGGATCTGCATTTCTATGACGCGGATGGATGGACCGACCTGACTCCATGTCCCCCCTGTGACATCGACAACGGTCAGTCGGGCACCAGCGACGAGCACATGGAATACACTGTCAACGCTCACCATACCTATTTCGTGGTGGTGAAAGGCTATGAAAGTTCACAAAACTCCTACATGATTGGATTTGACGTACGAAATCCTTGATGAGGGCCGTGACCGGTCCAACGAGAAAACCATGCCAGAAACCAGACCGCCGTTGACCTTTGCTCCAGGAAGTTTTCGCCTCTCAGCATGGGTCTTGGTAGGGATTGCATTGTCGGCCTGCGCCAAGCCGGACAAAAAATACCCTCCCGAAGTCTGGCCCAAACAGATTTACTTAGACCACATAGAACCCATCACCATCCTGCCTGGCGGCACCCTCCTGGGCGTTGGGGGGGGATTTGTCGGATCGACGCTCGGAGCCTCGCGCCTCGTCCTCACAGGAGCCTACGATTCCGACGTGGGCACTTCCTGGAACATCGATCTCGCATGGCCGGCCACCATCACGTCGGAGACCACATTTGCCGTGCCCCTGGGGCCCCAAGGGTTCCAGCAACTGTGTCCGGACGGCGATGGGGACTTCGTGGGGCAGGCCAAACTCCAGGTGGCCTCGGTGGCCACGAACAGGATCCATTCAACGTCGGCAATCACGCTCGGATTTCATTGCCGAACCCACCTCACTCCCACACTCCTCTCTGCAACGCCCACCAAGGCTGCTCTCAACTCGGTCATCACGGTGCGAGGAGACGACCTCCTTCTTGGCGACGGAGAAGGACACACGGAACTGTCCGCTTCAGGCTGTTTCCTGCCCCAGGGCCAAGGCGATCCCTGCAGTGTCAACGGGATTTCCTTTCAGGACAGGCGGCTGCCCGTGGAGATTCGTGACCGCGATCAGCGCAGAGACGGCACATTCCTCATCACCCCGGACACGGTGGGACTTTCGCCGGGAACCATGGATGTGACCATCCATCTCGTCAACGTCCATGCAGACCAGGTGGAAACCGTTTCACCGGACCTGCAGGTCCTTTTTACCATCGAGCCCTCCGAACTCCTGTCCCTGGACCAGGAAGGCTCTTCTCTGGGCGGATTCGTCAACTTCATCGGGCAAGGTTTCGTGGGCGCAGCCGATGACGAACTCACCAGGGTCCATGTCCAGGGCACCTTTCATTCGGACCTGGACGATTCCGACAGGGCCATCGACGAAGTGCTCGTGCTCTCCTTTGTGTCCGGCACCCTGGCCCACTACGTCCTTGACGAAGAAGGCCCCATAGGGAGGCTCGTGGACATGCGGAAAGAATCCGGCATCCTGTCGGGAACTTTTACTCCCATTTTCAAAAAAGGCGATGTGAGCATCCAGGGCGACCCAATCCAGGGCTCTTTTGCCATCCAGCCCATCAAGCAAGTGGTGTACGTGAACTTCACCCACGGCTACACAGACGCCCTGGAGATGTTCGGGTTGCGCAGCGCAGACAGGTTGATTCGGAAGCGAATTCTCGACAAAGCGCGTTGGATCTATCGCGGACTCAACGTGGAGTTTCGAGACGATGTCCCGGATGACTACCTGCTCTATGCCCAGGTCGATGTGACGGGAACCGACCCCAACGGACTGGGCCTGATGGGCTACGACAACACCCCTGGGAAAGACGTGGGCAACCAGAGGCTCTACGACCGGATCGGCGGAACCAACGCCAAGACGCAACAGGATGGCTATCCGGGCTTTGGCGGCGTCTTCGTCGAATCCTTCTTTTCATTCTCCCTGCACCCCCCGATTCCCGTGGAGCAGCATCCCGATGCCGATGGCTTGTTCGATGAAATCTTCGATCCGATCCGTCCTGACAAGGGAAAGCCCGTCATGCCCGATGAACTGGCAAACATCCCGCCTGCCGGCAGCGCCACATGCCCGGCGGACGCTTCCGACCGGCCCATGCAGATCGCCTGCGCAATTTACGTTTTGGGCAACATTCTTGGCGGCACCATGGCACACGAGTTCGGCCACAGCCTCGGTCTTGCCGACCCGGGGGGGAACCTGTTCCACAATTCCGGGGAACAGCCAAACCGGCTCATGGATGCTGGCGGCCAACGCCCCTTCCGGGAACGGGCACAGCTCCTGGGAGGTGGACCGGAAGTATTCTGTCGCGAAAACTACGACTATCTCCGACAGATCCTCCCGGCGCGAGACGAGCCGGATCCCGTGGTAAACCGCCCTTCCTGTTACTGAAAATTCGGAACAGAGACCGCTTCGATCAGATTTCCAGGATTTCCTCTTCCTTTTTTTTCACGACGGCATCCACTTTGGCAACGAATTCGTCGGTGAGCTTTTGAACCCGATCCGTGGCGCGATGCAGGTCGTCTTCGGAGATTTCCTTGTCCTTTTCCAGTTGCTTCATCATATCGTTGGCGTCACGGCGGATCCGGCGAATCTGGACTTTGTATTCCTCTGCGTTCTTTTTGACGAGTTTGACCAGGTCTTTTCGTCGCTCCTCGGTCAGGGGCGGGATGGGAATGCGAACCAACTCACCGTCATTGGAAGGATTCAGCCCAAGGTCCGCCTGTTGCACGGCCTTGTGGATGACCGAAACCATATTTTTGTCCCATGGCTTGATCACGATGAGTCTGGGCTCCGGGGTGGACAGGGCTGCAACCTGGTTGAGGGGTGTCCGAGAGCCATAGTAATCCACCTTGATCCCATCCAGGACCGCAAGGTTGGCACGGCCCGTGCGCATCCGGGACAGGTCCCGTTCCAGGGCCTCCACAGCCTTGGCCATGTCTTGCTTGGCTTCCGAGATGACCTCGTCGAGCATGAAAACACCTCCTTGGGTGACGTTTCGTCCTGTCGAGTGAACCAGGCTCACTCGGGATGTTCAGCCGGCCCGATCCAGGTTCCCACGTCCCGGCCCATGACTGCTTGTCTGATGGTATCGGACTTGGTCATGTCGAACACCAAAATCGGCATATCGTTCGAGCGACAGAGGGATACTGCGGTCAGGTCCATCACTTTGAGGTCTCTTTCTATCACATCCAGGTAGGAAATGCGCTGAAAACGCACGGCATCGGGATGGACCTTGGGATCCTTGTCGTAGACCCCGTCTACTTTCGTGGCCTTGAAAAGAACCTGGCTGCCGGTTTCCACCGCCCTCAAGGCGGCTGCAGTGTCGGTACTGAAAAAAGGATTCCCCGTGCCGGCTCCGAAGATGACCACCCGGCCCTTTTCCAGGTGTCGCACCGCTCTGCGCCGGATATAGGGTTCGGCTATCTGCTGAATCTGCAAGGCGCTCTGAACGCGCGTGGTGACCCCCTGGGCCTCGATGGCATTCTGGAGGGCCAGAGCATTCATCAAGGTCGCCAGCATTCCCATGTAGTCTGCGCTGGCGCGGTCGTATCCGTCCCCCAGGCGATCGATGCCCCGAAAAATGTTGCCCCCGCCCACCACGATACTCAGTTCCACCCCCAGAGCATGGATGGAGACGAGTTGGGCGGCGACATTGGACAGAACCTCGGGATCAATGCCGTAGGCCTCTTCCCCCATCAAGGCTTCGCCCGATAGTTTCAGGAGGATTCGACGATACGCAGGTGAATCATCCGGCATGGATATGCCCTCGAGATCAGGACTGCTCTCCCAGTTCGTAGCGAGCGAAGCGACGCACGACGATATTTTCGCCCGTCTTGCCGCTCAGCTCCTTGATCAGTTCTTCGATGGTCAGATTCCGATCGCGGTTGTATGTCTGCTCCATGAGGCAAATTTCTGCAAGCCACTTATTGATCTGGCCTTCCAGGATCTTGGGGATGATCTTGTCCGGCTTGCCTTCCTCGCGCAGAGCAGCCGCCCGGATTTCCTTCTCTTTCTCGATTTCTTCTTCCGGCACCTGGTCCCTGGTCACATACTGGGGAGATGACGCCGCGATTTGCATGGCAACCTCGTTGGCCAGCTTCTGGAATTCCGGGGTCCGGGCAAGAAAATCCGTCTCGCAGTTCATTTCGATGAGCACGCCGATGCGTCCCTCGCCATGGATATAGGACCAGACCAGCCCGTCGCTGGCTTCACGGCCCGCCTTCTTGGCCGCCCGGGCGAGCCCCTTCTTGCGCAGGAACAATACCGCTTTCTCCATGTCGCCTGCGGTCTCCTCGAGTGCCTTTTTGCAATCCACCATGCCGCACTGAGTCCGGTCGCGCAGTTCCTTTATCATTTTGACGGTTACGTCTGCCATTTTCCGATCTCCTCTCTTCCATGCTCATCGCACCGGTTGATCCCGGTGGAGTCTTCGATTCAACCTCGATGCAAGACCTACTGTTTTTCGGGAGTCCCTACGGCCTCGGGATCCGGCAAAGGCGGCCGGCGCGAAATGACCTCCACCTTGGGTCCGCCGCCACCGGATGTCACGTGGATGGTCCCGTCGCCCTGTTCGGCCTTGCCGCCCGTGGAACGCTTCACCGCTCGCTCCCTGGCCAGTCTCGCGCCTTCGATGCAGGCCTCGGCCATCTGGGAGGTAAACAGCCGGATTGAACGAATCGCGTCGTCGTTGCCGGGTATGGGATAATCCACCATCTCCGGGTCGCAGTTGGTGTCCGCGATGGCCACGATGGGGATCCTGAGCCGGTTGGCCTCTGCCACGGCAATCTTTTCCTTGACCGGGTCTGTGATAAACAGCACAGAAGGCAGCGATGCCATGTCCCGGATTCCGCCCAACGCCCGCTGCAACTTGGCCCGTTCACGTTCCTTGCGCATGACCTCTTTCTTGGTCAGCTTCTCGTAGGTGCCGTCTTCGGCCATTTTTTCATAAGATTTGAGTCGCTCGATGGAAGTCTTGATGGTCTTGAAGTTGGTCATGGTTCCGCCGAGCCACCGGTGGGTCACCGAGTACATGCCACAGCGCTTGGCCTCTTCCTCCACCACCTCCTGAGCCTGTTTCTTCGTGCCCACGAACAGGACTGTCCCACCCTTTGCCACGGCCTCCACCACAGCCGCGTAGGCCTGCTGGAACATGCCGAGGGTCTTGCGCAGGTCGATGATGTGGATACCGTTTCTGGCCCCGAAGATATAGGGTTTCATCTTCGGGTTCCAGCGGTTGGTCTGGTGCCCGAAATGCACGCCCGCCTCGAGCATCTCCTTGAGGGAAAGCTTGCCCCCTTGGATATTCAAAGGCTCGGGGGGCACCGCCTCTGGTACGGCAGCGGCCTGCTCTTGCCCTGCGGTCTCACCGTCAGTCACCGGCTGTGCGGATTTTTCCGCGCTTGCCATTGGTTCCTGCTGGGTTTCCGGCGATTCAGTCTTGGTTTCCTGGGTGTCTGTCATGTCGTTTCCTCCTGGCGTTGAACCTCCGCCGCATGGGCCGACCATCGGTCCTGGCACCTTCATCTTCCTCGGTCCGAGGGAGACACGCCTGGTGCCATTTTCGGCGTGTGATGTCGTAGGGATAGGCCCATACACGATGATGGACGCCGAGGCAAGTGAAAATCTCGTCTGAGTCGCCTCCCCCACCCAGATCCGTGCCGTCACCTTCCCCCTGTCGGATCACGTCCGCCGGTGCGTTCATTTTCGCCGATGCCGTCACGTCCGCCGGTGCCGTCACCCTCGAGATGGGTGGGTTTGAAGGGAGAGGCAGCCAGGGCCCTGGCAACCCGCCAGAGCACCACCCCCCACATGACGACGCTCAACCCCACCAGCCCCCACCAGCCTCCCCTGCCAAGAAACAGGCACAGCAGGTCGAAGAGCCCATGGAAAAACCATGGCAGCAGCAGCGCCACGACCCACCCAATGAGTCGCGTCCGGCCACCGCTGGGAAACTTGGCCTTTCCCAAGCCCGCCCCCATGGTCGCGCCATAGAGAGCGTGGGCCGGGACCGACAGGACTCCGCGAAGAAAGGCCAGCTTGTATGCCCCGGCCCCGGCCTTCCATGCGCCATATACGTAAAAAAGGTTTTCCACCAGGGCAAAGCCCAGGGCCAACGCGGCACCGTACAGGATCCCATCGTAGGGTTCGTCGAACTCCTTCCAGCGATACACGAAGACCGACATGGCCGCGAACTTGACCATTTCCTCAGGCATCGCAGCCACCAGGAAGGTCGCGGCCAGGTCTCCACGAAACCCACCCAGGGTGAGCAGTTCCCACCCCAGCCAGCGGCTCATTTCCCGGTTCCACCAGAGGGCCGGGGGTAACACCAGCACACCGATGAGCACCGCCCTGGCCACCCATGCCCTGGGTTCCGGCTCGTATCGGTCCATCCAGTAGAACAGGGCCAGCAGCGCCAGAGCCGGCACCGTCGCCAGAGACGTCAACCCAACGAGGTCGAGCCAGTATTCGAGTCCCAATGAATCGCCGCTCCCGGGTCCATGCGCCCATTTTCGAACGACTCTGTCAAAAAGGCGATCAACCCAAAGACTCCATCAGTTGGGATCCGTCATCCCTCTGATGGACGAACCCCCAGTTGCCGGCTTGCGATCCCGATTTGGTGACGGGAGAATAGAAAACGATGTGCAAGCCGCCACGCAAAGAATGCCAGGAAGTGCATCGAAAACCAAGCTCGATGGTGGCCATGGTCCAGCACCAAACGATGTCATATTGCCGAGTTGGCCGCCCAGGCCGACTCAATCCAATGCTTGACATGGTTGGATGAAGCGCAAATACTAATAGGACAGTCGGTTCAACGAACAACTCCTCGGGTGGGAGGCGGCCATGAAGTCCCTCATTGTAGCGGTCTTGACAGTTTTTGCCCTGGCAGGCTGTCACGATTCGAAAGACGGCTCATCTCAAGGGTTGGACGGTGGTACGGACGCGCACCTTTCTCTCGACGGGCATCGCCCTGACGCAGAACCGGCTATGGATGGATCAGTCGATTCGGCCGCTGACGTACAGGCGCATGATGCCTCGACAGACGCAGGGCCATTTTCTCCAAACCCGCTTCTCATTGACCTGGGCACAAACCACGCGTTAGACTTAGGGCCGTACGAATGTACGACTGCACCAGGCGATTTGAGTTGTGCGCGAGTCACCGAGTTTAGCGGATTTACGTACGATGCGGGCAACCACCAATTGCTCATGTTCGGTGGGGGGCACGCAACTACATTTACAGATTCCGTATATCGGTTCGACATCGACAAGTTGGAATGGAGTGCCCTCTACGAGCAGACGCCCTGTGACTACCTGACATTGGACAATCTGGACACGACGCGAGGAGCCTGGCTCTCCGGGCCATCAGGGCCCTATCCTCGCCCCATATCACGGCATACCTACGATGAACTCATCGTGGTTGGTGGCGAACTGATCATGTTGGCTTCAGCCAACGGCAAGGGGAGCTGCGCCGAACCAATAGACAGTTCCGACGACCCATATCATTTTCCAGCGCGGGTGGCTCACTATGACATCGCGGCAAACACCTGGTCGTTCAGTGAGACTGCGCAAGGAGACCACCGTGCAGGATACGATTATCCCGGGGCTGACTATGACCCATTGTCGGGTCTGGTACTTTCCCTCGGTGCTCAATTGTTGGAAGTGTATGACCCGGTAACCAAAACGGAAGAGGTGGCGGTTCGAGGCGACTACGGTGATGAGCATGCATTTCCCGAACGAAATGAAATGGGCATCGAAGCGAGCCTGGTCTATTTTCCGCCCAACGACAGGTTCTACTATTTCGGGCGCCGAAACCTTCCTCGTGTCACAGTCTGGGAACTCACATTCAATCGGGCAGACATGGGGAATTCAACGGTTCGGATCGTGGAGACGACTGGAACGGCCCCTGAGCAGCGCCGAGGATTTGCGTACGATAGTCACAATGAGATCATCGGTGGCGGAATCCGTGACGGTAAATTCTATGCATTCCATCCGGAGGAGAGCAGTTGGGAGGAACTCGGCATCCAGGGAGACATCCCGGGAAATGTTGCTTTCCATGCACTTGCGTACGATCCCGTCAACAATGTGTTCTTCTTCCTCGACATGAACCATGAGATGTGGGCCTATCGATATCGATGACAGTCTGTCCTGGTCCGTATCGCCACCACGATCGCTGAGCACAGGTGTGCCCTGCAAGGCCAGTCCCCCACCAGCTCGATCCCTGGAGTCTTAGTCGAGTTTCATCGGGCCGATATACTCGGTGGCCCACACAAGACCAGTCGTGAACACCACTCTGTCGATGCTGTTGTACGTGGTTCCACCGTGATACCAATTAAACCACAGTTCGCGCACACCCAGCTCCCGAATAGGCGGAATAGCATAGATATTGAAATCATAATGCGGGATGGGAAGCATTCGAATGACCATGCCGGTGCGCTCGAACACCAACCGTCCGTCGATCCAGGCCCGGATCTCTCCATCCTCCAAATAGCCGGGAGATTCTTCCATGACAGTGTTCAACTTCATCTCCACCTCGATGCAGTACCACTTGCCGGGATAGATGATTCCGCCCAAACCTCCTCGTTGGCCGAACAACCGGTCCTTTGGCTTATCCGTAGCTCCATAGGGAAATGGATCGTTGTTGTGGAGAAAATCCCAGGTGTGCAATCCAATGGCGATGGCGTTTTCATCTGGGCCGCCCAGTTCAGTATCGAGATCAGACCAACTCAGCCGCATTTGCCACCCGTACGGGCCACCAGATGTCCCACTCACCCCACCGTACGTGGTGGGATGACCTGGCATGATGCCGGTTTTTCCCGCCATGTCCACCCAGGCGATCGGGCCATCCTCGCCTCCCTTGATGACTTGATACCGCTTGGACTTGGGTGTCACGTAGGGGGTCCCCAACCTCAGATAGTACCGTACGAAAATATGGGACAGCCGCCCGAAGAGGGGTTCGGGCATAAAAATCTTCGCATTGGCACCCGATCCGCCACCATAATCGCGCTGCACATACCCATCTTCGAGTCCCTCTGCAGCAGGCATGTCCCATCGCAATGCGCCTAATCCCGGCGCCAGCGGCTCGAATCCATCGCCCCTGTAGTCGGAATACACGAGTTCCGCCTGATTCGGACTAGCCCCCACCCATTTGCCCTGCCCCACGTGAGGAAACTTGGTGTGATCCGGTTCGCCACCGCGATAGATGGCGGGGTCGAAAGCCGTCTCAGCATTGAAACTAAACCCACGGTCCGGCTCGTACCAGAAATCTTCCAGAACCGACGAATCCGTATACCGATGCACTCCAAGCACCGCGTCGTTCTCGTCGATACCTTCGTCGAGCGGCCCTGCCTGCGCAGCGATCCCGTTTTGCACCGGAGCGTCGTTGATTGGAGGATCCACGATAAAGCCATTGACCGTGGGGTCTCCCGAAAAATGCCCCAAGACGCGAAGACGCAGCGTGGCTTTGCTCACAGGTCCTGTTGGACGATCGTATTCGATCACCGCAGGAAGCGATTGCTTGGTGTGGCGCTGTGTGCTCAGTGCAGAACCCAGCGTCAACCCCGCCGTCACCCAAGGCTGCATGGTTACAGTCTCACCAGACTCATATTGGACCACGAGCACCGGTGGACTGTCTCCATATTTTCCGGAAATAGGTCGGGGAGCCTCAGACTTCAACAAAAAAGCACACCACCGATCATTTGCCTGAATGAAGCGCAGAGCATCGGTCACGTCCACTTCGTAGTCTGCTGTCGCATCCCCTCCCGAGGCGCCGTCGGCCTGAAAAGTAAACCAGGGTTCCGGTCCCTGCCGTACTCCTTGAGCATCGATGTAATCGCCCAGCTCATTGTCCCAGAGCCAACCCGTCCTCCTGTCAACGTACCGTCCAGTGGGACCTTCACCATCCCAACAAAATGGGCCCCCTCCTGGAATCCGTTCCGGCATGCAATCGGGAGGAATCGGCTGAAAGAGATGCGTGGATTGTGTGCGATATTTTCCCCGTTCCAGAGGAACCCAACCGCCATCCTCCATTCCGGCATCTTGTTGGCCCTCTCCAGAGTCGGCCTGCCCCTCCGAATCACCACGATCCAGCGTGCCATCCCCTGGAGGCAGTCCAGCGTCTCCCGACCCGCCACCAACCCTGTCTCTGCAACTCGGCAGCAGGATCAAAAATGCCGCCGACAGGCTCCCCAACAAAAGCAGCCATCTCTCGGTGAATGTCTCCTTGTGCTGCATGACAACCATCCTCCTTTCCAGAACCATGTTTCTGATTTTCCAAACCCCGCCAACCTGCTCATTTGTAGCAAATATTACTTTTTGGTGTCTCTTTTTTCAACTGTTTTAGACGGAGAGTTCGCGTCGCATACAAGGATTTCGTCGAACTAGCAATAGTCGGTTTAGTAATTTTTCCTGTTTTTTTAGGGGTGTCACGAATTGTCGGAAAAATACGCTTGGACCAGGGCCTGGGGGCGCGGGCGCATTTTCTGCAAAACGGATCTTGTGCAATGTCTCCTTGACGGGTGGCCTTTCCCCATCTACGCTGCCATCCGTCATGAAGCACAAGAGATACTACATACAAACGTTCGGTTGCCAGATGAACGAATACGACTCGGCCCGGGTAGCCGAGGCCTTGGAAGCACGAGGCTACGAACCAGTGTCCGAGCCCAAGGACGCCGACGTGGTGGTGGTCAACACCTGCTCGGTACGGGCCAAGGCAGACCAGAAGATGGCATCCCTTCTGGGCCGGTTCACCAGGGGCCTCGCTCATCGCCCCGACGCCAAGCTCGTGGTCATGGGCTGCGTGGCTCAGCTCCAGGGGCAACGACTCTCGGACCGATTTCCAAGGCTCGACCTGGTCCTCGGGGCAGACCGCGTGGGAGATTTTGGTCCCTGGTTGGACCAGGGGGGGCCCAAGAGCGTCCTCACCGACCGGGTCGCCAGGGATCGATTCGAGTTCGTGCAGGCTGCGCCCCGAGGGGACGTTCCCGTGAGCGCGCCGGTGACGGTAATGAAGGGCTGCGACAACCGCTGCGCCTATTGCGTGGTCCCGGCAGCAAGGGGCCCCCAGGTGGACCGGCCCAAAGAAGAAATCATCACGGAAGTAGACCGACTCCTGGCTGCCGGCGCCAAGGAAGTCCTGCTCATCGGACAGAATGTGAACGCCTACAGGGCCGGTGAAGGAGGTTTTGCCAGGCTTCTTCTAGACGTGGCGAACAGGCCGGGCATCGAACGGGTGCGTTTTACCACGAGCCATCCAAGAGACTTGGACCGGGACACCGTGGAGGCGGTTTCCTCTCATCCCAAGCTCTGTCCCCATTTCCACCTGCCTGTCCAGTCCGGATCGGACCGGGTCTTGCGCCGCATGGGAAGGGGGTATCGTCGTTCCACGTATCTGGAGAAAATCGGCTGGATCCGAGATCTGGTGCCCAGGGCGGCGGTGAGTGCCGACGTGATCGTGGGCTTTCCAGGAGAGACGGAAGAAGACTTCGAACAAACCCTGTCTCTCCTCGACGAGGTGGGATACACGTTCCTTTACTCGTTCAAGTATTCTCCCAGGCCGAATACGAGGGCTGCCTCCATGGAAGACGATGTCTCCGAGGAGGAAAAATCGGAACGTCTGGCAAGGCTACAGGCCCTCCAGGCGAAATGGACAGAGAAGAATTTGGATTCCTGGGTCGGCAAGGAGGCCGCGGTCCTGGTGGAGGGCGTCTCACGACGCGGAGGGCAGGCCATGGGACGCCTGGAGACCTTCGAAGTGGTCAACGTGGCACTCGACGAGGGAACCGACGTCGCTTCACTGCTGGGCCGGGTCGTCGATGTCTCCATTTCCAGAGCCGGGATGCATAGTTTGGAGGGGAGACTGCTCCAACCCGTCGCCAAGGCGGACGTTGCGTGACAAAACCAACGACATCACGGGAAGACATCCACAAATACCAGAGCCTGCATGTCTCGTAAGAGGAGGTTTGTACGGGGACCATGGACAGCATGGAAGGTTTTCGCAAAATGACCATCTCGGGCGTGGTGGTGGACCCAGACAGCAAGGCCCCCACTCTCGTCCTCAAAGATGATGACGGCCGTTTTCTCCTTCCTATCTGGGTTGGGGTGATGGAAGCCGGCGCGGTCACCGCCGCCCTCGAAGGCGTCGTATCCCCCCGACCCATGACCCACGAACTCATTGTAAACATTCTCGAAACGTTGGGAGCCACATTGGAATCGGTCCGGATAACGGCGCTGGAGCACGACACCTTCCATGCAGGGATCGAAATCCTGGTCGAGTCCAGAAATGGTCCAAGACGGCGCAGTATCGACTGCCGAGCCTCTGACGCGCTGGCCCTGGCGGCCCGCACTTCGGCACCGATTTTCGTCCGCCAAGACGTTGTAGCAGCCGCCGCCATTGTGGTACAAACTGCAGGTCTTGGAGTGGGGGCCGGGACTGGGGCGCTCGAAGAACTTCTGGCGAGTCTCCCAGACGAGGTGTTCGGCAAGTATGAAACATGAACCATCAGTTTCAGACATCCCTCGACTGAATGCAGGTCGAGGCTCTCCGTCCAAGACCAAGAACGACAAGAAACTCAATAGAACCCGGATGACGAGCGCCCCCAGCGCACGAGGAGAAAACCGTCAGATGCGCAGGTTCGCCCCACCCTCCCCTTTCTCGAAGAGAGTCTTTTGGTCCGTATCCATTTTCTTGCTCATCATTGCATGGAACGGACGGGCCCGGGCAGATGACGTGGCCAAGCTCGTCCAAGACCTCAAGCGCCACAGCAGTTACAAGGTACGGCTCACTGCCGCCCTGGTCCTGGGCAAGAGATGCGACCAGCGGGCTTTCGACGCCCTGGTGACGGCGCTCAAACACGACGGAAACGACCTCGTTCGAGCCACCGCAGCGGCGGCTCTGGCCCGCATGGGGCTGGCAGCCGCGGCAAAGCCTCTGAAATCCGCTCTACGCAAAGCCAGGGGGCAGCTCAAGAGCCGGATCAAACTGGCCCTGGGTCGTCTTTGTCCCAGGAAATTGTCCAACAAACGATTCTATGTCAATCTAGAGCGGATTACATACAAAGGCCCATCGAGGGCCAAGACGGCCGTGGCCATGTTGCGTTGTCGGCTGGCGCGCAAGCTGAGAAGGGAACGCGACATCCTGGTCAACTGGGCACGGTGTAGAAAGCCGAGGTCCCGGGATCTTTCGCGCAAGAAAATCCGGGGCTTCTACCTGGACCTGGTGCTCAAGGTGCGACACAAAGGCGGCATGCTCTCCTGCAAGGTGCGGCCGACGTTTTTCAGCTATCCCAGGGCCCGTCTTTTGACCACGGGCGGAGGCAGCCGGGTAAAGCTCCAAGGCAACCTGTCGCCGGGAAACCTGGGCACTTGTCTTGACTACGTGGTGCGGTCCATGACACAAGACCTGGTCCAAACGATGCATCGATTGTAAGAAACGATCGCTTTTCGGGGGTTTCGAAAATGGGTCACCGACATTCGGGAAGAAAACTTCGCAACTATCTCCTGGACAAACATCTGCAGCTCAGCTTCGCCCTGTTCATCGTTGGGGTGACCGCGGCGTTGACCGCGGTGCTCATTGCAGTGATCGTCTACGAGACCAGACAAGCGACCAGAACCTTCAACAAACAGCGCAAAGAATCCACTGAAACTTTTACCAGGCTGCGCAGAGAAGCCACGCAGCTTTTCATCGAGCAGCGAAAACGCGCCAGGGAGATCTACAAAAAGCAGCTCTCCGTGGCCACCGACATGCTCAATGTCATGAGCAAAGACCCAGACCTCAAAGACATCGCGGCCCGCACCCAGGAAGAAATCCGCAAACAGGACGCCAAGGCCGTGGAGACCAGGAAGAAACAAGATATCGAATTGCGCAAGCGGCGCGAGGCAGAGGACCGCCAGATCGAAGCACAACGCCGCAAGGAAGATGCAACCTTGGCTGCCAAGCAGGCCCGTACCCAAAAAATTCTCATTGGTGCCATGGTGGGTTTTTCCGTCATCTTCCTGGTGGCCGTCTTCCTCTACGGCATCGTGATCACCCACAAGGTGGCCGGCCCCCTGTTTAAAATCAGCCGCTACATGAATGAAGTCAAAGACGGCCGTTTTCCCAAATTGTATGGTCTCCGAAAAGGCGACCAACTCGTGGATTTCTTCAACGAGTTTTGGTCCATGTACGACACCATCAAGGACCGCACCGCCGAAGACCTGGCCCTGCTCGAAGCCCTGCGTGACGCAATCAAAGACAAAGGTCTCGATTCAGAACTCCTCGCCCGGCTCGATGCAGCAATCCAGGCCAAACGCAGCGGCCTGGACGCGGACCAGAAAAAGTCATACCACAGACGTTCTGACCATGCCCGTCGATCATGTTTTCGGGACCGCGGTCGTAAG
>CAZIJS010000087.1:0-10429 GCA_964539505.1 uncultured Myxococcales bacterium
GACTTCCCTGGGCACGCCGCAATGCTCTCCTCGTTGCCTCGCGTCCCTGTCCCGAATTCCAAACCAGGGCCGCCTCCACCAGGTCGGCCCAGGCATCCCCGTATGAAAGGCGCTGACGTCTCAGAGCCTTGACGGCTCTCCCGGCAGCTTTCAACAAAACGCGGTTCGTCCCGCTCCCATCCCCGGCCGCCGTGGCCACGGCCAGCCTTCCCCGCAGCCTGGCAATCTGGAGCGCGATCACCGAGGCACGGCTCACGAATGACTTGCGCAGCCGCCCTTCTTCTTCGCAAAAAAGTGCCCAGCCATCCTGCGGCCTGCCCTGGTACAAAAGGACCTCCCCCCGGGAGTAGAGCCGATACCAATGATGCATGAGATAGCGATTCTCGGGCCAGGTATCGAGCACATGATCGAGTTCCTCGGCCAGTTCCTCGGAACGATCCTCGGCCAACCAGGCAGCCGGCATCGTGGTGACGTTTGCCACGAGGAACCGATTGCCCGACCGTCTGGCATCCTCCAGCAGGGACCAGGCCCGCTTGCGGAGTTCATTCATGTCTCCACGCATCATCAGTGCGAATCCCACGAAGGACCGGGCCATGGCCAATTCCCAGGCCATGCCCTGACAATGCTCCAGGAGATGCGCGATGGTCTTGTCGCCCCAATCCAGGCAGGTCTTCCAATCGCCTTCGAAAAATCCCAACAAGGATCGCGACAAATAGGCTCGCCCCAGGATCCGCTCATCACCGACTTTCCGGGCCAGAGCCTCGGCACGGGCAACCATCCGCTCGGCCCTGCTGAAATGCCTGGGGCCCATTGAGGCGAGCAAGGACGCCTCCATTGCGAGCCCCGCGGCAATCATGCCCTCGTCGCCAAGGTCCAGTGCCAGCCTCATGAGTCTCGTTTGAAACAGGGTACTCAGGATCGGCTCACCCACGCTCAGGCCCGCTGACAGGGACCAGAGCACGTTCATGCGCCGTCTGTCCTCTTCGGATATCATCTCATGATCTCGGACTTCGTATGAAAATCCACGCAGCCTCAGACGGGCTCGTTCGCACCCCGTCCAGGTCAATGCCGCCCTGCCCGGAGAAGGCATGGAATAGCCCACCTCGGCCAACACGCCCCGAATCTCATCGAGGCCGCGATCCAGGTATCCTCCCTGGAGCATCTGGTCGGCCGCCTTGTACCGGGCATCCAACCGGACGGTCACGTCGTCGGCAATCTCCGCGGCCCTGGAATAGGCCTCAGCGGCCTGAGCCACCTTCCCTCCGGCTGCCAGGGCCTCTCCTCGTGCCAGGAACAACGCGACTTTGTCGCTTTTCTCGGATTCGAGATCCAGGGCCTTCCCGTAGAGCGCCGCAGCCATGTCGAAGGCAAACGTCACCATGGCCTTTCGCGCCGCCGCCAGGACATACTCCTTTGCCTGTTCCTGGTCGCCTGCTGCAAGCCAATGCCTTGCGAGCATGTGCACCGAAACATGGGGCTCATCTTCCAAGGCCCGGGCCAGGCACTCATGGATCCCGCGCTTGGCGTCCTCATCCAACGATGCCAGGATGCTCTCGCGGATGCGGTCGTGGTAGACCTCGATGCCATCGCTGGCACGAAAACCATCACACCGTATGAGCCGCCGGGCCCGCAGCAGAGACATTTCGTCCCACCAGACCTGGTGGGACATGGGCAAGTCAGCCGCCTTCGCCAGCAAGGCATGGGAAATCGCCTCCCCTGCCACTGCCAACGTCTCGAGAACCCTTCGGCCCAGTTCGTCCAGATCCGCGATCCGTTCCAGGATCACGCCATCCAGGCTCAAGAGACGTGACGTCACGGCCATCTCGCGTCCGACATCGGGGCGATCACGAAACGATCGGACCATCTCGCCCACGAAAAATGGATTGCCCTGGGATTCTTCGGCAATCTGGTGGGACAGGCCTGCATCGGGCAAGCCCGCTGTCTCCAGCAAAACCTCGGCCAGATTGCGAGCCTCCGTATCAGACAAGGTTCCAAGAGACAGTTCTTCGACGCCGCCCTCCTCGACGAGTCGATCGAGCCTTTCCTTGCGCGCACTGTCCCCGGACGGGGGCCTGCGGGTCAGCAGCAACAAAACCCGGTACTCCGGGCCCTGTCCGTTGCAAAATGCCCGCACCAGGCGGTCCAGGAGTTCGATGCTGTCACTGTCGATCCATTGCAGGTCGTCGATGGCAATCAACACAGGACGCCTGGCCGCCATGGTCCTGAGCAGGTCAAAAAAAGCCTGAAACGCCCGATTCCTGCTTTCCTTGGGGTTCTGAATCCTGTCCTGCCCATTCCAGGGGGCGTCATGCGACGGCAGCGTCAGTCTGCCCAGCACCGGAAACATGGAGAGGAGATATCCGATATCCCGGGGAAGAACCACAGGCCGTCCCCTTCGTTCCAGCCTGAGCAGGACGGATGTCATGCGGTCTACCACGGAATCGAAGGCCTTGAACGGCACGGTCTCCCGTTCGTAGCACTTGCCCGAAAACACGAATGCAGACCCGCCGGCCTGCCGGACGACCTGTCTGAAGCGACCCACGAGCGCCGTCTTGCCAATGCCGGAAGGCCCGGTCACGAGCAGCGTGGCACTCCGCCCTTCCAGGGTCTCTTTCCAGAGTGTCTCGAAGCGTTCGAGTTCCCGACGACGCCCCACGAAAGTCTCGGAATACTCGATGGTCTGGCTCCCTGAACGGAGCGATGGGACAGAAACCGCCGTCTCACCCAGACGCGCCAGGACCTCGGATCCATTGGGCCTTTCGTCCGGGTCCCTGCTGAGCAGCCGCATGGCCAGGTCCGCCAGGTCCCCGTCACAGCGGGGATTGTGCTCCAACGGTGACCGCGGCATCTCTTTTTGTTTCTTGAGGATCACCTCCAGGGGAGCCCCATCGAAGGGCAATCGGCCGGTGAGGATCTCGTAGAGGACCACGCCCACAGAATACCAGTCGGCGGCCGGTCCCAGGGCCGAATCCGTGGCAGCCTCGGGAGCCATGTACGCCACAGTCCCGGCGAATCCCGCTCCTGTCAATCGCTCGGCCGACTCACGATCCATACCCACCACCAGGCCGAAATCCAAGAGCACGACTCGTTCTTCGGGGGTCACCAGGACGTTCGAGGGTTTGATGTCGCGATGCACCTTGCCGCTTTCATGGACGGCAAGGAGCGCGCGAGCCAGTTGCCGCAGGCAAGACACGAGCCTGGCGCGTCGATATCGGACTGAATGGCCGGGGACTGCAACCCGGCCATTCCCAGAGTCTGGCAACTCTCGCCCACTCGGATCCACCCCATCCAGACTCGACGGAGCAGACCCCAAGGAACGCCAGACTTCCGAAGACGGCGTGACCAGGGCCTGGAGCGTGGGCGACGATTCCATGGACGAGCCACTGAATCCCGAGGCACCGGGTCCAATGCCAGTATCGGCCCTGACCGTTGGCCCACGCTGGTATCGAACCAGATCCACCCCCTCTACGAGTTCCATGGTAAAAAACCAGGTCCCGTTTTCCTCCTGGAGTTCATAGAGACGCACCAGGTTGGGATGCGCCAGGTCCACCAGGCTCCGGAATTCCTGCTTGAACCGGACGAGCGCCGAAGCCTCCATCCGCGCCAGGGTCTTGAGTGCGACACGGCTTCCGCGCTCCCGGTCTCGAACCTCGTAGACCACCCCCATGCCCCCGGCTCCAAGCTGCCGCAGTATCTCGTATCGAGGAGAGATGCGTGGGAGCATGCAGCCTCCACTCCAGTGCTGAGACAGGCCCGACCCCCGTCAGGCCCTTTGCCGCCCAATGTGCGCCAGCCGCCTCATCGGAAACGACGCGCCCAATGTTTCCAAAACAAAAGGATGCCGATGAGAAGCCAGAACCACCCAGTCCGCCGCCCCGGCCCGGTAGCCCGACATCCACAGCCGGATTCGGTTCGGGAACGAGATGCGGTGGCATCACTGCTCACCCCCCCATCGGACAACGGCCCGCCATCCAGGCCCCCATCGGGTGACCCAACGAGTCGTCCAAACACCACGTAGTCACCATCCATCCGGAATTCCACCGGCAGGTCCTGATAGGTGACCTCTTGGGTCCCGGGAGCCAACAACCTGGCATCCGTGAGTTCCCCGTCCAACCCATCCACGGTCACCCTGGTGTTCGTTATGGCGAAAGCAACCCGGTGCAGGGGAGAGGGAGCGGAAAACAAGACCAGGCTGTCCAAGGAGACCTGCCTGCCCTCGGCCAGGGCCAGTCGTGCCACAGTGCCGTCGTCCGGCGCATTGGTCCTCACCCATGCCAGGATCCCGTCGCTGGCGAAACGTTCCTCACCGAAATGTCTCGGTTCTCCACCATCGCCTCGTCCCACGAACAGCAGATGGTCCACCCAGTCCGCAGTCTCCACCCGGTAGCCGGCCGCGGCATCGGCGGCATCGCGGTTCTCGATAGGGAGCGTGGCAAAGTCTGTCACCTTGGGGCCCTCGCTGCCATGGGGTTCGTGGAGCACGTCGAAAGAGACATCCCGCCCAGACCTGCGAACGAAGAAACAATCCACAGGGACTCTCAAGTCCGGTCCGATGCCCTGGGCCGTCACATAGAGCGACCCAGGCTGCCCGGCCACCCAGATTCGAGTCCTGGCGGCCAGGCGCTCATAATCCTCTGCCGTGACCTCACCGGCGTTGGGAAACGTCAGGCGCCAATCGTCGAGCCGAAGGGTTCCTGCAACGCGCCCTGTGTCTTCGTGTTTCAACTGGAACATCAGCCTGGTGAGGGGCAAATCGATGACTCCGTCGTCGTTGCCGCTCCAATGGGCCCATGAGTCGTCCACATCAAAGGATATCTCGTGCCATCCGGTAAAATCCAGGACCCTGGAAGGCGAAACGTGGGACTCCCCGCTGCCGTCCAGGATGCGAAGTACGATGCTGTTGCCCGAACCATCGCCAAAGACCCACAGAGCAATGCGGGTGGGCACCTCACTGCTGAATGCCGCCATGGACCGGGTCCCGAACAGAACATAGGCCCCTGACGCCGATCCCGAAAAGTCGTAGTCGAGCCTCAATGCCCCACTTCCGGAATGGACCTCGCTACCGTCGTAGCCCTGGGATGCCTGGACATGCGAATCACTGGACCAGATGGTTCCCGGGTAGTCGCTGTCGGCATCCCAGGAGAAAAGGAACCGGACATCCTGATCGGAACCGGCGGCCATTGCCTGTTGCAGATGCTGATACCCGCTGTCGCCTGGCAAATCCGAAAAGGGCTGCAATGCCAGGTCATTGGTTCGAAGGCTCCCCTGGGCGTGCCAGAACCAATCGGCCTGGTGATCCTGGCCGTCCGTGGCATCCATGGTGAAACGGTCGATCACGTAGCCATCGGCCATGACCAGGTCCCGGGCCAGGGCCGCGGCAGGAGCCGCAGCTCCGCCCCCGTTTGCCCTCACCCAGACCAGTCCCGGCAGAACCACGAACCGCTCCAATTCCCCTGTGGCGGCATTCTGGACGGATTCGTCCACCACCACCGTGTCGTGGGCCACCGTGCTCCTGTCCCAGGTGTCATGCAGGGGCAATGCATATGAATGGGATCCCGGATCCAGCCCGAGCATCTTGCCCCTGGCGTAGAGCACGAAATTGAGCTTGTCGTAATGCCCGTGCCACCCGCCGTGGGGACCAAAATCCAGTGCCGCCCACCAGGGATCCGACGCAGTCCCGCCGCGCAAGATGGCGTACCCGCTCTCGGCAAACACCAGGCTGCGGCTCACCGGGGCGGGCGGCTCGGATGGGACATCTTCGGCC
The DNA here is from genome assembly GCA_964539505.1 of uncultured Myxococcales bacterium. Classification (GTDB taxonomy): domain Bacteria; phylum Myxococcota_A; class Polyangia; order HGW-17; family SLPX01; genus CAZIJS01. The sequence continues at coordinate 5,765 of CAZIJS010000087.1, forward strand.
CCCCAGAACAAGGAAGACTCGGGCCGTGAGGTTCCAACGAGCGCCAAGAGAAAATCCTGGTCTCCATACTCGGCGTATGCGACCTGCATCCTGTCTCGCCCCGAAGCCCGCAGATCCAAACTGTGGGAATCATTGAAAGCCGGAAGCACCAGGTCGGGCGGCGCGAACTGGATGGGTGAACGGTACATGGCGCGCAGCTTGGGATCCGAAAACAGATCCAAGCCGGCTCTCTTGCCAAGCTCCGCCAGGTCCGTCATGGCAGACAGGGTGTAGAAATGATATCCCCAGGACCCTTCGTACCAAAACCCATCCGACGTCACGCTCTGGTCCATATGGTAGAAAAACCCGTGGGCACCATCGACGGCCCAAGCCACGAGCCTTGGGTCCTCCATGGCCCTCCCGGCCGCAGCAATGCCGGCATTGTGCCAGGCCTGCCAGTTGGATCGGCCCGCGTCATGCCTGGCGATCACCGCTGCAGCAGCCCGGAGCAGTCCCTGTTCGATGTGGTCGCGCCGGGCATCGTCGAGCAAGCCGCTGTCTTGAACCATGTCATAGGCCCAGGCCATGGAGATGAGCCAGCCCGACTCGTCCAGGGTCTGAGCGAGGACCCTGGCGCCTCCTTCGGACCGCCCCCCTTCTTTGTCGTGGATGGGGTAAGACAGGTAGCGGTCTGCATAGGCCGTCAGGATATCCACAGCCTGCTGGGCATAGGTCGCATTTCCGGTAAACTGCCAGGCCATGGCCAGATCCCGCGCCGTCCTCGCCAGTTCACTGTGCTCACGGCTGTATATGACCTGGTCGTATGGCCAGCCGCTGTATGTCGCGCCGTCCACGGGACATCGATGGGTCATGGGCGGTTCGTATTGCAGCGCCACCCCATGGACGGGACAGACGTAATAGGCGGTCCATTGTCCGCCTTCGGGGGGCAAGGTCCAGTGGGCCATGCCGTACCGGCTCTCGAAAGCCTCGGGCCAGGAATCCGCCCTGGCAATGATGGCATCCCGGATGGCAGCGGCCCAGGGATGGATCTGGGCCCAATCCGCGATCCGGTCGAAGTCCTCCGCGGTCAGAAAGGTCCGGGGCGCGTCGGCCTGGGCCGACGGGCAGGCCAGGGATTCGAACCAGGATTCCCTGGCCCCTGCGCCGCCACGTACCAGGAATTCCACCTGCCAGAGATGATAGGGCCCAACCTGGGCCTGGATTCCTGCCGAAACCGTCACCTGGACATGCACCAACGCAGTGCCATGGGCGGCAAGGTCGAGGTGGGCGGGAGACACATGGACTTCCAGGTCGCCGGGCGCATCGAGGCTCACGTCCACCCCCAGCGGTATCCCATCGGGTTCTTCCAGGGATATCTCGTAGTCGTAGACGAAATCCCCACCGCTCCAGTGCTGGCGGCGCACCAGCCCCTGCACCAGGCCATTGGCTGCCACGAGTTGGTCGAGGACCAGGTCCGTATCCGCCTTGGGTTCGTGACCCCATCCAGAGGCAGACAGTCGAATGTCCTGGATCTGGTCCCACCCCAGGGGCGAACGAGCTGGAGCCAGGTCATCCTTGGAGAGCCAGAACCAGCGCCAACCCTGCCAGTCCACAACGATCTCTTTGCTGTAGTAGTCCGGCCCGGAGGTGGCGTCACTGTCCGACATCAAAACGAGCTGCAGCCCCGCCCCGTTCGCCGAGGCCGAATAGAGCCAAAATCCAATGTGGTTTTTTCCCGACAGGTCCAAAGGGGGATCGAAGCTGCGATGGATGCTCGTCGTATCCACGGTGTTCGACCATCGCCCGGCCCCGTTGCCCTCCTGGACCAGGTTCGTCTCCAGGGTCAATCCCACCCAGTCCGAAACATCCTCGAAATCATCGATCACCAGGGTATCGGCCAAAATCCTTGGGCTGAGGAGCAAGACGATGACCAGGGCCGCCCATCCAATGCTGGCCCCACCAAGACGCCTTCGCCGCCCCTTCTGGAACCACCAGATAGTATTACGCGTTAAGACGTCTTGGAGGTTCCCTCTATACTCGATTGTTTTGTCACAATATTTTTCCATATCACTCTCCCCCTTAGAATGTCTCAATGGCCCCTGGCCGCCAGTTCTCCCGCCACCATGCGATAGAACTCGATGTGATCGAAATTTGGCCCGGTCACCCCGGCAATCTGTCCCACCTCGTCGAAATGGTCGGCCGGCAGGGTTCCCTGGTACTCGCCCCAGACAGCGCTGTCCACGGGAACGATGCCGTCGTTGTCCCCCTCCATGGATTCAATCAAGTCGTAACTCCAACGAATCTCCACGTCGCAGACATCGCCACAACGCCTGCCGAACGGACAGGTGAGCCCGGTCCAGGACAAATACTCCACCCTGGGATCGTCGGGGTTGCTGGGGTTAAACTCATCTTCCACATATCGGCGGCTCATGGACCGAAAAGCAGCCTTGGCATCAGACTGGCTGCCCGTCACCGTGGCGCCCAACAGATTGAGGAGAAAATCCAGGGCCTCGTCCGTGGCCCCAGGCAGATAGCCCAGGGCCACGTCGGCCACCGGGGTTCCATGATGGGGTGTGGCGATGGTCACCAGGGCGGAGACCCGGTCTCCCAGGCCGATGGTGCTGATCATGCGTCGGCAGTCCAGGCCGCCCTGGCTGTGAGCGATGAGATCGACCTTGCGCGACCGACTCTCCACCAGGAAATCCAGGACCTGGTCGGTGAGCTGAAGCGACCGTATCTCCGTCGAATTGTAGGGGTCGAGCTGCACTGCATGGACCAGGTACCCATCTTCCGTGAGGGCATCTGCCACGCCGTAAAAATACGTCAAAGGCCCAATCTGGTCGAACCCTGTCCAACCGTGCACCAACAGGATGGGATACCGGGTGGTCACCAGGCGGCAATGGTCCAGACAGGACAATTCCAGGCTGTAGTGCTCCTGTGCCGTGGGATCCCTGGTGAAGACCCGCACCATGAATTCTCCGGACCGCTCCGGGACGAAGGTCACCTGACGCGGCGCCCTCCCACCAGGGGCTGTCACCTCGGCGATGGGACTGGCTGCTTTGGTGTCGTCGGGCCAAAGGATCTGCGCCCTGACCTGCTGCAGGCCCACCGAAGCCAGACCGAGTTGGATGCTGGCTCCAGAGGGTGCCGCAAAGCTCCATTCATCCACCTGGCAGGCCTCTTGGATCTGGTCGCGAACCGAGGTGCCCAGCGCCAGTCGGCCAGCCTCCACCAAGGGCAAATCCGAAATGTCGGACCCGTCACAGGTCCGACCAGCGTCCATCTCCGAGGAATCACCCCCACCGTCACCTGCATCCCCCACAACGTTCCCATCTGTCCAGCCGGCGTCCAGGATTCGTCCCTGCGCCCCCTGTGAGCCGCAGCCCTGGAAAAACAGAGCGCCGGCGATCCAGGCCGCCCCCATCAGGAGCCACTGGATTTCCCCCCACTGGGCAGGGGCAGACGAACCCTGTTGGGCTGTCTCTGGCTCTCCGAACAAACTCCTCACAATGCCTCTCCTTGCCCTTCTGTCAGAATGGTCAGCGTCCCAAGAGTCAGTCCCAGGAAGCGCTCCCTGCGGCCGGAGGGCCAATGGACCTCGATGTCCAGGTCCCCCTGATAGGTGCCGAATCCAAAGTGGACCATCCTGGTCGATGCGGTGTCGTTGTGCCCCTTGCCGCCCTTGACTTCGCGGATCTGGGAACCCTGGCTGGTTCGGGCAGTCACCCTGGCCCCAATGGCATCCCTGTTCGAAGGCAGCGTCCCCACGAGCCTCAACTCAATCCAGGTGTTGGCATTCGTCTGGGCCAATCGATTTTCCCACACCGCGATGGTCCCTCCGTTACGGCGGTTCGTGGTCACCAGGTCCATGTCGCCGTCCCCGTCGAAGTCGGCCCAGACCCCGGCCTGCCCGTCCGGGACGTCCAACCCTGCCAGGTAGGTCACATCCACGAACCTGCCGTCGCCTTCGTTGCGGAACAGACGACTCACATGTCCCGGGTAGAGAACGGACACGAAGAGATCCAGGTCGCCGTCGTTGTCGTAGTCCACCCAGGAGGGATCGATCATCCCCTCGTCGGGAGGGATGCCCGCCGTCTTGGTCACGTCCGCATATTGGAATCCCGGGTCTTGGCTGGAAGAGACCCAATGCAGCATCCGGGATGGGTCTGACCAGGGCTGGTATCGAGGATGCGCGATCTCGGCCAAAAAGAGGTCCAGATGGCCGTCGTTGTCATAGTCCCCGCAATCGATCCCAAAAGTGTTGCCGCCCCTTCCGCCGTAGCCGTCCATGGCCATTCCCACAGATCGACCCACGTTGTCGAAGGTGCCGTCTCCCTGGTTCAAGAAAAGCAGATTGGGTGCATATCCGTAGTTGGCCACCAGAATGTCGGGTAGGCCGTCGTCGTTGACGTCGCACCAGGTGACCCCGTAACAAGGCCAAGCCGTCTGCCGCACCCCAGCCTGCTCGGAAACCTCTTCGAAAGTCCCGTCGCCGAGCCCGCGGAAAAGAAAATCATCCATGGCCGCCGGGTTCGGATACTCGACGAGCCAGTTTCCCACGTAGAGATCCAAAGCGCCGTCACCGTCGTAATCCGCAAAGGCACCCGCTGCACTCGTGGCAGGAAGGTCCACCCCTGCCTGGTCAACCTGGGTAAAATGGCCCGTGGCGTCGTTGAGCCACACCGA
>CAZIJS010000087.1:10439-15225 GCA_964539505.1 uncultured Myxococcales bacterium
CCGGGTCAGTTCCGGCCTGGGGCGTGTAGCCACCCAGTTAGAGGTCCTCGTCGCCGTCGTTGTCCACATCTCCCCAGACAGCGAAATTGGAATGCGTCTGCCTGTCGAAGGCCTGGTCGGTGACCCTCTCGAAAACCAATCCCCCCCTGTTTCGCCACAGTTCGGGCTTGTCGGAACCGGCAGTGAGGTGAAAAATCAGGTCGTCTCTTCCGTCCCCATCCAAATCTCCCACTGCAACGCGCCCGCCCTTGGTGCCTTCCAGCCCGCTCTGTGCCGTCTCGTCCTGGAAATATGTCTCCTGACGAGGACAAAAAAAGGCCCCTTCCACCTGGGCCATGTACTCCACCCCACCGCCGATTCCAGACCAGACAAAAGGGGGATCGATGAGGGAAGGCGACTTGAAACGACTCCAGTCCCCTCCGCCGTCCGCCAGGAGAAACTGCGGATGCCCGCTCACATGCACCACCCCGACCCAGAATCGCTGGCTCGGATCCAGCATGATCTCTTCGTCCAGATCCCAGTCCACCCAGCCCTCCTCGGAGATCTCCAATGTCTTTGGAGGCACCAGATCCGCTTCCAAATCGGGCTCGCTGCGAAACCAGTCGTCCCACAGGTGCAGTTCCACCGTCCCGTCTCCACCCAAATAGAAGCGAATCCGTTGGAAACGGAAGGGATGCCTGGGCGCAAATCCGACAGCCTCCACGTCTCCATCCTGGAGATCCTGGAGGGAACCAGAGGGAGTCTCCCCGGTGATGTGCGTCAAGGTGGTGGCCTCGGCGGTATCGTCCGGCGACCTGCCGGCACAGATCTCGGCCAACATGGCAGGAAGCGTGGGCCCCGCATCAAAAGCTGCATCCGGCACAACCCATCCGTCCCCTGCGTCCAATCCACCATCCGCACCAGCATCTGGATTCGCGGTGGGTGCATCGTCCGAGCAGCCCAACAGCCCGGCGGCGAAGAGCGATGCCAAAACAAGCGACCAGGAACCCGGGAGACGGATCTTTTGAGACATCTTCGACCTCCAGACTCAACGGATGGTTGGTATTTTACTCCAGCAGACACAAACTTGCGACCCGGAATGGCCGGCGCGTTGATGCAGTTCAGCCAGAACGAACGTTGGGACCGTTGACCAAACCGCCGAAACTCCCATACTACGAAGGAAACGCAGGCCCCCGACGAAATCGTGGCCCGGGGAATTTTCCTGCAGCGCATCGTCCGACGAACATGAGGGTTTCCATGTCCACGCTCCAACGCATCAGCATGACCATCGAAGAGGATTTGGCCGAACAGTTCGACGAGGTCATCCGACACAAAGGCTATGAAAGCCGGTCAGAGGCGATACGAGACCTGATCCGGCGCTCCCTGGTGGAACGCCAATGGGAGGAAGGCACCGAAGAAGTGGTGGGCACACTCACGGTGGTCTACGACCATGAGAAACGGGAAATCGCGAAAAAGATCGTGCGGGCGGGCCACGAAGAGCCAGGATTGGTCCTCGCCACCTTGCATATCCACCTGGACCATCACAACTGTCTCGAAGTCATGGCGCTTCGAGGTATGCCGGCCCAGGTCCGCCGTTTCGCAGACGGGATTCTCCATGCCAAGGGAGTCAAACACGGAGACCTGGTCATGACGACCATGGGCTGCCACGTCTGATCCCCCCGAGCAATCCATCGAAACATGCCAAACTCAGTGCGTGACTTCCTCGATGCCTCCACCCTGGGAGAGAATGCGGGAAAGCACCGCCATCGCCTGGTCCAGGTCATCGGACAACAGAGATACCGTGGCATCTTCCCGGTCCAGGATCACCACGGCGCCCCCCAACGACACTTTGTCCGAAAGTTTTTTGACCAAGTACTTCGACAGACGAAAATAGAGTGCCCTCGTTTCGTGGAGGTCTGCCCCGGGAATGAGGAGTGCCACCCGTCCTTCCCCCATGCGATGGATCCACTGTGGCCGGGGAAAATCATCCAAGAGAGCCATGGACAAGGCATCTGCCATGGTCTTGCTGGCGGGTGAGACCCCAAGGACCACCAGGGCAGAAGGTCGCCTGGATTCAGGACCGGCCGTGAGCCGAAGCATGGACTCGATCAAGGCATCCCGGAAGCCCGGGGCAGGCACTCGGTCTCGATGCGACAAAACGTCGTCGACCGCTTTGCGGAACTCATCGAGACTGATGGGCTTGACAAGATAATGTTGCACCCCCAAACTGCCGGCACGCCACACCGCGTTCTGGTCAGAAATCGCAGACACCACCACCACGGGCAACGCGTCCAATTTGGGATCTGCGCGCACTTGTTCCAGGACCGCGAACCCGTCCATGCCGGGGAGCATCAAGTCGAGCAACAGTAAATCGGGCCTATGGGTGTGGAGGGCCGACAACACCTGGTCTCCCCGGTTGACCGCCTCGGTCTCCCACCCAAACGCTTCGCAGACATCGCCCAGCAGAGCCTGGTTCATGGGATCGTCATCCACCACCAGGATGTTCAACGGCCGGCGCATCGTCTCCGACAGTCCCCAGTTAGTCGTCTCGCTCTCATTCATGACCCAAACGCCCCAGCCAGTCATCACTTCGATGGGTGACTTTTCCCGAGGCGACCTCCGTAGCAAGAATGAATGTCACTTTTAAGAATAGAGCTGTCTCAAAGCCCCGTCAAGCACTGGTTTTTTGATACAGAGTCGTAGTTTGGATTACGGATCTTGGGAATCACGATCTCTGGTTTTCGTACAAGCTGGTCTTTTCATCACCCAACCGGGCCGACATCTGCCAGGCCAGGTCCACGGCCTGACGCGCCTCGGCCACGTCGTGCACCCGGACCATGTGGGCCCCGGCCAGGATCGAAGCCGTACAGGCAGCCAGGGTTCCCCCGAGTCTTTGATCCACAGGAGCCTTCGTCAAAGCACCGATGAACGATTTTCTGGAGGGGCCCACCAAAATCGGCAATCCAAGCCTCTTCGAGATCCGACCCGCCGCCAGGATGAGATCCAAGTTTTGTTCCGCCGTCTTGCCAAACCCAATCCCGGGATCGATCACCAGATGATCGCGCGCCACCCCTGCATCCAAGGCACGCTGGACCGACTCGGCCAAGGCATCCGTCACCTCGGAAACGCAGTCGTCGTAGTTTGTCATGGACTGCATCGTCCTGGGAGTCCCTCTCATGTGCCCCAGGATAAGACCAGCACCGGTTTGAGCGGCCACTTCGGCCAGATCCCCATCCAGCGTCAGTCCCGACACGTCGTTGATCCAGACCGCCCCGGCAGCCGGGGCAGCGTCCGCCACCTTGGCCTTGTAGGTATCTATGGACAAGGCACAATCCACCCTGCCGGCCAGGTCTTCAATCACCGGAACCACCCTTGCAATCTCATCATCCGCAGTCACTGGTTCGGCGCCTGGTCTCGTTGACTCCCCGCCCACGTCCAGGATATCTGCTCCCTGGGAAGCAAGCGCCAAACCGTGGGCCAGAGCCTTGTCCCTGCTCAGATACCGGCCTCCATCAGAAAAGGAATCCGGGGTGACGTTGATGACACCCATCACATAGGGCCGATCCCACCGATACCGCCGTCCTGACAACGTTGTCGCTCTCATCGGAAGACCTTCTCACTCATTGGAATCGAATGGGAAAAATCGACAAGGCTCAGACAGTATCGGGCTCAGGTGTGGGTGAAGGGTCGAACAAGCCTCCCGAAGACTTCTTCTCGTCCGTCCCGGATGCTGCACTGGACGAATTGAACCATCCACCGCCCGAAGGCGCCACCGGTGCCGCCAAGGTGCCCAGGGACACGATCCGGTCCACGTCCTCACCGGACAGCACCTCCCGGTCCAGAAGGGCTCTTGCAATCCGATGGAGAACATCGATGTTGTCCCGCAAGATTTCCCTGGCCCGATTGTAGTTCTCCAGCACGATGCGCTTTACTTCGGCGTCGATGAGCTTGGCCGTTTCGTCGCTGTAGTCCTTGTGCTGGGCGATTTCCTTGCCCAAGAATATCTGTTCCTCCTGCCTGCCGAAAGCCAAGGGGCCCAGCAGCTCGCTCATCCCCCATTCGCAGACCATCTTGCGCGCCAACTCGGTGGCCCGTTCGATATCGTTCTTGGCGCCGTTGGTCTTGCGGCCATCGAACACCAGTTCCTCGGCCACCCTGCCGCCCATGAGAATGGCGATCTCGTTTTTCATCCGTTCGTCGGTGCTGTTGTATCGGTCTTCTTCGGGAAGTTGCTGTGTCAGGCCCAGTGCCCAACCCCGGGGCACGATGGTCACTTTGTGCACCGGATCTTTTTCTCCCGGAATGAGTTTGGCCACGAGTGTGTGACCGGCCTCATGGTATGCCGTGACCTTCTTTTCCTTCTCGCTGATGTAGAGGCTCTTGCGCTCACGGCCCATGAGGACTTTGTCTTTGGCCACCTCGAAATCAGCCATGGTCAAAACGCTCTGATTGTTCCGAGCCGCCAACAAAGCCGCCTCATTGACCAGATTTGCCAGATCGGCCCCGGAAAACCCAGGAGTTCCCCTTCCGACGACCTCCAGGTTCACGTCCTCGGCCATGGGCGTCTTCTTGGTATGTACCTTCAAGATTCCCACCCGCCCGTTCAGATCGGGTCTGGGCACCACGATGCGCCGATCGAACCGGCCGGGACGAAGGAGTGCCGGGTCCAGGACATCGGGCCTGTTGGTGGCGGCAATGAGGATCACGCCATCGTTGGACTCGAATCCGTCCATCTCCACCAGGAGCTGGTTGAGGGTCTGCTCGCGCTCGTCGTGCCCTCCCCCGAGCCCGGCCCCGCGGTGACGGC
>CAZIJS010000088.1:0-15085 GCA_964539505.1 uncultured Myxococcales bacterium
CATTTGCTGGTGGGCCTGGTCCGGGCCGACAAGCCCAAATCCGGCTGGGAGCCCACCAGCCAGGGTCCGGGATTGTTTCTCGGCTACAGGCTGGCATCCTTTCTCTGCCAGGTTCGTGCCTGTTGGTTTCACCAGGGAGTGGTGATGGTCTATCCCTTGGCCTTGCTGGAACCCGAGTCGCTGGAGGGAAAGTTGCTCCGGTTCGGGATCGGGTTGGAGGGTGGCATGGAAAAGAGCCTGGATCCCGACAAGTCCTGGCAGCACCACCAGCATGCAGCAGGCCTTCTTTCCATGGGATTGCAATACCCCTGGCGCGTGACGCCCTTCCTGGATTTCGTGGTTGGTCTGGGAGTGCTGCACCGAAACCTCTACAACAAGGACTTTTTCGACTTCGCCTATTCGTTTGGTCTCGACCTGGGCACGAGCATTTTCGTCGTGGGCCGTTTCCACGTCACCGCCTCGGTGGGCTGGAGGCGATGGGCGGTGCGCTCGGATCTCGGAAATCTGTACGTGGACTCCTGGAGTATGACGGCGGGTCTGGGGTTTTAGAACGCGGCTGATGGCTTGGGGAAAAACCTGGACTCATTGTCCGAATCGAAGACGATAACAGGGGCGTTTTGCTTGCTGAATGGACGTGACCGAGGTTTCCTCGGTTCGTGGAACCAGGCAAGGAGTTTCGGACATGGCGGACAGGCCGGGCGGCGAGCCCACAGAACAGCCCACGCCCAGGAGGCTTCAGAAGGCCCGCGAGCAGGGACAGGTGGCCAAGAGCCGGGACCTGTCCGGGGCGGTGATCTACTGGGCCGTGGTGGGGGTTCTGGCCGGGATGGTGGGATGGATGGGAGGCCAGGTCCTGCTGGTGGGACAGACCCTGTTTTCCCGGGCAGCCTCCATGCCCGACGCCAAGGCCATGTTGGGCTGGTCCGCCACCCAGATGCTCCTGGTGGTGGGTCCGGTGCTGGGCGCCGCCCTGGTAGCGGCCCTGGCGGTTGGGGCGGCCCAGGCCCGCGGGGTGATCACCTTTGCGCCGCTCAAGCCCAAGCTGGAACACCTCGATCCCATCAAGGGGCTTGGCCGCATGTTCGGCAAGCAAGCTCTGTTCAACCTGCTCAAAACCCTGTTGGTCTTCACCCTGGCCGCGGTCCTCGTTTACTGGGTCCTGTCGGACCTGGCCGGCGTCCTGGTCAGGCTCGTGGGGACCAGGCCGGATCGCTTCGCCCTGGTGCTGTGGTTGCTGGCCAAGTCGTTGCTCTTCAAGATGGGGCTGCTCTTCGTGGTGGTGGGCCTGGCCGACTACGCCTACCAGCGCCACCGCCACATCAAGGGCCTGATGATGACCAAGTACGAGGTCCAAAAGGAGTCCAAGGAGCAGGAGGGCGATCCCCAGCATAAAGCCAAGCGGATGGAGTTTCACCAGGAAATCGTGCAGGAGGCCATGATGCAGGCAGTGGTGGATGCAGACTTCGTGGTCACCAACCCGACCAGGCTCGCCGTGGCCATGCGATATGACGAGGCACGCGACAGGGCGCCGGTGGTGGTGGCCAAGGGACAAAACCTCACGGCCGAGCGGATTCGCCGGATCGCCAGGCGTGCCGGCATCCCCATCTACCGGGACGTGGCCGTGGCCAGGGCCCTGTGGGAACTGGAGCTGGATCAGGAGATCCCAGAGCGTCTCTACGACGCGGTGGCAGCGATTCTGCGGATGCTCAGAGAGGAGGAGGCTGCATGATTCCCCTGTCGCATTCCCGGAGGAGGCCGGCCGGTGGCCTGCCGTCCAACAGGGGATCAGGGCGCAAGCCGGCCCGGGGCTTGGGGTTCTCCGAGTCGAACAGGCCCGCACCCAGGATCGGCTCGCGGCGCCGCGCTCCAGGCCGGAGGCCGAGTTCTTCGGGCGCGAGGCCATCGGGATCGCGTGCTGCGCACAGAGGGACTGTGGCCCGTCTTCTTTCCAGCAGGCCCAGGTCCGCGGCCCTGTCTCGGCCCGGCATCCCGTCGGGTCCCATGCAGTCTTTGCAGATTGCGGGCCGGGGCCTGGACGCCGGGGCGATGCAGGGGCTGGCCTCCTGGCTCGACGGCCAGGGAGCCCATGTCCTGGCTTCTCTGGTCAGGAGCCATCGAGAGTCGTTGCATCGGATCGGCAATGGGGCCTCGGGTCTCATCATTGGGTAGAGACGCCGGGGTGCCGGCGCCCAGACAGGAGGCGGACGGAATGTCGAGACAGCGAGAGGAAAGCCGACTGACGGTGGGGCTGGCAGAGCGGGTCGCAGAACCCTGGGCGAGTCTCTTGGCACTGGCGGCGGCCAGGCTGGAGGCCGGGGACCACGCCCGGGCCCGGGCTGCCTTCGCGGAGTTGGGCGGACTGAGGCCGGAGCTCTGCGAAGCCTGGGCCGGGGCCTCGGTGGCCGCCCATCTGCAGGGCGACCGGCAGGCGGCCGCGACCTTTCGCAACATGCTGGAAGCGAGCTGTCCGCCCCGAGACCTGCTCGGGTGGGTTTCCACCATGATCGCCGCCGCGCCCAGGTGACTCGTCAGGACTGCTCGTCGCGGTGGATTCGCTGGATTTCTTGTTCAATCCGTTCCTTGTTCAAAAGCAGGCCGTGTCGGCCCCAGTCGCCCTGGAACCGTACGAAATCCTCCAGGATGCGCTCGAGGGTCCGGTGGTAGGCGATGCGTTCGATCTCCAATCGGTAGTGATACTTGAGGGGGGAGCCGGACATCAGGCGCATGTCGTCTTGTTCGGGCTTGAACACGAAGAAATCCACCTCCGGGTACCGCTCCAATGCGCGTCCCATACCTTCTTTGAATCTGGTGTGGACCAGCGCCTTGAGCCCTTGGATGATGGAGAAGACCCCGCCCTTGGCCTTGACGTAGCCAGAGACCGTGGAGCGGATTGGGATGAGGGGATCGACTATGACGACCAGTGTGGCCCCTTTCCCGACTGCGACATCCAGCTCCGTGGTTCGCGTAAAACTCCCGTCCACGAACCAGCGGCCCCGGATCCACTTGGGTGTGTAGAAGGGCACCAGGGCCATCGAGGCCCGGACGGCTTCTGAGATCGGGACGTCTTCCCATCCCTTTTCGCCGAAGACGATGTGTTCCCAGGTGTCTTGGTCTGTGGTGCCAATGTAGAGCTCCTTGTCGAGTCGCCGAAAATCGTTCGTCCTGCCGGCCCGCTTGAGTTCGTTTCGGATGTGGGCTTCGATCCGGTCGCCTCCGAAGAACCCGACGGGCACGGAACGCAGGGCCAGGGACATGGCCCCTGCAGGTCCTTTTTTCAGCCTGCTTAGGCCGTAGACCATCTGGCCCATCCTGGCAAGGTATTCTTTGATGTCGAAATCGAAGATAGTGCTTTGGGTCACCGGGGCCACGGCCGGCGAGTCGCGCTCGAAAGCGAGCCGGAACTGGTCCACCGGCACGTGGTTGACCAGCACCGACGAGAGGATCGCGCCGGCGCTGATTCCGCAGTAGATGTCGAAGTCGGTGACCGAGGCATTGTCCAGGGCCGTGTCGATGGCCCGCAGCACCCCCATTTCGTAAATGAGTCCCTCGATGCCGCCGCCTGCCAGGCAGAGAGCGATCTTGCCCACGTTGGCCCGGCGTTGGGCGATCTCCCAGAGTCGGCTGTAGAAACGCTGCGCTGACAGGGGGCGTACATCGTAGCCGCCAAGCCCCAGCCTGCCCGTCTGAAAGGCCATGTCCACCTTGCATGGCGCGTCGGGCAGGAGTACCAGGGTTCTGTCCCATCGCCAGGGGGACACCAGGCTGTCGTCGTCGCGCAGGGCCCTGTGGGCTTCGAAGATGAGCCCTGTCCCGGTATGGGCGCAGGTCTGGTTGGAGTCGTCTACCACCATGATATGGAAGTAGCGCCTGCGGATGGCCTGGCGGGCCTCCTCGGCGCTGTGAACGAAATGCAGCCGGAACCGGACCTTGTGGGATCGGATCGCCTGCAGCACCGTGATGTCTTCACCCACCTCCACTGCCTGGTTGGGATCGATGAGCTGCATCTCGCGGGCCAGGGCCGCCCGCTGGGATGCGGGACAGAGCACCAGCGTCTCGACGGTGGGCACCTTGGACTCGCGCGCTTGGTTTGTCACGTCACTCAGACTCCTTGCAGCTCGTTCTTCCAGGGGCAGCGACTTGGGGCCTCGGATCCTCGTTGGGTCCGGTCAGCTTTGCTGAGATGGGCGCTCGCAGAGTTCCGTGAGCACGCCGTGCGAGGACTTTGGGTGAAGGAAGGCGATCTTGGCGCCGTGGGCCCCTGTCTTGGGTTTTTTGTCGATGAGGCGGACGCCCTTGTCTGCAAGTGCTTTCAAGTCGTCTTCCACGGCGTCTGTGGACAAGGCGATGTGGTGGATGCCTTCACCGCGCTTGTCGATGAACTTGCCCACGGGAGAGTCGGGCACCATGGGCTGGACCAGCTCGATGCGGACCTCGCCGATTTGGATGAAAGCCACTTTGGTCTTTTGTTCCGCCACCTCTTCGATGCCGCCCAATGTCAGGCCCAGGGTTTCGGCGAAAAACTCGGCGGCCTCGTCGATGTCGCGGACCGCAATGGCGATGTGATCGATTTTCCGGATCATGGAATTTTCTCCTCGGGATTGGGTCAGCTTGCCTGGTAGAGGCCGAAGACGTCGCGCATGGCGTCGGAGATCTCTCCCACCGTGGCGTAGGCCCGGACCGCCTCGATGATGGGCGGCATCATGTTGTCTGTGGACCTGGCTGTGTCTCGGACGCGCGCCAGGGCCTTTTGCACCTGGCCGTTGTCTCGTTCTGCCCGCAGCCTGGCCAGGCGCTCCACCTGGGCTTTTTCCACCGCCGGGTCGATGTGCAGGGTTTCCAGTGGTCTGTCCTCTTCTTCCCCGGTAAACTTGTTGACGCCCACCACGATGCGGCTGCCCGACTCGATGGCCTTCTGGGTCCGGTAGGCGGCATTGCCGATCTCGTTTTGCATGTAGCCCTGCTCGATGGACCTGGGCGCTCCGCCCATCTCATCGATTTTTGAAATATACTGCGAGGCGAGCTGCTCGATCCGGTCCGTCATGGCCTCCACGACATAGGAGCCTGCCAGGGGGTCGATGCTGTCTGCCACGCCGCTTTCGTGGGCCAGGATCTGCTGGGTCCGCAGGGCGATGGTCACCGATTCCTGGGTGGGCAGGGCCAGGGCCTCGTCACGCGAGTTCGTGTGGAGGGACTGGGTGCCGCCCAGCACCGCGGCCAGGGCCTGGTAGGCCACCCGGACCACGTTGTTGTCGGGCTGCTGGGCCGTGAGGGTATGGCCGCAGGTCTGGGTGTGGAAACGCAGGGCACAGGACCGGTCCTTCTTGGCTCCGAAACGTTCCTTCATGATGCGGGCCCAGAGTCGGCGTGCCGCCCGGAACTTGGCCACCTCTTCGAGGATGTTGTTGTGTGCGGCGAAGAAAAAGGAGAGCCTGCCGGCGAAGGCATCCACCTCCAGGCCGGCGTCCAGGGCCGCCTGGACGTATGCAATGCCATTGGCCAGGGTGAAGGCCACTTCCTGGACCGCGGTGGAGCCGGCCTCGCGGATGTGGTAGCCGCTGATACTGATGGGGTTCCACTTGGGCAACTCCTCGCGGCAAAAGGCGAAGATGTCGGTGATGATCCGCATGGAGGGCTGGACCGGGAAGATATAGGTTCCCCGGGCCACGTACTCCTTGAGGATGTCGTTTTGGATCGTGCCGCGGATCTTGTCTCGCGGCACGCCCTGGCGTTCGGCCAGGGTCAGGTACATGGCCAGCAGGATCGATGCGGTGGAGTTGATGGTCATGGAGGTGGAGATGCGGTCCAAGGGCAGGCCGTCCATGAGGACTTCGAAGTCTGCCAGGCTGGAGATGGCCACGCCCGTCTTTCCCACCTCGCCGCGGGCCAGGTCGTGGTCCGAGTCGTAGCCCATTTGGGTTGGCAGGTCGAAGGCCACGCTCAGGCCGGTCTGGCCCTGTTCGAGCAGATAGCGATACCTGGCGTTGGTCTCGGCAGCCGTTGCGAAGCCGGCATACTGGCGCATGGTCCAGAGTCGGCCCCGGTACATGGTGGGCTGGACTCCCCGGGTGAAGGGGTAGGCGCCGGGAAATCCGAGCTGCTCTTCATAGTTCCAGTTTTCTTTCAGGCTCGCCGGGCTGTAGAGCCGCTCCACTTCCAGTTCGGAAGGGGTCTCGAATTCTTCCTGCCGTTCGGGCCTTCTGGCCGTGAGCGGTTCGAGGACGTTTTTCGTCCAGCGGGCCTGAGCTTCCTCGACGGCCTTGCGTTCACGGGGATCCATGGTCCAACCTCCCACTTCAGAGACGGATGTCTATGTAGGTCTTTTTCCTGAGTTCCTGGAGCCACTTGCCGGTGCGTGTCTGCATGCGCTGCATGAGCAGTTGCTGGCGCACCTTGTTTTTGACCTGGGCGAAGGGCAAAGCTTCGCTTTCCTTGCGCCCCAGGACAGAGACGATGTAGACGCCGTCGTCCGTCCGAAAGGGCCCCAGCAGGGCGGGCAACTTGAGCCCGGGGGCGAAGATGCGACGTTCCACCACCGGGGGCAGGACGCCTTTGTCGATGAACCCGAGCAGCCCACCCTTCGATGCGCTGGGATGGTTCGACAGACGCCGCGCCTCGGCGGCGAAAGCCTCTGGGTGCTTGGCCAGTCGTCTCATCAGTTTCCGAGCCTTTGCCATGGCCGCGGCAGGGGCGTGGGACAGGGGCAGGCGGATCACCGCCACCTTGACCCTTTGTTGCACGCCCAGCTTGCGCTTTTGGGTTTCGTAGAAAGCCCGCGCTTCGTCTTCACTCACCGTGATGCGGGCTCGCACCGCGAAGTTGATCACTTTGAGGCGCAGGATCTGGCGGCGCAAGATGGTGCGGTACTGCTCCATGCTCTGGCCCTGGGTCTTGAGGGCTTCGGCAAGTTCCTTGTAGGTGATCTTGTTTTGCCGCAAGACGGACTGGATGGCCCTGTTGACCTCTCCTTCGGAGACCTGGATTTTTCTGCGCACTGCTTCCTGGAGGATGAGACGTTCGTCGACGAGGCGTTCCAGTTCCCGGTGCTGCACCTTGCGCAGGGCACGATCCCTGGCCGCGGGATCCTTGATGCCCAGGATTTGCTTCAGGTAGGGCCGGACCCTGGCATTGACCTCCGACAGGAGGATCACGTCCTTTCCCACCACGGCTGCGATGCGTTCGACGATTTCACTTCGAGCCGGTCGGGGCCACCAGGTGGCCAGAGCCAGGAATGCCAGCAGGGAGAGGAGACAGCGCCGGAGGAAACCAAATGGCGACCGTCCGGCGCTCTGGAAATGGTCCGCGCGCATCACTTGCCGGTGTGGGCGCGGGGCCGCGGCCTGCCATGGCGGCGTCTGCGGTAGTTGTTGTTGCCCTTGAAGTGGACGCCGGGCCGACGCAGCATGCGGATCGGAGCGGATGTGTCCACCTTGAGGCTGGCCAGCTCGTTGTCGTAGACCTTGATCTTTGCCTTCTTCTTGAGCTCTTCGATGAACGCCTTGATCGCGGTGGAGCGCTTCTGGCGCAAGATGCGCTGGGTGATCTGGTCTTTGACCTCGTCGAGGGTCCGCTTGAAGGCCTTGCGACGGTGGGTCAGCCGGATCACGTACCAGCCCTTGTCTGTCTTGATGGGGCCGGTGATCTGGCCGGGTTTTGCCATTTTGAAGGCTGCCTCCACCAGGGGTTTTGCCACGCGGGTGGACTGGGCGTCGAAGTAGCGCAGGTCACCACCACGGATCTTGGAGGCCTTGTCCTGGGAGTACTTGCGCACCAGTTCGCGCCAGGTCCGCATGTTGCCCTTGGCCTTGTTGGCCTCGGCCAGCACCTTGTCGGCCTGGGCCTTGTCCGGCACCAGGATCACGCTGATACGGACCTGCTCGGGCTTGTTGTATTCCTTGAAATGGTCCTTGTAGAACTTTTGGAGTTCTTCGTCGGTGACGCCCTTGGATTCGACCCGTTCTTTGTAGACCTTGGCCAGCAGCTTCTGGATCATCACTTGCTTCATGGTTCGCTGGACGTCGGGGTCCTTGTCGAGTCCCTTGCGGGCCGCTTCTTCGGCGAGTAGCTCCCTGCGGACGATATTCTTGAGCAGTTCCTTGCGCCGATCGATGGATTCGTACCTGGCCCGCAGGTAGGGGCTCTTGCGGTTGATCTCGTCGGCAAAGGAGCCCACGGTGATCACTTCTTTGCCGACTTTCGCCAGGACCTGCTTGCGCACCGAATCCGGCATGGCACAGTCCTTGTCGGTCTTCTTGGTATCGGCCTTCTTAGTGGCTGCCCAGACGGCGGTGCCCAGCCCTGCTAGGGTGACGAGCACCACCATCGCCTTGATATTTCGAGTTGCTTTCTTCATGGCAACACCTCTCGTCGTGCTCATGGGTTATCTCCTGGCTCCGCCGTGGCCGCGCCTCGCATGCGGATCCTTGGGTCGAAACATCTGCCGGGGCGGGTGCATCCGGTGCAACCCCTTGGTGTCGCCCTTGCAGACCTTGACCAGGGAGAGCTTGTCTTCGTAGACCTCGAAAGGCTTGGTCTGTTTTTTGAGCTGTTCCACGAAGGCTTTCTGGGCCTCGGCACGCTTTTCACGCAGGAGCCGGTTTCTCAGGAGCTGTTTGACCTGGGCAAAGGCGCGCTTGATGGGCGGGCGCTTGCCGGTCAGGCAGATCACGTGCCAGCCCTTGGCCGTCTTGATTGGGCCTGCCACGTCGCCGCGTTTTTGGAGCTTGAAGGCCGCCTCCACCAGAGGCTTTGGCAGGGCAGTGTCGTCGGCGGGGAAGTAGCGCAGGTCGCCGCCGCGCAATTTCGTGGCTTCGTCCATGGACTTTTCCCTGGCCAGCTTGCGGAATCCGCGCACGTCCAGCTTCTTGGCCTCGGCCAGGATCTTGTCCGCCTGGGCCTTGGACTTGACCAGGATATGGCTGATGCGCACCATGGCCGGCTTGTTGTAGTCGGACTTGTGGGCATCGTAGAACTTTTTGAGCTCGTCTTCCGTGACGTCGGAGGGCTTGAACTTGTCGCGGAACATCTTGCGCACGAGCTTTTGGACCATGATTTCTTTTTTGGCCCGCACCACGTCAGGGTTTTTGTCCAGACCTTCGCGGGCCGCCTCGGCCGCCAGCAGTTCGAATCGGACCATGCGGTCCACAAACTCTTTTTTGCGCTGGAGCGTGGTGTAGCGCCGCCGGATGTACGGGCTGAGCCGGTGGATCCGGTCGTAGACGTCGCATTTCATAATCTTGGTGCCGTCCACCTCCGCCACCACCTTGGTCTTGTCCGCCTCGGGGCAGGGAGGAATCTGGTGGCGCTTGGGTTGCGTCTGGGCGCGATTTTCCTGCGGCTTGGTCTTGGAGGCCTGGTTGTTCGGGCCGGACTTGCCGCAACCGATGAGCCACAGGCCCGCCATTCCGACGATGCCTGCCATCACATAGGCCGCCTTTTTCATGGGCATTCTCCTTTGTCCTGGAACATGTTGTCGTGTGACCGAAAGTCCGTCGGGAAAAACCCCGACATCCAGCCTCAACCAGGCGGACTGCCCTCCTATTTCCGGCCGCCTGGATTTTTCGTCCGCCCAATAACACAGGCCCTGAGCTTTCGCAACCCTCTTGTGGCGGCATCGAGCCTGACGAAAGGCCCGTTTGGGCCGTCGGATCCGCCGCCATCCGCCGTGATTTTGAAGATGATTTGTTGCCTTGGGGTGATCCGGTAGCGCCGGTCGTTTCGGATGAGGTCGAGCACCATTCTCGGATCGAGAGGGGTGTCGGGCCCCAGGTCCAGCACGAGCCTCGATCCTGCCAGTTCCAGGCGCTGGGCTCCCAGGTCCGCGGCATGGATCCGCAGTTTGGTCATCTGGGCCAGCAGCTCCGCCTCGGTCGGGGATGGATGGCCATAGAGGTCCAGGAGTTCGGCCATGATGGCCTCGACATCCTCGTCTGTCTGGGCACTCGAGAGGAGCTGGTAGTAGTGGAGCCTGCGTCCTGGGTCTGCGATCCATTCGTCGGGCAGGAAGGCCGGCACGTCGTAGCTCATGTCGCAGTCCCGTTTCCCAGGCGCCGGCTGGTCGCTCAGCTCTGCCACGGCCTCTTCGAGCAGGCGGACATAGGTATCGTAGCCCACGGCGGAAACCTGCCCCGACTGCCTGGCGCCCAGGATGTCTCCCGCCCCCCGGATCTCCATGTCCTCGAGGGAGAGATTGAAGGCCGCTCCCAGGCCCGAGAGGCGTTCCAGGGCCGCCAGGCGCTTCGATGCCTTCTTGGTGAGTCCTGACAGGGAGGGCACCACGAAATAGCAATAGGCCTGCCTTCCCGAGCGCCCCACCCGGCCTCTGAGCTGATAGAGCTGGGCCATGCCGAAGTGATCGGCATCCATGACGATCATGGTGTTGGCATCGGGGATGTCGAGGCCCGACTCGATGATGCTGGTGGAGACCAGAATCTGGTGTCTGCCCGCCACGAAGTCCACCATCACCCGTTCCAGGCGCCTGGCATCCATCCGGCCGTGGGCCAGGGCCAGGTCTGCTTCCGGGACCCATTCCTTTATTTGCTTGGCCCAATACTCGATACTGTGCAGACCGTCGCCGGCATAGTCCTTGCCGCCTTCTCCGATGCGGGGCACCACGAAGAAGACCTGGCCGCCCCGCTTGAGTTCGTGGCGCATGGCCTCGATGAGCGTCAAGGGCGACAGGGAGGTGACATAGGTCTTGACCGCGGTGCGGTCCACCGGGGCGGTGGCGATGATGCTCAGGTCCCGGATGCCCACCATGGCCATCTGGAGCGTCCGGGGGATGGGCGTGGCGGTGAGCGAGAGCACGTCCACCTCGGTCCTGAGTTCCTTGAGGCGCTCTTTCTGTGCCACGCCGAATCGCTGCTCTTCGTCGATGATCACCAGGCCCAGATTTTTGAACCGGATGTCGCTGGACAGCAGGCGGTGGGTGCCCACCAGGATGTCTACCTTGCCGTCGGCCAGGTCGGCGAGGATTTCGTTTTGCCGTGACTTGGGGGTCATGCGGCTGAGGGCCGCCACCTGGATGGGCAGCATGCGCATCCTGGCCGAAAAGCTGCGCAGGTGCTGCTCTACGAGCACCGTGGTTGGGGCCAGGACCGCCACCTGCTTGCCCGCCAGGGCCGCGAGCACCGCGGCCCGCATGGCCACCTCTGTCTTGCCGTAGCCCACGTCTCCGCACACGAGCCGGTCCATGGGCCTGTCCGACGTCATGTCGTCGAGCACCGCCTGGATGGCCGCGAGCTGGTCGGGCGTCTCCTCGTAGGGAAACGAGGCCTCGAAGGCTGCCATGAGTTCGCCTCCCTCCGGGTAGGCGAACCCTTTGGCCAGCTTGCGCTCGGCATGGAGTCTCAAGAGCTGCTCTGCCAGCTTGCGGACCTGGGCCGACACCTTGGCCTTGCGCTTGCCCCAGGTCACGCCCCCCAACTTGTCCAGGGGCGGCTTGTGGTCCGGGCTGCCTCCCAGGTAGCGCCGCACCACCGAAAACCTGTGGACCGGCACGAAGAGCCGGTCGGTTCCTGCATAGCGGATGGCCATGAAGTCGGCGGGCACCCCGCCCACCACTTCGCGCACCAGGCCCTCGTAGCGTCCCACGCCGTGGATTTCGTGCACCACGTAGTCGCCGTCTTTGAGCTGGCCCAGGTCTTCCAGGGCCCGTCCCCTGGGCTTGCCCTGGTGGCGTCTTCTGGACGCAGAGCCGAACAGTTCTGCCTCCGACACCAGGGCGAGCTTGGCCTGGGGCCAGACGAATCCGGAAGAGACCCTGCCCCACCAGAGCGTCACCTGGCCGGCAAGGACCCCGCCGGGCCCGGATGCTCCTCCTGCCTCCTTGCCCTCAGTTTGCCTCGCTGGGCCGGAAGGCCTCGGTGGGCCGACCTGCCGGGCCCCGCCCCTGCCCCGGGCGTTGCTCCGGGTGCTGCTCGGGTCCCTGCTCCCCTTTTTGCTCCCGCTCAGGATTTTGTTCTTGCCTGTGCTCCTGTCCTCCGTCCTTCGTCCGGCAGAAAGCCTGTTATCGGAGGACAGGATCCGTGCCGCGGAACGATCCTGTCCGGCCAGGGCCACCTCGATCCCGTATCCCTTGAGGAACTTGGCCATGCGGTCTGCGGCCCTGGCGTCTGGAGAGACGAGCGCCACCCGCCACTGTGCTGCGATCCATTTTCTGAGCTGACCTGCCAGGGGAGCGAAGACCTCGGCCCCAGGCTGGGCCGCAGCCTGCCTCGTCTGCGCCGTGAGGTCCGCCAGGTCCTGGGATTCGAGCTGGAACCGCACCGGCCCGCCTGCAGGGCTGTCGGTGGTGACGTACCAGCCTGCCGGCGGCCGATCCAGCAGGTCTTCTGCCCGAAGGGCCCCCAGGAAAAAGCGGTCGGGCTCGAACGTCAGACGCCCCGAAGCCGTGAAGTGGCGATAGCCTTCCGTCAGGTGCTCTGAGAGCCGCGCCAGGACCGATTCCACCCGGGCTGCGTCCTCCACCAGGACCCGGATCCCTCGGGGTAGATAGGCAGAGAGCGGGTCGAGGCGGCGATGGAACGCGGGCAGCAGCGCCTCCGACCCGTAGAAATCCATGCCAGACGACATGGCCTCGGTTGCATGGCGCACCTGTGAGGAGGGACACCCTGTGGCCTCGGCTGCCTCGACGAGCCTGCCGCGCAGCCCCTCTGGGTCTGTAACCAACGTCTGGCGCACCGGGTGGACGAACACCTCGGCGCATTCTTCCAGGGAGCGTTGCGAGTCCGGGTCGAAGAACCGGACCGACTCGATCTCGTCGCCGTCGAGTTCCAGCCTCACCGGCCGGCC
This sequence comes from uncultured Myxococcales bacterium, assembly GCA_964539505.1. GTDB lineage: Bacteria > Myxococcota_A > Polyangia > HGW-17 > SLPX01 > CAZIJS01. The sequence goes on from CAZIJS010000088.1 coordinate 12,790, forward strand.
CATGGCAGGGGTGAACAGGTCGATGATGGCCCCGCGCATGGCGAAACATCCCGGTTCGTCCACCACCGGCATGCGCCGGTAGCCCGCTGCCACGAGCCTCGCAGCGAGTTCTTCACGGTCCAGGGTCTCGCCGGGACCGAGCATGTCGCAGGCCACGTCGAAGGCATCCTGGGGAATCACCTTTCGTGCGAGGGCCTGGGCCGAGGCCACCACCACAGGCCCGGTCATGCCCTGGGTCAGCCGGAACAAGGCGCCACAGAACTCCTGGTCTGCTGCTGGGTCCTGGCTGATGTCCGAATAGGGGAGTGCCTCCGGCTCTGGGATGAGCGTCACGAACCCTTCTGCAATGCCGTCTCTACCTGCCTTGCCTGCCCCATCTGCCTTGCCTGCCTTGTCGCTCCTGTCCGTGTCGTCTCTCAGGTCCTCCTTGTCGCCCCTGTCCGCCTCGTCTGTATCGCGCAGTGAATCCTGGTTCCCCGACGCCGGGCCGGACAGAAACCTGTGGATGTCCGAGGCCAACTCCTCGGCCCTGGTCCCGTCCGGGGTGACCACCAGGAGGCGCGCTTCGCCCCCCGGGCCCAGGCCTGCTTGCGCCACCGCCTCGGCCAGCAGCCAGGCAGCCAGGGGCTTTCTGGCCCCGGCAAACAGGACCGACTGTGCCTCAATCCCTCCCGGCTCCGTTTCCGGTCCTGTCGTTCCTTGCGGCCCCTCTGCGGTGAGCAGCTCGGCGATGCCTGCCACGACTGCTTCTTCGATGTGATCGATGTCGTTCATTGCCTGCGAATGGGGAGCGCCCGCCTGCCTCCAGGCCCGAAACACCCAAAGTCGATTCCTCGGGTTCGCTGGGGGGGCAGTCTAGCAGCGAGCTTCCTTCTGTCCAGGGGTGATGTGGTCTGCTGGCGCTCTGCGGACATCCCATGGTGTGAGGGCCGGGCGGCTTCGACCTGGGATCGGGGGATCCTCGGTCGGGGATACGGGTTGGATCGTGACGACAACGGGCGTGACTTCATCGAGCAGGCAGAGTCGAGTCCTGGCTGGGAGAATTGGCGTCAGGTACCATAGACGGGAGCTTCGGGATGACGAGGACGAAACATCGCTGGGTGAGGGTGGCGACTGCATCCCTGCTGGTCCCTGTCTTTGGCTCGATGGTGGGCGGCAACGGACTGCTGGCCAGCCCTTCCAGGAAGACAGCGGCAGCGCGGACCCGCATTTCCAGCCGTCTGGCGGCAGACTCGGATCGAGGCCTGCTTCTGGAGGGGTTGGGGGGAGGGGAAGAAGCTGCAGCAGTGGCCGATGTCGTGGGTGAAGGCTCGGCATCCGGTGCGCCTGCGTTCAGAGCGAATGATCCGTCTGGCTTGCCCCCTGACTGGGACGGGGGCGAGCGACGGGTCGGCGATGGTGAGCAGGGGAAAAGAGAGCAAGTCGATCGAGGTGCAGGGCCAGGAGACGACCAGCAGGACCGGTCTGGTCATGGAACCCGCTCCCAAGGGCCGAGGTTGCTCGGAAATTTGCCCCTGGTTGCTGGACCGAAAACTTCGGCACCTGGCCGGGCCCCGGCCGGACTTGGTGGGGCGGCATTGGGTGCCGCGCAGGGCCAAGGGAGATCGGACCAGGAAAACGGAGGCGGTCCCAAGGGCATGCTCGTGTCGGTGAACAAGAATGCGCTGCGGCCCAATGTTCTGGTCCAGCCCAAGGGATCCGGGGCGGTGAAAGGGATGGGCGTGACGTTCCGACCGGACCTGCAGACCGGGGCCGCTGGAGCCGGGCTGTCCTTCCGGCTTCCTCCGGGGCGGGCAGGGCTGGGGCCGCAGGTGGGTGTGGGATACAGTTCCAGTACGGGCCAGGGCATCTGCGGCATGGGGTGGAGTTTGCAGGCCCCCTTCATCTCCCGGCAACTCGATCGGGGCCTGGCCCGCTATGACGACTCGGTGGATCGGTTCGTTTTCGCCGGGAGCATGGAGTTGGTCTGGGTCCGGGCCGAAGACAGGGTCCTGCCCTCCTGGGCGTCTGGTGCCTGGGTCTACCGGGCCCGGATCGAGGGGAGCTGGAGGCGCTTTTTCCTGATGCAGCCAGGCACACCTTCTGCCTACTGGCTCGTGCAGGACCCCAGCGGCGCCCTATGGGTCTTTGGTGCGGACTGGGACGGGACCATGATCGAGTCCGCCAGGGTCTGCGACCAGGGCTGTACCAGGACGCTCCGCTGGAACCTCGTGGCAGTACGAGACAGGAGCGGAAACGAGGTCCGCTACGGATACGAGCAAGACTCAGGGCAGAGCTACCTTCGATCCGTGTTCTG
>CAZIJS010000089.1:0-15061 GCA_964539505.1 uncultured Myxococcales bacterium
AGGGAGGCGGCCTTCTCGGCGTCCGTCTCGCCCCGGACGTGCAGATCCACCTCGGTCATGCGGCGGGCCTGTTCTACGGGCAGTCGATGTACTCTCCTAGGACGTGCTCCTCCTGGCCGAAGGCCAGGTAGTGCATGGTCTGGACGATCTGCTTCGGGGCGCCATCGAGCACCCGCCCGTCGCTGGTGATTCGGATCTTCATGGGATGACCTCCTTTTTTATTCGAATTTTTTTGCTCAAAAAACCCGGAACGAATTTCCCGGTCGAACGACTAGAGTACATGGCCGGATCTGTGTACCATCGAAGGTACGATATGTGTGGTAGGGCCCAGTGGGCAGTGGGAGGGAAAAGACGATGGAGGATGCATCGTGAAGGTCAGTATCGGCGTCGGGTTGGTGGTGACATGCTTGGCCTGGACGGCGGCATTGGGATGCGGGGCGAGCCGGGACGGGCAGGGTGCGGACAGTGGTCTGTCATGGGATGGAGGGGGCGGTCGGGACGGCGCCGGGGATACCGGCCTGATCGAGGACGGGGCACTGACCCGGGACGTTGGAGTTTCTGATGCCGACGGTCACGTGCCGGACTGGCTGCTCGATGTGGCCCTGTCTGGAAACGTGATTCCCGTGGCAGGCCTGGAGGGAGTGGTGGATGTGCGATGCCTGGTGCGGGATGCCATGGGTCGTCGGATCGATCCTGACGTCACCTTGACTCTGGAGGCTCCCCAGGACGCCACGGATCTCGGGTCTGGATCCTTTTCTTTTTCCGAGCCGGGCGACCATGTGTTTCGTTGTGTCGCAAAGGACAGCAGTGGGACGGTCCTGGAGGTTTCAGACGCCACGGTCCTGGTGGCCTCGTCCATGACACCCCCTGCCTGGGCCCGTGTGTCACTCCATGCTGGAGCGGCCGCCATGGCCCTCGACGAGGTGCTCGATGCACTGGAGGGGCAGGACGCCTCCAGGCTCCTTGACCTGGCGGATCGACTGGACGCCCACCTGGATGCGGTCAACCGGGTGATCCAGGCGGACATCCCCGCTGCGTATCCTCTGCCCTACGGAGGGCCCACGGAGGATGACTGCCTGGCTGCCGGTATTCAGCCCACCCCAGACGATTCTGTGCTGGGCCGGCGCATCCAGGAGTCGGAAGATGCCCTGGACGCACTGCTTGCCGTCCTGGAAAACCTTTCCATGGACAGTGATCCCAGCCAGCAGGAACTCGACCGACTGGAGGCAGCCATGGAACAGGCGGCCGCTGCTGCGAGGCAACTCCGGGGGCTGGACCTGTCGGCCTGTCGGACCATGGAGCAGGTGGACCTGATCACCGCATTCCTCCGTCAGCATGTGGGGCCGCTTCAGGCTGCCGTCTTGAGCCGTGATGCGACCATGGTTCGATCTGCGGCCAGGGTCTTTTCCCTGCCCTCCAGGGCTCGACCATTTCTGTCCCTGGCGGGGCTGTCTGCCCAGATGTCCCTGTCCCAGGCAATGTACGGACTCGTCATGGACATCTACGGACCAGCGTTTACGTGGATTACCGAGGCGGCTTTCACCATCGAACTGGCGAATCTCATCGATGCAGTCTGGGATGCAGACCTGGAAAACGGACCCGAGATCCTGGCAGAGGCCTCGCATGGAGGTGTCGCCGATATCTGTGCGAACTATCCAGTGCTTTTGATGGGCCAGCGTTTCGACACGAATGCGAGTCGAGTGGACAGGACCCTCATTCGCCTCATCATCGTCTCTGGAAACGAGGTGGACGTGGTAGAGTCCATGTTGGATTTGCTGCATTGCCCAGACAGCGGCAAGGGACTGCTGCAAAATTTGTACGAATGTCTCGGGAAGTTCGATGATGTGATGGATGCCCTGGACGCAGCGGCCAACGATTTCAATCCCACCATCGACGAGGCCACCTCGGATGGAGGCTACCAGTGGATCACCATCAACCATTTTCCCCGGCAGCCTTCGAGTTTGATTCCCGAGCCTGTGTTCATCTTTCCATTCAGTTCACTGACAGGGAAGGGGGAGCGGTTCAGTGCCACGCTCTACCATTGTCAGTGACGGCGGTTGTTTGGCGAAGTGGAGTGTGTCATGGCGACGAGGCGTTGTTTTTTCATTTGGAAATTGGTTCTGCTCACAGCGATGATTGGGCCCCTTGGTCTTTTGTCTGCCTGCGGGGACGATGGTCACAGGTCTGACGGGCTGGATGCTTCGGGTGACCGTACGCCCTCCGAAGACCATGAGGCACCGCTGTTGCACGAACTCGAACCAATTCCGGCGGTGACTTCGGACGTCACTCCTCTGTATCGATTCTTTTCCAGCGAGCCGGGCCGGGTGCTCTACCGCGGGCCCTGTGAGGGCGACCTTCGAGAGGCCCAGGGGGGGGAGAATGAAGTCCGATTCGGTCCTCTGGCAGACGGGGTCTATGCGGACTGCGCCCTGGCCGTGGAAGACGCGGCTGGAAATCGCTCCCAATGGCTCGGTATCCAGACCTTCGAGGTGGAAACCCAGGCTCCGGACCCACCCAGGGTGCTGTCGTCTTTCCGCAGGACCGGCGACCAGGATGTCGAGGTGCTCATTGGGGGCGAGGCCCTCACCGATATTCTGGTCCAGGGTGACACAGTGGGGCGTCTCGGTGCAGATGGCGAGGGGAGAGCCGCTTTGGGCAGTTTGCCGGACGGAGAGTATGTCGTGGCGTTTCGTCTCCGGGATGCAGCAGGGAACGTGAGCGAACCCACGGAGTTTTCGTTTACCAAGTATTCTCATCTCGATGCCTGTGAAACCGACGGTCTGCCAGAGGTTTTGAAAGACACTTGGGAGGGGCTGCGGCCCGCTCTCGAATCCGCGGTGGAGGGCAGTGCCACGAGGCCATACAATTTGTACAACGTGCAGCTTTGGACGGCACCGTTGCTGCGATATGCGCTGCGCCAGGGTGACAACGAACTCATCGACGGCCTTGCCACCCTATACGCGGGTGCCGCCGACAGCCTCACCGTGACCGACCAGTACGTCTTTTACTATTTTCCCGATCCCTCCGGTCCGCGATCCTCGGTCCATGCCCTGGACCGGGCCTATCCCATGTGGGTGGACCCGAATTCTGGTGCCGAATCCATCCTGGTTTCGTCGCAGTTTCTCTACGCGGTCTCCCTCCTCGTCCGGTACGCTGCTCGAATCGATGCGAACTCCAGGTCCCAGGCACTCCAAGACCTGGTGGCTCGATTCGGATCGGTGCTCGCCGACCACTATCGACGGTGGGTCCTGGGGGTCACGGTGGACGGGACGCTCTCGGCACGCGGGCCCTTCCAGGTCCGGGGCTGGGGATGCCGGGTGCAGGGGACCTACGTGGAGACGGGGATGACCCATCGGCGCATGACGGATTTGAAGTATGCCATGGAACTCGGGGATGGGGATTCTCCGATGTATTGCAACGCAGTGACGGATACGGATCTGTGGATCGATGCCGGGGTGGCAAACCTCCTGGCTGCTTGGGATGCCGATCCCAGCGTCACCAATTTCACCAATGAAGAAGTCGATGCCCTCAAGCTCTATGTTCAGGCAGCCGCCCTGCTCCTGAGTTCCAGAGTCGGATACCGGCCCTGCCGGGATTTCGATGGTGACCAGGTGGACTGTGCCGGGTTCGACGAAGGAATGTGGGACGATTCTTCGGGCTATGCATACGCGGGTTACGAGGGCGAGGCTTTCCCGGATGCGAGTCAGCAGGCCCGGGGGCAGGGCGTGGGATGGGACCTGAGCCATGCCAGGCGGTTCGTGGAGGTGTTCGAGAGCCTGGCGGAGACAGGTGACGAGCTCGGGCTGGCCTTTCCCGATGAGCGTTTCCTGTCCGGCATGGCAAGAAACATCGCCCACGTGGTGTTCCTGGGGGACTCGACTCTGCCGCTGTTTGCGAATTTCATGGATGGGACGAACGGCTGGTACCGGGTGGGCTATTCGGGGCGAACGGGATTTGGGTATGCGCCTTCGGACATGTCCATCGCCTTGCTCACCGGAGGCTATGCCCTCTGGATCGAGTACTATCCGCCCCTCAAGGAAGTCTACCAGGCGGTCCACGACATGCTTGCCTCGTCGGATCCCACGGTGTCGGCCCATCTTCATGCCCATTATGAAACCTGCTACTACAACGACTATGAGCGAAGGACTTGTTTCGATTTGTCCGATCCACAAAATCAGTCCACCCAGTTTTTTTGGCTCCAGTATTTGGCCGGCATCTGTTTTTGAGCAGCGAGGATCCTTCGGCCCTCACCCACGAGGAATGCTGGGGAGGGTGGGAAGAAACTCTCTTATGGTTTCATGTGTCGGGAAGATGAGATATTGTCTGCCAAGAGTCTGCGGAAGGGAGCGTTGCAATGCGAGAAACGACGAGAGGGAACACAGGAAGTGGGCATGGCAGATGGCATCTTCCGGTCCTGGTGGGATCCAGGGGTGAGATCTGGCGTCCTGGCTGGGTACTTCCGGCTCTGCTGATGCTGCTGGTCTTGCCTGGACGTGCCATGGGAGATGTCATCCACGTGGGGCCGCAGGACGGCTGGGAGCCCATCGAGGCGGCGCAGGCTGGAGACGAGGTGCTGTTGGCGCCTGGGACCTACCAGTTCCGGCTCTACCTCGACAAGCAGGGCACCGAGACCCAACCCATCGTCATCCGGGCCGAGGACCCTGCCAATCCCCCGCGCTGGGACCTGGACGGCCAGCCGGTAGGCGACTGGCCCGGGTCTTACGGTGCCGGCGACAAGGGCAGGGGGGCCTGGCAGATCACGGGGAGCTACTACGAAATTTCCGGGATCCAGTTCCTGAACTGCCAGGACTCCAGTTCCTCGGGCATTCGGATTCTTGGCGGATCCCACATCACGATCCGAGATTGCCTGTTTCGGGGCAATACCAACGGACTCATTGGGTCGGGAGAGGACGTGGTGGTGGAGTTTTGCGAGTTCGACGGGAACGGCAAGACTTCGAGTTCAGGGAACATGACCCACAACATTTATATCTACGGAGGCACCTTCACGCTGCGCTATTCGTATCTCCACGATCCCCGCGAAGGACAGGACTTCCACATCCGGGCCAGGCATGCGGTCCTGGAATACAACTGGATCACCAGGCCGGCCTCGTACCTGGGCGACGTGATGACCTGCGAGTCCCTCTGCGGAGGCAGCGACAGCGATCCCATCGAGCAGGTGATGGAGCTGAGGGGCAACGTGCTCATCCAGGGCCAGCCCGCCAACATGTCGCAGATCATCGCCTTGTTCGACGATGAAGACGGGCCGTCCAACGACGGCACGGGCCAGGTGGAGACCATGCGCCTGGTCCTGGTCAACAACACCATCATCGGGACGCCGAGGGATCCGGGCCAGACGCATCGACTGGTCAACATGCGCAACGACTCGGTAAACACCTATGCCGAGTTCTACAACAACATCATCGTGGACATCGCGGCCCTGGCCGAGGCCCGGGATCCCAACCTGGACAACTGGGGCGTCACGGGAGAGAAAAACTGGGTCACGCAGGGCACCGACGTGGGGGATCTCACCGATGTCATCCAGGGCGGTGATCCAGGATTTATGGGTCCAGCGGGCCTGGATTTCACCCTCCAGGCGGACAGTCCCTGCCTGGGACAGGCGGCCCAGGACGCGCCGGGCCTGCCCGAATGGGAGTATTACAAAGACGAGCAGACCACCAGGATGCGACGACCCAGGGCCACGGCCGAAGACCTGGGCGCCTTCGAGCAGGGAAACGCAGCCGAGCCCGAAGGTCCCTACGGGACCAACGGAGGTGGTGGGGACGCCGGCCTGGGAAGCGATGGCGGCCCAGGACGCGATGGGGGTACGTTTGGTGACGCTTACATGACGTTTGATGGTGGGCCGCAGTCCAGTGACGGGGCGGCACCGGATGGCGGGTCTTCATCTGGTTCGGGAAAGTCGGGCTGTGGGTGTCGTGGAGCCGGTGGCGGACCCGGTGGCCCGTTCCTCGTCTTGTTGGTCTTGTTTGGTCTGTTCGTTCAGAGATTTTTCAACGGCTAAGCGCCTGCATGACCGACGCAGGCAGGAACCCTCGCGATTTGATTTTCCATATCTTTGCGCCTGTCATCTCCAAGGAAAAGACCGTCCCTTCTACGGAGAGGATCGTCTTTTGTTGGCCGGGATCCCTCGCAAAGAGAAAACTTTTGCCACGGTTTGGCTTGACAGGTAAATGCGCCCAAGTATAAAAGCCGCACTGAAACGAAAAATCGGCCGAGATCGGGGCCGAAAGGAAAGATCCTCTCGGTCGAGCAGGAAACGATCGAAGGGCGTTCGCAAACGAGGAGACTGATGCCCACTGGGAACCCGGAACCTGTCTTGGGAAAGCACATCGAGGTGCGCGTGGACGAGCGCGGTCTGGATCGCGCCATTCGGAAGCTTCGTCGTCTGACGGCCAGCGAGGGCGTGCTTCGCGAAATGAAGCGCCGCCGCCATTATGAAAAGCCCAGCCAGCGCCGCAAGCGCAAGTCCCGCGAAGCAGCGCGCAGGCGCAAGCGTCGCATGCGCCGCCAGGAGGGCATGGCCTGATTGTCTCGTCCGCTTCCCGGCGGATCTCCTCTGGTACCCTCTCTTCACGATTTGGGGCATGACATGGACCGATCCATCCAAAACGATGGTCCCAGGGTCCTGGTGACTCTCGGAGATCCCCGGGGTGTGGGCCCGGAGCTGGTGGCCCGGGCCCTTGCCAAGGGGATCTTGACTGAAGAAACCGAGATTTTCGGGCCTCGATCCATCATCGAGAAGGCCTTGGAACCGTTTCAGGCCGAGTTCGACGGCAAGGGGCTGCGCATCCACGACACGGCCTCCGATCCGTTCGTCGGCCCTGGGGCCGTTCAGGTCGAGGCCCTGGAAGCAGCAGTTGCCCAGGCCATGCTGGACCCCGACCGGTCGCTGCTCGTCACCGGCCCCATCACCAAGTACGATGCGCAGGAGGCGGGGTTTTCCTTCGTTGGGCAGACCGAATTCCTGGCTGCGAGGGCGGGTGTCTCCAGGCCCGTCATGCTCATGGCCGGGCCCAGGCTCCGGGTCTGCCTGGCCACCACGCACATGGCTCTGTCCCAGGTTTCTGGCGCCTTGTCACGGGATGGACTCGTTGAGACCATCCGCATCACTGCCGAGGCCATGGTGCGTGATTTTGGCATGGAACGCCCCAGGATCGGGGTCTGCGGTCTCAACCCCCATGCCGGAGAACAGGGGCGGTTTGGTCGCGAGGAGATGGAGGTCATCGCACCTGCAATCCACGCTGCTCGGGATCTCCTGGGGCAGATGGGCCTGGACGTGGAGTTGGGCGGCCCCCTGCCGGCAGACACCTTGTTCTGGCTGGCCGTGGAGGGGCATTGGGACCTGGTGCTGGCCATGTATCACGACCAGGGGTTGGTGGCCTCCAAGTTGTTGGATTTTCATCGGACCGTGAACGTAACCCTGGGCCTTCCCTTTGTTCGGACCTCTCCAGACCATGGCCCTGCAAGAAACCTGGCCGGGACCGGGACTGCGGATTCAGGGAGTTTCGACGAGGCGGTGCGTCTCGGGCTGGACATGTGGCGCCACCGCATGGCTCGGGGCTGATACGCCACTTTCTCAGGTTTCCTGGCTGTCTCCAGGTTGTCTCAAGCCCAGCTCCTTCATCTTGATCTGGAGCCCTTTGCGGCTCAGCCCCAGCACCTTGGCCGCCCTGGTCACGTTGCCCCCGGTCCTGTCCAGGGCACGGACGATCATCCTACGGGCCACTTTCTGGGCCTCACTGCGCACCACGGTCTTGAAATTGCCCGAGAGGGTGTCCCAGGCTTCGTCCTCTCGTTCCGGCGGCCGGCCCTTGGTCCGGATTTCTTCGGGCAGGTCTTCGACGGTGATCACCGGGCCATTACAGAAGAGCAGGGTGCGCTCCATGACATTTTCCAGTTCCCGGATGTTGCCGGGCCAGCGGTAGGTTTTCATGATGGAAAGGGCCTCGCTGGTCAGGCCTGTGATGTTTCGATTGAGTCGCTTGTTGAAACGGTCGAGAAAGTGTTTCGTGAGCAGCTCCAGGTCCTCGATCCGGTCCCTGAGGGGAGCCATCCGGATGGGCACCACGTTGAGCCGGTAGTAGAGGTCTTCCCGGAATCGACCCTGGGCAATGGCTTCCTCCAGGTTGCGGTTGGTTGCCGCGACGAGGCGGACGTCTACCTGGATGGTTTCCACGCCTCCCACCCTTTCGAATTCGTTTTCCTGCAGGACCCGGAGAAGCTTGACCTGCATGGACGGCGGAATCTCAGCAATCTCGTCGAGCAGGAGGGTGCCCTGGTCGGCCAGTTCGAAGCGGCCCGGCTTCGATCCAACGGCTCCTGTGAAGGCTCCCTTCTCGTAGCCGAACAGTTCACTTTCGATGAGTTCGGTTGGGATGGCCGCACAGTTGATTTTGATGAAGGGTTTGTCGGCCCGGGAAGACAGTTCGTGCAGGGCCTTGGCCACCAGTTCCTTGCCCGTCCCAGATTCCCCGGTGATAAGCACCGTAGACGGCGTGTCGGCGACGCGTTCGATGACGTCGTAGAGCGACTGCATCGCCGGGCTCGTCCCCACCAGACCATATCGGCCGGACTCATCCGAATCCAAGGGCGATGCGTGGTTTTCGGCCTGCCGGGTGGTGCGGACCGCCTTGTCGAGGGTCGCCAGGAGATGGTCCTTGTCGAAGGGCTTTTCGATGTAGTCGAAGGCTCCCAACTTCACCGCCTCCACGGCGCTTCCCACCGAACCGTGTGCCGTGATCATGACCACGGAGACTTCCGGTTGCATGGCCGAGAGCCTCCGCAATAGCTCCATGCCATCTATGTGAGGCATCTTCAAGTCCGTGATCACCGCATCGAAGGGCCCTTCCTTTTCCCAGATCGCCAGCGCAGCCTGGCCGTCTTGGGCCTGGACCGTCTCGAATCCAGCACGCTGGAGCATGGCCCGAAGCACTGTGCGGATGTTGCGCTCGTCGTCCACCACGAGCACCCTGGGCACATCTGCTTGTCTGTTTGCCGTCGTCATGCCTATGATTTTCGCCTGCCTGCTGTCTTTCCCAAACCGTCGGTCCGGCACCGGCCTTCCTGTCTGCGGACGGCCGGGATGCGTCCGTAGGCGGCCTGACGGAAAACCAACGGGGCAAGTCATACCGCAGGCGTCAAAGGAAGTCCAATACTGGCCAAGGAGGCCGCTCCATGCTAACAAGTTGCGACCCCGGACATAGGGGATTTCGTTCCTGGAGTCGCATGAGTAAGCAACGAAACGTCAATCTGATCGCTTTGGCCGGCCTCGCGGTTTTGTGCAGCCCCGAGGGGATGGCTGCGGCTCGTGAGAAGGGTCCCACCGTCCTCGTGGTTTCTGCAGCCCGGGGCAAGGGACGTGACATCGAGGCCTTGTCCCTTGGGCGCCGCCGCTCGGGCCGGTTTCTGACGAGGGATGGAGGAGACAAGGTCGGGTTGCGCTGCCTGGCGGGCGGCAGGTCCTTGCTCTACGTCAGTGACGGGAAGGTCATGGAGTTGGACCTGTCGACTCCCGGGGCCAAGGCTGGGCCTGCCAGAAAGCTCGCCGACTTGCCCAAGGGGTTGGTTCGTGCCGCAGGAACCGGCATCGGTCGTTTCCTGGCTCCCTCCACCTCGGGACGATTCCTGGCCTTGCCGCACGACAAAGGGATTTTCCTGGTGGATCGCGCCAGGGGCAAGGCACGTCTCATCGAGCCTCGCTGCGCGCTGCCGGGCCCGACGGCCCCAAAACGATGCGCCAGTGGGACCCAGCGCAACCGGCTGGTGTTTGTGCATCCTGTTTTTTGGGCCTTCAAGCAGCATCGTTTCCTTTTCGTGGCCATGAAGCCCAACTGTCCATCCAAGACAGATGGTCATGGCGGGACTCGGGGCGCCGGCCGGAGGAAGGGGCGGAGGGACGGACTCGAATCCAAGAAGAATCGAGTCGACCTGGTGGCAGGACTCTATGACGTGGATTTGGACAAGACCCTGGCCTGTGTGAGCCTTGCAAAGCGAGTGCGCGGGCCGGTGACAGGACTGGACGCCTCCTGGCGTGACGACGGCAAGGCCCTGGCCTTGTCTGTCGGGACTGCGGGTTCTGGGAGGATCCAGCGCATCCTGGACATTGCAGGGACCGGCAAGCAGCCCTCCATTCGAGCAGCCAGGCCCCACAGACTGTCGGTGGGACGGTTCCACGGCTGGCGTGGCCGGTGGCTCACGGCCACGGCGAGGCGCGGCCGGCTGGTGGGGTTGTGGCGCTGGAAGCCTGGGACGGCGCGCAAGCCGGTTCGGATCCGGGCCCTGACCCGCAGTCAGCGCCTGTTGGTCTACGAGCCCAGCTTGAGGAGTTTTTTGCTGGAAGTGCCGGGAAGGAAGCATTGCAACAAGACCAGGCTCCTGGTGGTGCGCCGGGAGCGGCGCAGCCGGGCCCTGTTCAAGTGGGCGGTCTGGAGTCGGCTCATCACTCGGGACTGGTCGGGCCGTTGGGGGCTGTTCCAGGTGGGAGCGGGCTGTGGCCGCGGCAAGGTCCGGGCCCTGGTCGCCAGGCTGGACGGCAGGCGTGTCGTCTGGACTTCGAGACGCCACAAGAGATTGGGAAGACACATGGAACCAGGCAGGGCGGCGCTCTGCACAATCCACAAGTAGGAGCCATGAGCGAATCCAGAAACGAGAGTCGAAATCGCCGGGCGGCCGGGGTCGAGGAGGGCTCGGAGGCCAAGGTCGCAGCCACGGCCGGCAAGGGAGCCGCCGCCCTGGCAGTGGCCAAACTGTATTTTCTGGTGTCCGGTCTGGCCATCTATTTCGTGTTGCCTCGGATCCTCTCGCCCGAGCAATGGGGCGACTACCTGCTCGTCACCGGGGTGGCGGTGATCATCAACAACGTCATGGTGAGCGGCACGATCCAGGCCGTGTCCCGGTTCACCGCGCAAAACGAAGGGGCCGCAGCCCAGGTGCGCTGGGCGGGCATCAAGATGCATTCGGTGCTGGGCACGGGAGCGGCCCTACTGCTCGTGACGCTCGGCATCTCGCTTTCCTGGTGGTGGAAAGACATGGCCCTGGCGCCCCTGTTCCTGCTCATGGGCGCCATGGTGGTCTTCTACGCCAATTACTCCGTGTTCGTTGGGTCGGCCAATGGTCAGCGACTGTTCATCCGGCAGGCAAGTCTGGACATGGGCTATGCCACGCTGAAAGTGATCCTGGTCCTGCTGGGTGCCTGGCTGTTTGCCTCTTCGGGCGGGAAAGTCGGTGTGGGGGGCGCCCTGGGCGGACTGGTGTCCGCCTCGGCGGTGATTCTTCTGGTCTCAGTCCTGGTGGTGGGCGCTCCATCGCGGCTCGACCCCAAGATTCCCGTGCGGCCCCTGGCCAAGTTCGCCCTGGCCATGTTCCTCTACACCTTGATTTTCAACCTGCTCATGCGGGTGGACCTGATCCTCATCAAGCGTTTCGGCGCCATGCTGGCTCCCGCAGGGGTGGGCTCGGCATCCTTTGCCTCCAAGCTGGCCGCCCAGTATGGCACGGCCCAGGTCTTTGCCTTCATCACCCTCCAGGTGCTCATGTCCGTGGCCCTGGTGCTCTTTCCCTTGGTTTCCCGGTCCAGTGCCGAGAAGGACCACGAAAAGACGCGGCTCTACGTGGGCCAGACCATGCGCGTGGGGGCCATCGTGGGCGTGGGGGTGGCGGCAATCCTGGCGGCCAGGCCGGGAGACATCGTCACCGTCATTTACCCGGAAACGTACCGGGCCGCTGGATTGGCCTTGAGGTACCTCTCTTGGGGGGTGGCGGCCCTGGCGCTCATCGCGCTGGGCTGCTGGGCCCTCAACGGTGCGGGTAAGTCCAGGCAGGCTATCGTCGTTGTGCTCGCAGCATTGCTGGCGGCAGCCGGCCTGGACCTTTTGGCCCTGGTGACGGCCCAGGATCCCAGCCAGGTCCTCTCTCGGACCGCGGCTGCCACCGCGGCGGGCATGGGCCTGGGTTTGCTGGTGGTGGCCTGGATGCTGCGCAGAGTCTTTGGCGTGTTCATGCCCCTGGCGAGCCTGCTGCGGGTGCTCTTGGCCGGTGGCGTGGTTTTTGGCCTGGGAATGTTTCTGGGCCATGCCTCACGGCTCATGATTCTGGTGCAGTCCTTGGGCCTGGGCCTTGTGTACCTTCTCCTGCTGGCGCTGTTGCGCGAGTTCACCAAGGCGGACATGGAACTCTTCAAGGGCCTGCTGCCTGGAAAGAAGTAAGATCGTCAACCTGCATCGCAACCACGACGCTTGTTTGCGTCGCTTAGGATTCGAAGATTACCCGAACGGAACTCCGTTGGCATCCCTGGTGACCACGATCAACTCGATGATGACCCAGATGGAGACGACGACGATGGGGATTATGAGCCAGAAGAAAAACAGGGTCAGGATGAGTTGGGTCACGGCCCGTCCCGTGTATCCCGCGTAGAAGTTGTGGACTCCCAGTCCTCCCAGGAAGATTCCCAGAAGAATGTAGGTGAGGCGTTCCTTGGGCTGGGTCTGAGGAGCTTGGAGCCCAGCTCCGGATTGGCTGACGGGTGGGTTCCAGCCCTGCTGCTGTGGGGGCTGTTGGTAGGGGATCTGTTGCTGAGGGATCTGTTGCTGGAAAGGTTGGGATTGTTGCCAGGATGCATTGTGCTGCTGAAAACCGTTTTTCTGCTGCCATGCGCTGGAAACCTGTGGTTCGTCGGGACGCCTTGCCAATGCGTCCGGCGGATTCCATTCGGGAAGACCAGTCGATGCTGCCGTAGCGGGGCCCTGGGGGGCAGACGATGCAGCCGCTGTGGGGCCCTGGGGGGCAGACGATGCAGCCGCTGTGGGCTCCTGGGAGACAGCCGTAGCGGGGCTCTGGGCGGCAGCCTGGTTCTGGGCGGCCATGAACGTCTGGCCCTGGTCTGCAGCCCTGCCCTGGCTCTCCGATGTGCTGGGCGCCGACCCGCCGCAGATGGGGCAGGTGGCCGCGCCTTCAGGAAGTTCGTTGCCGCAATATCGACAGTTCATCTCCACCTCCTTGGGCCCTGGTTTCGAAGGGGATGTCATGGCAGATTGCATTTCGATTCGACCAGGGCCATACTGGACCTGAACCGATCAGAGGATAATCGTTCAGCCCGATGCCTGCAACGAGGCAGGCACGGCACGGTCCGCTTCTTCGATTCTTTTGGACGGTGGGCGAAGGAGTGGGGCGGTTGAAAATCATGGCAGGCGACGAACTCTCCAAGTCCGAGCATGACCTTGGCAAATCGGCGAGAGCCGGTATGGCGGGACGTCTTGTCGACAGATTGATGGCCGATGGGAATGCTGAGTCCGACTTTTTGCGTGACGCGCTCAGAACGGTCCAGTCCTTGGTGGCTGAAGGGATGGAAAAGAAAGAATCGGCCTGGGCCGGGACTGCCATCTTGTTGGAGCATGCGCTCACAGTGGGGCGTGACGCGCTGGCCCTGTTCGATGCAACGGCTGGAGAACAAGAAGCGAAGATCCAACCAGACGCCGTGGAACCAAGAATGTCGGTTCGGGAAGAAACGGCCCGCGGCGCTCATCGCGTTGGCGTTGCAGTATTTCGTGGGGACAGAGAGGTTGTCGGCTCAAGAAAACGCGGGGCAGACGGCAGCGAGACGGATCCTGTCGAGCCCATCGCTCCAGACAGAATAAAGAAGGAACGCGGGCTTGTCGCCAGGCTGGCCCTGGAGACGAGCCGGGCGGCCAAGACCCTGTCGGCTCTCATGGGTGAGCAGGGCCGGGCGGATCTCGCGCTGGACGAGGCGCTCGAAGCATCCAGATTGGCGCTTCGGGCGGTGCGCGAGGCCAAGGAGGCAGGAGAGGTCTTCACGATTCTGGCGGCCATGCTCCAGCGCTCATGGAGCTTGTTCCGCATGGCCGAAGAACTCCAGATCCGTCTAGGGCAGGTGGACGAAGCCCTGGATCGGTACGACCAGGCAGTGGACTGCCTTGGGCGTGCCGCGGTGCTCACCCAGTCGCGAGAGTTCAAGGAACTGGCCGAACTCGTGGAGTTTCCCGCAGACACTGTGGGAACGGACGTGGCCGTGACCCAAGCCAGGATGCAGTCTGTGGCCGCTCAGTTGGAATGGTCCCGGCGCAATCGACCGGCCCAGGCCGTGCGTCGGTACGACAAGGCTGCCGCCACGGGTCTTCGCGGCGCCTCTTCCAAGCTGCCCGAGGATGCCAGGCTGCTCAAGCAGCAGGCGTTGGAAGCTGCTGGTTCGGCCCTGGCCGAAGGGGCGCGGATCGTAGAGGAGACCGTGGGCCTTGGGGGAGACACGCGACGGCGCTATTTTTTGGCCTCCAAGATTTTGGGTCAAGCCGCCAGGCAGGCAAGCCAGGATCACCGGGCATTGGAGGCTGCCAGGCTGTATGTGGCCGCGAGCCAGGCCGCCTACCGGAGTGCCCTGAGCAGTGGAAACGACGACGATGGGGCAAACAGGTCCTATGCAAGCGCCTCGGACATGGCCAGGAAGGCCGCAGACATCCTGGGTGCCCAGGGGCAGGTCGGGGCCGAGGTCCAGGCCCTGCTGGCGGCGGGTCGTATCCTCGTGGTGCAGGGACGCCACATGGAGAGGGCCGGCCGTGCCCCAGAAGATGTCATTGCCTGCTTCCGGGAGGCGGTGGGTCTGGCCCGCAGGCGGACCATGTCCGGGGAACTCTCGGAGGAACTGGACCGACTCGCAAAGGATGCAGAGTCAGCCATGTCCCGGACCATGGCCAAGACGGGGCGCTGGCGCCGCGATGCCATCCACGAGGTGATTTTTCCTGGAAAAAAACCTCAAGAAGGGTAATGCGGTCAGCTACCGTCTCTTCGGTGGTTCTGTCTCCCTGGACTTGGAGAACTGTCCCAACTCCATAGACGACTGGCTGCGCATGATCGGTTCTATCTTTATCTGCTCGCATCCAATTTTCACTATCCATCAAGCATCCGTCGACAAAATAGCGCCTCTCTGCAGGCCCTCTGGAAGGACAAGACCGTAAAAATGCCTCGTGACGGAAAAATGGAAACAGGATTGATCCATGAGCAGAGGAGAATGGGAGGGGAGGAAAGGAGGAGGGGG
>CAZIJS010000090.1:0-14854 GCA_964539505.1 uncultured Myxococcales bacterium
TACTACATGTCGCCCGAGCAAGCCTGGGGAAAGCCGCTGGATCACCGCACCGACATCTTTTCCACAGGGGTCGTTCTCTACGAGATCATCGCCGGCCAGATGCTCTATCTCGAAGAGGACGTCGGGAAATTGCTCGACATGGTGCGCAGGGCCGACATTCCGCCGCTGCACAGGAAGAGGTCTGATGTCTCACCCGAGTTGGAGGCCATTGTCATGAAAGCGGTGGCCCGCGATCCCGCAGACCGATGGCAGAGCGCCCTGGAGTTCGGCCAGGCAATCGAGCAGTATCTCGTGCACAATTCTCCCGGCTTTCCGGTGTCGAAACTCCAGGAAATCGTGGGGTTGGTGCTCGATGGAGAGGAGGAGACCACGCGTGTCGAGCGGCCTGGCCACATCGAGCCCAAAAGCTTGATGAGCCGTAAGGATTTTGTGTCCCTGGTGGACCATAGTGTGCTTTTTTCATCCGAGGCGGAGTATTCCGTGACGGATCAACCATCGCCCTTCTTGATGAATGCAGAGGACGATTTCGCAGAGGCCACGGTTATTTCCGGTCCGCCCGCCTTCGACGATTTGGCCAGCCGGTTCGTCCCGTCGGATCCTTCGTTGCCCGTGACAGCCGGGGGAAATCCTGGTGGCGACGAGCACAGGCTGTTTGGTGAAGGGGATGATGAAGAGTCCACGGCGTCCTTCACGCCACAGGATCGCGTCCGGAGCCGAGAAGGGCAAACTTTGCGGGTCCAGGACGACTCCTGGGACGAAGACGAGGCTCCCACCAGGGTGCGGGAAAGACTGCCGTCTGTGCCGTCGGTACCCCCTCCAGGGTCTGATCCGCAGAAGGATTGGCTCGATGCCCTTCCGACACCGCCTCCCCCGCCTCCTGCCCAGGTGCCCGGCGTTCCAGGAGCACCTGCAGGTCCAGACCTGGCGCCTGGGCCGACTTCCGGGCGTTTGGTCGGCCCGGTGGGGCTGCCGGCAGCGGGTCTCGGTCCTGGCCCTGTGGTCGTGGGTGGTCTGCCTGCACCGCCACAGCCGGGCTGGTGGCCCCCAGCCAATGGAGAAGGATTCGATGACGTTTTGGATCCCGAGGAACAGGCGGCACTGGCACCGTCGAGGAAACTTCGAATCGTGGGAGGACTGGTCATAGGTCTTTTCATCCTGGCGGGCGTGGCGGCGGTGCTGTATCTGTTCGTTCCCGCCGTCATGGGAAAAAAGTCCGGGCGACTGGAACTGTTTACTGAACCTTCTGGTGCGAACGTGGAGGTGGACGGCAAGTCCATGGCCAAGCAGACGCCGGTGCTCATCGACGGTCTGGATCCCAATGAAGGTCATTTGGTCCTGGTCAAGAAGGATGGATACCGTCCGGAACGGTTTATGATATGGGTGGATCCTGGGGAGAAAAAGGTCAAAAAGGTGATCCTCAGTCCCATGTTCAAGACGTCTGGAGAAGGGAGGTCGCCGTGACTCAGGAAATCCAATCCCTCTTGGGGAAGGGCAGCGAGTTCGAGGGGAACCTGAAGTTCGAAGGAGCCGTGCGCATCGATGGGGCATTCAAGGGACGCATAGAGAGTGCCGGGACCCTCGTAGTGGGGCCTACCGGCATGGTGGAGGCCGATGTCGTCGTGGGTACCTGTATCCTGGAAGGGGCCTTCAAGGGCACTTTGAAGGCATCGGAGTTGGTGGAAGCGCATGCCCCGGCAAGACTCCAGGGACGGGTCGAGACACCCGATATCCAGGTGGAGCGAGGAGTGGTGATGGATGGGGAAGTGGTCATGGCTTCGGGCAGTGCGAGCAAGGGCGGCAAGAAGCAGGGGACAACGAGCGGAAAGGATGCCAAGACAAAGGGCGGACAAGAAAAGACGGGACCAGGGCAGGATGCCGGCGGTGATGCCCCGTAGGGCGACAGGAGGAAAGCCGCATCGTGTTGGGCTGGAGTAGATTATGGATGAACCCATGTTGACGGCTGGTGTCCTCTTCAAGCACAACTCTCGGTCCGCAGCCCGTCAGGCGGCGCGTGCGGCCCGGTGGCTCGTGGAGAGAAACGTGACCGTGCTCTGCGAGGTCGGCAAGGAGGTCGACATGGCCCCCGCCCTGCCCACGGAAGCAGCCGAACTGGCGATGCGGGCCGACTTTCTCGTTTCTCTCGGCGGAGATGGCACCCTGCTCTACGCAGCAGGATTGGCGTCGGACCGGGAGGTGTCCATCCTGGGAATCCATATGGGGAGTCTTGGGTTTCTGACCCAGTTTGCAGAGAAAGAACTCACCGATGCCCTGGCCGGTGTCCTGGACGAAGACCTGCCGGTGGAGCGCAGGATGCGTCTGGACGTGACGCTTCGCAGGGACGGCGAGGTGGTGATGCATGCCACGGCACTCAACGACGCAGTGGTGAGTCAGTCGTCCCTTGCCAGGCTCACGGAGTTGACCTTGGAGGCTGACGGTCGCGCCGTGGGGAGCTACAAGGTCGATGGGCTCATCGTGTCGACGCCCACTGGGTCTACGGCGTATAGTCTGGCTGCCGGCGGCCCCATTCTCATGCCCAGGCTGGATGCGTTTTGCGTGACTCCCATTTGTCCCCATGCCTTGACGCAGAGACCCCTGGTCCTGCCCGATTCGAGCAGGCTCCAGGTGACCATTGGTCGCGAGGCGGGGGCTTCCTACCTGACCGTGGATGGCCAGCGGGGACATCCGTTGGAGCCGGGCGATCGTGTCGAGGTGGCGAGGAGTGGATTCCCCCTGCTGCTCTACCGGAGCAGGACCAGGACATTTTTCGATGTGCTTCGTTCGAAGCTCATGTGGGGGGAGCGCTTGGGCATGGGAGACGCATCGTGACGGGAGTGCATTGGGCATGATCGAGTATCTCCACATCCAGAACCTGGCCACCGTCGAAGACGTGGAGATCGAGTTGGGGGCTGGATTGAACGTCATCACGGGAGAGACGGGGGCTGGCAAGTCCATCCTGGTGGCCGGCATGTCCTTGCTGAGAGGCGGCAGGGCATCGGCTAAGATTTTGCGTTCGGGGGCCGACAAGGCGGTGGTGGAGGCCCTTCTCCGGATCCCCGGCAGTATGGTTTCCGACTTCACGGTGTTCGATGGGGATGAAGACGAAACAGGAGCAGGGAAGGATGGATCGAGAGAGTTGGTGGTGAGCCGCGTGATTGCCCGTTCGGGAAAAGGTCGGATTCGGGTCAATGGAACGTTGGAGACGGCCAAGACCTTGTCCGAGACCCTGGGGCGGATCGTGGACTTGACGGGGCAACGAGAGCAGCAAAGCATTGCGGAACCGGCGAATCACCGGAGAGTCCTGGATCGTTTCGGCCTGGATCCCGATGTCGTCGCAGAATATCGAGCAGCCTACGAGGATTTCAAGAAGGTCTGCGCTGAAATGGACGCCGCGGTGGATCCCCGAGAACGCCGGCTTCGCATGGAGGTGCTTGCGCATCAAGTTTCTGAACTGCGCGATGCTGCTCTGGAACCAGGTGAGGAAGATCGCCTGGAGGGAGAACGTCGGCGTCTCGCCTCGGCAGTGGAGCTGCGTTCCGCGTTGGAAGAAACCATCGATGCTCTCTACGACCGGCAGGGCTCGGTGGTGGAACTCCTGGGTGCGGCCGAGCGTGTCCTGGATCACTGGACCCAGGTGGAGCCCGGTCTTGGAGACAAGGTGGGCAGGCTCCTGGAGGCGCGGTCCCTGGTGGAAGACGTGGCCATGGAACTGCGGTCGACGGCGGATTCCTGTGAGATGGATCCGCAGCGCCTCGAGGACATCGAAGAGAGGCTTTTGTATCTCGCCGGCTTGGAGAGGAAACACGGCGTCCAGTCGGTGGCGGAACTCATGGCCCGACGTGGTGAGTTGGATGAGCAACTCGCCGCTCTCGAGCGCTTCGAATCCAGGGCAATGGAACTGGACCAGATGTTTGACAAGGCACGATCGCGCGTAAAATCTGCGGCACACAAGGTTTCTCTGGCGCGATCCGAGGCTGCCAGAAAACTGGAATCCGCGGTGGCGGTTCATCTAGCGGATCTGGACATGTCGGCTGCCCACTTCTCGGTTCGACTCGCGCCCCTTCCCATGAGGGAAGGCGACGATCCTCGGTTCCAATTCGGCGATCGCAGAGCAGGCCCGGAAGGCTGGGATCGAGTCCGGTTTTTCCTGTCCGCGAACCCAGGTGAGCAGGAGATGCCTGTGGACGAGATAGCATCGGGTGGTGAGTTGTCCCGGATTCTTTTGGCCGTCAAGAGTGCCACGGCTGCATCCGACCGGGTGTTGGTGTATGTCTTCGACGAAGTGGACCAGGGTGTGGGGGGGCGCGTGGCAGACGTGCTCGGAAAGAAGCTGGCAAGGGTGGCCCGCCACAGGCAGGTGCTCTGTGTCACCCATCTTCCCCAGATTGCCGCCTATGCAGATCGGCATCTCAGGGTCACAAAGAGTCTGGAGCAGGGGCGGGCCGTCAGTAGGATCCAGGTCCTGGACGGCGCCGAGCGCGTCGAAGAGTTGGCTCGCATGTCGGGAGGTTCAGATATTTCGGGGCAGACCCTTGCCCATGCCCGCGACCTCCTGGCCAGAGCCGAGGCGGAAAAGGGAAGGGACAAGACGAAATCTCCGACTCGTTCGAACCGTCAATCGGTTGGACAACGGCCGTCCAGGAAAGGAAAGCCTCCTCGGAAGACCGTCGAGAGGGATGCTGCGGCACGACAGACGAAGCCGAAGTCTCGTCGTCGCACTTCCAGCAATCAAGGATCGCGTGGGAGAGTCAAAGGGAGCCAATCAGAGTGAACTCAACAGACACAACGAAAGGAAACAGTGGGCCTTCCGTCCTGGTCCGGTCCCTCGTGGTGGGGCCGTTGGCCACGAATTGCCATATCTTGGCTTGTGCCGAGACCAGGTCGGCCCTGGTGGTGGATCCCGGTTTCGACGCGGATCGGATTCTGCAAGTCCTCGATGACATGGATGTCGAGGTCGAGTTGATCCTCTTGACACACGGACACGTGGATCACGTGGCGGCGGTTCCCCGGGTTGCAGAGGCGACAGGTGCAAAGGTTGCCATTCACGACGCTGACCGAGCGATTCTGGAGGGCGCCCCGCAGATGGCAGCCATGTTCGGTCTTGGCATGGCGAGCGTTCCAGACCCAGAGGTTTCGTTGGTGGAAGGGAAACCGATCTCCGTGGGGACCCTGTCGTTGGACGTGATACACACGCCGGGCCACACGGCAGGCAGCCTGTGCTTTCACCTGGCCCACGAGCGTATCTTGGTGGCAGGAGACACCCTGTTTTACCGAGGGGTGGGGCGCACGGACCTGCCCGGGGGCTCCTGGGGGGATCTCGTCGCTTCCATTCAGAACAAGCTCTATCGACTCGATGGCGCCACGCAGGTGCTCACGGGGCACGGGCCGGCCACGGTCCTGCGGGAAGAGATGCTCACAAATCCATTTGTCCGGGCATGAGCCCTTCGATGTGACGGCCTGTGCGCGGGGCGGAATGTATCCCGCTGTCGAGAGCGCATCGTGGATCAGTGAAGAAAGTTGGATGGCTCTTCGTATGATGCCATGATACCAATGACGAACGAGGCCCTTGTGCGAGGGCCCAATAACGAAGGAGGTCGTATCATGAGACGTATTGGTTTGATGCTGCTGGCCGTTGTGATGTTTGGTGGATGGACGCTGTCTGGCTGCGTGGTGAGCGACAACTCCACTGACTCGATCATCACTTGTGACAATCTGGACACTTTCCTGACGGATTGTGCCACGGATTGTAACGCGAGCTGGGGATGTGAGGACAATTACGATTCCCTCGATCCCGCCACACAGGATGACCTGGATTCCTGTTCGGAGTGCCTTGCAGACAGTGCTGCCAGCGGTGTGTGCGCCGATTGTTCCGTGCCGGAGTATGGCATCGATTCCTGTCTCGATTTCATGGATTCTTTCCTCCAGGTGGATTGTTGGCAGTAGTCTGTCTCTGTCGGCTTTTCTTTTCCACGATCACTTGAGCGTTGACGGGGGACGGCGGCTGATCAAAAATTTCCTGCCGTCGGGATGGTAGGTTGTTGGTGCGAAACAAAAAATCTCCGCAGTGGCCGGTCGTGCATGGTTCGCGGCGGAGGACCAGTCGAGAGGAGGATACTGTCATGCGAAAATCCACGATTTGGGTGATGGCGGTGCTGTTGGTCGGCTGTGCAGGAAAGAAGGCCGAAAAGAAAACGGAGAAGCATGAGACGGCGCAGAGCCGTGACAACAGGCAGGCCCGGTCGCATCCCGTCCCGGTGGTGGCGGCTCCCGCTCCCTTGCCCAAGGCAGGCCCGGACGGGGTTGCCACGTCGTTTCCGAAGATTGTGGCTGTGCCTCCTCCCGGCACCGCTGCGGCGAGACTCAAGGACGTCGAGACGCGACTGATGGGCAGGGATTTTCGACAGAAAAATGCTGCCAGAAAGAAGCTTTCGGACCTTGTGAAGGAATACAAGGGCAAGGGGAAGGATGCCATGGTCCTGGCCCGGTACCTGGTTTCGAGAAAGCCCATGGAATTGGTGACCAGTGGAATCAGCCTGCTCAGGACCCTGCGGTCAGAGCCGGAGTTCGTTGGGGTGGCAGTGTCGCTCATGGGCCATGAATCCGACAGGATCCGGTCTTCTGCGCTTTCTTTGGTGTCTCACGGACTCAAGCCCGATCAGTTTTCCAAGGTCTTGCCGTTCATCAAGAAGCTCTTCCAGGATTCGAGTTGCGTGGTGCGCAGGATGGCTCTGGTGGCCTTGGTGACGAATCGTCGAAAGATGCGGAAACCAACGGTGGGCAGTATCCAGAAGGCCCTCGACGACGAATGCCCCGCGGTGCGCGCCTACGCCATGCGTAACGTGGATGCGTTGATTCCTCTTGCAAGGCCCAAGGGCACCGGAGAAAAGCCAGGGGTGGACAAGGCGGTGGTGGACAAGCTCATGGCTGCTGCGGAAAAATCGCCCTACTTTCTCGAACAGTGTGCGGCACTCATGGGGTTGGGCCGCCTGAAAGTGACGAAGGCGGAAAAACTCATGGCGAAAGCCCTGGATGTGGCGGCCATTCCCAGCTTGACCGTGTATTACCAGACCGAGCGGATTCCATACACGTTCAGCAATCACAGTTCCATGCCGGCCTGTGCAGCGGATTCTCTCACCGCGCTCACCGGGAAGCGATTCTCCGGGCGGCCCCTGGACCGGGTGAAGGGATGGAAGGCCGAACTGGCCAAGAAGCGCCTGACCAGAAGGGCACCCAAGGGATTTTGTCTCGGGGGAAGGGACTGCAAGAAGGGCGAGGAAGTCTGCCTGGACATGCGCTGCGTGCCGAACGCCAAGGCTGAGAAGGCATACTGGAAATATGTGGAACTCCATCATTGTGCGCAACGCAGCCATGCCAAGTGGTCCAATTTCGTTGGGGAAGACCGCCTTGCCTCGGGATTCGGCCTGCATTGGAATGCCGAGTGGCAGCTTCGCAAGTACCTGCGCAACAAGGACTCGAAAGGTTATGAGTCAAGGCGCAAGGCCATCGAGGCGAAGGCCTGTCCAGGGCAGACGAAAGGGCCCGGTAAGTCGGCCCGCGTGAAGGCGAAAGTCCGGGCCGGAGCCAGGGCCCGTTGAGTGATCCCCCCCTTCGGTCTTCTTGATTTCATCGAGTTTCGTTTGTTGCTTCTGTCGGATCACCAATCGGTTTTTTGAGCGCATTCTGTCTGGAGTGGGGCCAACCGGTGGAGTATCATTGGTGTCGTTGGGCCATGATACATGGCCGGAGAATGTTTCCGTTGGTTTGGTTTGTGGAGGATATGATGTGGACTGTGCAAAGAAAATCGATAGTGCCGGCGTTGCTGCTCATGGTCGTCGCTCCGTCCGCCTGCAGTGATGACTCGAGTGGGGGCGGGGCGGCCTGCGATGATTCACATGCCTGTCCAGAGGGACAGTATTGTTCCGACGCTGGTGTCTGTAAGGCCTGGAGGGACGCCGGCCTCGGGGACGGGGCTGTCGGGGATGGCTCCCTGGGCGATGCAGGGGGAGACGGCTCTGTGATCGGTGACGGGGGCGGAGATGGGGCATCGTCCGATGCAGGGGCTTGCGCAGAGGGACAGACTCCCTGCGGGACACAATGTTGTGATTCAGGGTATGTTTGCTACCAGGACCAGGACTGCATCCTGGAACAGCCGAGCTGTGAGTCGGATGGAGACTGCCAGGAAGACAGCTATTGCGATGACGGGGTTTGCGTCCCGTATGGATTGGGGCCGAGGGGATCGTTTAACCCGGACTGCACCAGACTGTCCATTGCCGGGCTGTTCCAGCCTTCCCTCCAATGCACCTGGTTCGGCCCGCCTGCAGGCGATCCCTATCCCAACCACATCCAGGTCCTTTCCACGCCCATGGTGGCTGATTTCGATTTCGACGAGGATCAGAGCACGATTCATCCCTCCATCGTGTTCATGTCATACGATGGCCTGGACGGGTCCTCTGGACACTACAATGGAGCGTACGGCGTGGTTCGGATCTTGGATGGTGCGACCTGCCAACAGATATACAACGTGGGAACGGATCTCAACGGCTGCAATCCGCCGGCCATTGGAGACCTGGACGGAGACGGCAGACCGGACATCGTGGTCCACGACGGCAACGGAACGGTGCGTGCCTACAAATACGATTCTGCCTCGGACTCCTGGGGACAGCTCTTCGAAGGCCATGACGCATCCAACAATGTCGTGGGATACGGGAATCAGTCCACTGGATGGTCTGCGCCGGAACTCTACGATTTGGATGACGACGGGCTGCCCGAAATTCTCAGTGGCGGCCTCATCTACGATTCCGACGGCCTCTTGCTCGACTCCTCGCTGGGCTTGACCGACCATATGTATCACGGGGCTGGATACCCGGTGGCAGCGGACCTGGAGGGTGACGGGGTGGTGGAACTTGCCACCGGTGATGGCGTCTGGAAGTTCGACGGTCAAAACGAGCGCTGGAACGTCCAGTGGAGCGGCGGGCCTTACGGTGGGTTCGTGGCTGTGGCCGATTTTGGAACATACGGCGACGACCCGACCCTCGACGATCGACTCTCCCTGGATGGGGTTGCAGAAATTGTGGTCATCAGAGACGGCTCGGCCCTGGTGCTCAACGAACAGGGCAGGGTGGTCTTCGGGCCCGTGTCCTTGCCCGGTTCTTCGGGCGGCGGGCCTCCCACGGCGGGGGATTTCGACGGCGACGGCCTGGTGGAGTTCGCGGCAGCGGGGAGTGACTCTTACACAGTGTTCGACCCGGACTGCCTGGGACTTCCGGATTTTACCCGCTGTTACTCCCTGCGCACCGACGGGATCCTCTGGACGCAGGACTCTCAGGACTACAGTTCGAACCAGACGGGCTCCTCACTCTTCGATTTCGAAGGCGACGGCAGGGTCGAGGCCATCTACGCCGACGAGGTGTTCGCCCGCGTCTACGACGGCAGGACGGGGGAAGTGGTGTTTTCCACCTGGACGTCTTCATGCACATGGAACGAAAATCCCATCGTGGCAGACATAGACGGGGACTACAATGCAGAGTTGGTGGTGCCCTCCAACAGGAACTGCGGGACCAATCCCAGGACGGACAAGACCTGGTCGTTCAATCACTCCTTGGCTTTCTACGAGACGAGCCACAGGGGCAATCCCATGGATCCCCTGTTCCGGGGCCTGCGCTGCGAGCAAGATGGCGATTGTCTCAGCGGAGTCTGCAACGCGGGGTATTGCCGCTGCACCACGGACGATGAATGCGGCGGCGCTGGATCGGGTTTCGTGTGTGACGATCCTCCCGGGCCGCCCATGAGCCCGACCCCAGGTACGGGCAAAACCTGCCGGGCAGAGTGGCTCGGTCCGGTGAACGGAGTCCGGGTGTTCCACGACGTCTTGGATCGCTGGGTAGGTTCTCGGACAATTTGGAACCAGCACGCATATGCAGTCACCAACATCAACGAAGACGGGACGTTGCCACGAACGTCGCAGTGGCTCCAGAATTGGAGTCAGCCCGGTTTGAATAATTTTCGTCAAAATGTCCAGGGAAGCGCAGACGTGAATTCGTCTCCGGATGTCACGGCCGGGCGGGGCGGGTTGGCGGAATGCACGTCGCAGGGACATGCGGACTTGACGATCCGGGTTTGCAACCGGGGAACCGAGCCGGTAGCATCCGGTGTGCCGGTGGCCTTTTACAATCAGGCGGACCAGTCTCTTGTCTGCACATCGGCCACGACCCAGACCCTGGGCCCGGGCGATTGTGAAAATCTGTCATGCGAGTGGGACGATCCGCCCAGGCCCGGGAACGAGGCCGATGTGTTGGTGGTCGTAGACGACGACGGCCAGGGGGCGGGCGAGACCTCCGAATGCATCGAGAGCAACAACGATGCAGTGATCCACGACGTGGCCTGCTCGCGGGTAGAGTAAATCCAGAGTGGTGTCGCCTGGAGGGGGCTGGCGACTACCAGCCTACCAGGGCGCGCATGCGGACCGCGGTGTCGTTGTCTGGATCGTGGCCGCTTTCGTCGGTCCAGGCAGTGAAGAAGGCCCCGGCAGCCGCGCAGACGGTGGGCTGTCGCTGGGACCCGACGAAGGTGGTGTTGACCTGGAAGTCTTCTCCCGAGTCTGAATAGAGAAAAGCGGCTGGTGCCCCATCGGCTGTCAGTGCCCTGGCCCGGATACCAGATCCGCTACCATCCATGCCGCTCCAGTCCTGCCAGATGACCAGGAAGTTTCCCGAGGGCAGCGTCGCGACATCGGGCATTTCCTGCGAACCATTGGTCGTGGAGTTGACCTGGAAGTCTGAGTCGGTCCCTTGGGCGTTCGTTCTGAAGGAGCCGTCCGGCGCCAGGAGTCTTGCCCGAATCCCGAATTCTTCCAGGTCCTCGGTGAGACTGTGGTCCGCCCAGACCACCACAGGACCGAGTGTCGGCTGGAGTGCTGCCGCCGGCGCCAGTTGTTGGCCAGCCCTGGTGTCGTTGACCAGGAACTCGTCACCCACCGATCCATCTGCCGTCACCAGCGAAGCGGCGATCCCGAAGCCGTCCTCATCGAGTTGCCTGCTGCCGTCGGTCCAGACCACGAGAAAACCGCCGTTTCCCGAGGGACAGACATCCGGATCACGCTGGACACCGTCTGGAATGCTGTTGGCCGTGAAGCTGCCGTCGTCGCCGGTTTGTGCGTTTGTCAGGGCGTTGCCGTCCGAGTCGAAGAGTCTTGCCGAGATGGCGTAGCTGCTCTGGTCCGAACCAGAGCCGGAGTCGTCGGCCCATACCACGAGAATCGTGCCATCTTCGTTGACTGAGACTGCAGGCGTCTGCTGGTCGCCGTCGGTGTTCGAAGGAACGGGGACATCGTCGGTGACCCGCTGCCCCGAAGCATCGAAGAGTCGCAGCACCACGTCTCCCGTGGAAGAACCCTTGGTCCAGACCACGACGAGGCCTCCGTTCGGGAGCCAGGCTGCGTCGGCCTGGTGTTGGTGGCCGTTCCATGCCACGTTGACCTGGGCCTGGTCGGTGCTGGGGCGGCCATCGGTCCCGAACAGACGCATTTGAACCGAGGCGCCCTCACCGTCGAGCCCATTCCAGTCGGTCCAGACGAGAGCCATGCCGTTTTCCGCGCATGCCGCAACTGGTTCGTCCTGCTCTCCGGGGCGGGTCTGGGGCGCCACCCGGTCCCAGTCGTCCTGCTCGCTGCAGGTGGCATTGCATCCATCCCCAGACACAGTGTTGCCGTCGTCGCAGGCTTCGTCGCCTTCCACGACGCCGTTGCCGCAGACAGGGACCAGGGCATCGACCTCCAGGACATCGGGCCATTGCACGTCAGGCAGAACCTGGGCGTCTGTGCCTGCATCCATGGGGCTGGCATCCTGGTTGGAACCGCCTGGATTGGGCCCACATGCCGACGTTTGGGTCACTGCTGGGATCGAGAGTGCCAAAAGTATCGCGGCAGTCGGAATAGAGGAAAAACCTCGATGGGATATCCATTTGTCGAACAGAGTCTTGTCTTTCATGATGTCGGCTCACTTTGTTGTGACGCAAAACGGAATCTGGCAGACAGTTCACCTATGATCTGACCATGAGACAGGATCGTGGTGCCAAAGCCATAGCGAAAACCGGCTTCCAGGCCCATTCTACCGAACCAGAGTCGCAGTCCCATGCCCATTGTGGCGGCATTGACGTGTCCTGTGTAGACCGGTTCATTGTATGCAGCGAAAAGCCCAAGCTCGCTGAGGAGTTCGACGCCGCGCAGGGCCCAGCCTCGGGGCTGGACCCACCAGGGGCGGCCGGAAAGCCCCAGATGGAGATTTGTGAAGAAACGATCCTGGGTTCCCGATGCCAGGCCCCAGACCAACGGATTCCAGGAGAGCCGGACCGCGAACCGGTCCTGCCACAATGTCATCAGGCCGGTCACGCCCGCCAGCTCCAGGATTGCGGCCCTGGAATTTCTGGCGGCAGGGCCCAGCGCTTCGAGCCAGGGGATCTTGGGGTACCGGGAGCGGTCGAGGACCAATGTCGTGGAAGGCACCGAAGCGCGGACCCAGACCGAGAGGGCAAAGCGCCACCAGGTGGGAGCGGTCCAGATTGTCGAATCCAAGATTTGGGCCGAGAGGGCCAGGCGCATGGTCCCCAATCCAAATCGTTGATGGCGTTCGGAGATTGCGGGAGGCACCGAGACAGTCTCCCAGAGCCAGGTGGTGGAGCGTATTTCGAGTCCCACGGCAAACTGGCGAAGATAGTTCCAGGGAAGAGACATGCCGTACCAGCCACTCACCGTGGATGCCAGGGCCTGGTATTCATGATAGGAGGCCTCGCCTCGACTCGTGGAACCAAGGAGGCCGGCGGCAAGAGAGAGGCGGATACCAGTCCTTGGGCGCACTGGAAAGGGGTTCAGGGCCATGTCCGTGGCCTGCCCTGCCATGGGTTCCGGGGGATCGACGGGGTGTTCTCGAGCCTGGGCGGTTTGCGCAAAAACGGGCAGCAAGCAGAGCAGCAGCAGGGCCGTCACCACCGAAGCTGGTCTCATCATTGGAATCGGCAACTGCTTCGATGGAAGGGACGACCGGCGAACCGCAGATCGTCTCGGTGTGATCCCAACGAGACGACTCAGTGGTCTGATGAGCTTTGACGACTGCCGCAACATGACGCCATTTTAGGACGGCGAGACATTCGTGCCAAGGAGGAAGGTCACCGAGGTATCCAGTCATTTCCAGGTTCCATACCCTCGGCTCTCCTTCCCGGCTTTCCCCTCCCACAACACGACGTACTGTCTCTCGATTTCCTCTCGAAAGGACTTGGGGATGCGGTGCCAATCCATCACTTGAACCAGAATAGGCAGGCTGCTCTCAACGAGGGCTCGTCGCAGCGCTTCCAGTTTTTTCAGGGCCGCCTCGCCTTTCTCTGGTTGTATGAGCACCAGATCGAGATCGCTGCCATCGTGGCTGTCTCCTTTGACGCGCGATCCGTAGGCCCAGACCTGACAGTCGGGAACGACCTCTTTGAAAATGGCCAACAGGATGTGGCGGTGCTTTGGCTCGATGTCAATCTTCGGGTTCATGCTCTCGCCGCTCGATGATTTCCGCCAGGTCCTTGGCGTCTTTGACGAAATCCGACAGCAGCTTCAACGTCTCGTTGGCGAAGGATTCCCCATAGTCGTGCGCGGTGTTGTTGCGGTTGTCGCGATACTGCAACCATCGCTCAACGCTTTCAACTGACAAGATTCCGTGTTTTGCGGCTTGGCGAAACAGATCCTTGAACACCAGACGATCCACTTCTTTTGGGCTCGCAAAGTACGGCCTTAGGACTTTTTGCAGCAGCTTGCCAGAGGTTTCGAGCGACAGCTCGAAACTCTTGATCGCAGCGTTGCGAAAGACATCATAGTCGATGCTGTCAGGCGATGTCCGCCCCAGGAGTCCAAGCGCGTGCTCCAGGCTGCGAACGCAACGTTCCAAGTATTCAGACTTCAATGTCACTGTACGCCTCCAAGGACCGGGCTGTCCGGGTTGTGCGACACCGCCTTTGTATGACACGCTAGATTGTTCCAAAGATCAACCACCTTGTATATGCACCTCCAGCTCGAGTTGGTCGTATCGAGCAGGGAGCCTGATGGGAAATCCCCAGAGATGACGTTTGAATGGCGAACCATTGGTCCAATGGGGAGTCTATGGATGTCACGGCGTGGTTGCCACGAAAAAGACCTTGTGGTAGGAACGACTCAGCCGGCCTGGCTGCTTTTGGCGGCGGGCGGCGATGAGAGAAAAGGTCCGAAATTTCAGAATGATGCAGGAGAGACGCCCATGAGCGGACACAGCAAGTGGTCCACCATCAAGCACAAGAAGGGGGCCGCGGATGCCAAACGCGGAAAGCTCTTTACGAAGATCATCAAGGAAATTACCGTGGCCGCCAGGATCGGTGGCGGAGACCCGGGCGCCAATCCCAGGCTCCGGGCGGCTCTCGACCGGGCGAAGGCTGCCAACATGCCTTCGGACAATATCGACCGGGCCATCAAGAAAGGGACCGGGGAACTCGAAGGCGTGTCCTACGATGAAGTCGTCTACGAGGGCTACGGCCCAGGCGGTGTGGCTCTACTCATCGAGGCCATGACGGACAACAAGAACCGGACGGTTGCGGAGCTGAAGCACCTGCTCAGTAAACACAACGGCTCACTTGGGAAGCCCGGTACCGTGTCGTTCAAGTTCGAGCGCAAGGGCACCATTCTCTATGCCAAGGACGCTGTGGACGAAGACACGCTCATGGAGGCGGCCCTGGAGGCCGGGGCCGACGATGTGCGTGACGAAGGCGACGAGTGGATGGTGGTTTGTGATCCTTCGGCCTTCGTCGATGTCAAGGAGGCGCTCGAATCCCAGGAAGGTCTCCCCAAGCCCGA
>CAZIJS010000091.1:0-14826 GCA_964539505.1 uncultured Myxococcales bacterium
CACCTTCGCGTAACCGATCAATATCCTTCCGAAATATGTGTGGAACGGTCAGGGAGGCAGTGGCTTGACAGAAACTCGTTGTCGAGGCTACCTTTTCGCATCGACGTCGAGTTTTAGGCTCGATTTCGGGGAAAGGATTTTCGAACAGCATGTCGAAACTGTGGGTTCGGCGTTTCGCCGGTTTGTGTTTCTGGTCGGCGGCGCTTCTGCTCGTTTTTTTCCTGGTATGGGCCACGTTGTTTGCCCTTCACGTGGTCACCGAGCCTCCGCCCAGACCGTATCCCGTGCCTATCTCGGTAATCCTGGGATTGGTTCTCTCTGGCTTGTTTGTGTGGATTGCGGCGGCTTTTGTCAACTCGTCGAACAGAAGTGACAAAAACTCGGGCAAGGGAGACGAAAACCCGAAGTGATCGGGATGGCACGGATGTTGGGAGGAGAGACGGGACCATGGTGTGTCCATAGATGGCGGAACTTGCCAGGGTGGGTCCTGACGGGTTGGGTGCGTTCCGAGGGTGGCCCAATTGGATTTTGGCGGGATTGCAGTTTGGTTGCGTTCCAAGGAGGCCTCGTTTAATCTCGTGGGCCGTTGGAACATGGTCGTGCCCTGCGGTCGGTTGGTCCGGCCGGCAGAGGGACGGTGCGTTGTCGAGAGATCTTTCTCGGCGGGGAGGAGATGTCATGTGGCTTGCTGACACGATTGGAATGGTTTCGGGCTACGCAGTCGCGGTCTTGGGGTTGCTGGTGTTGTGGCTCGGTTTTCGGATGTTGAAGGGCGCGCAGAGCGGGGGCAAGAAACTGGGCGCCCTGGTCATTCTCTTGGTGGCCCTGGGCATGGTGGGTGGCGGGGTCTGGTACGGAGCCGTCGGGAATCGGTTCAGCAAAGTGGAAAAGGCGAGTCATCGCCAGGCGGGCAAGGATGTCACCCAGGCGGTGGAACGCTTCGGGAAACTCTTGACCAAGTGTCGCGACCAGGTTTTCCCAAACATGCCCTACAAGCCCTCGGACAAGGCCAAGGCAGAGAATTACGTTCGTGCCATCGGGGCAATGAAGCAGGAACTGGTGGCCTGTTATACAGGGTCGAAGGGCGTTGGTGAGGAAAAGGGTGCGGAACTGGACCAAATCAAATGGCTCGTGGCAGACGACGACTGTGCCAAGTTTGCAGACAAGCTCATCCACAAGCGGACGTTCTGTCCGCAGATTGTCGAGACACTGGTGGAGAAGGGTGGGTTCATCGATCCCTTGGCTGCGGCGGAAGGCGACGAGTCCGCCAGGCCGAGCCCTGACCAGAAAAAGGCGATTCAGACGGCTTTGGCCAAGCTGCCTCCCAAGTTGAGTGGCTGCAGCAAAGATGTATTGGCCCTCTACAGGCCGCCCAAGGGCCAGGATGCATCCAAGGCTGAAAAAGCGGCTGTGAGCGCCATGGTCAAGGCATTCCAGGATTGTGCCGCAGGCAAGGACGGCGAGAGCCTGGACCTCAAGACGGTGCAGGGACTGGTGGGCGCGGCTGATTGCAAGACGTTCGTTGGCAAGCTCAAGGCCATGGAGTCCTGCACTCCGGCACTCGAGGCGCCCACCAAGGTAGGCTGGACGTTTGCAGAAACCGGGGCAGACCAGGGCGGAGCAAAGGCTGCTTCGGGTCAGGACGGCAAGAAGGCAGACAGCACAAAGGAACCTGCCGGGAAGGCTGCCGGAACCGGGAAGGCTGTCGAAGCCGGGAAGCCTGCCGGAGCCAGGCCTCGACCCAGGTGAAGCGACGCAGACGGAACAGAGGGCTTTGGGCCGGGTGGGTTGGTCCTCGGCCTGTGTGACACAAAGGAGGATTGCCACCATGTTTTTCAAGGCACGCGGACTGAGACCGTTTCACGGTGAGGCTTCCGGTTGGGCGGCGAGCGTTGTCGTCGTGGTCGTATTGACTGGAGTCTGGGCCTTGTCGGTCGGTTGTTACGGCAAGGACAACGGTCCCAAGCACCCCAGGGCCCAGGCCCAGTTCAATCAAATCGTGGCGAAGTTTACCGCCCGCATGAAGCAATGTTTGCCCGAGGCGGTCCAGGCGAACATGAACCGCCCCATGACCGAGACGGAAAGGGCCAATTCGAAAATTGTGGCTCAGGCTCTGTCCAACTTCAAGACCGAGCTGACCCAGTGCCTCACGGGCGAGGGGTACGGCAACGAGGTGCAGCTCGAAGCAGCCAAGGTCGAAGGTTGGCTTGCCCAGCCCGATTGTGCCACCTTCGCCAAGACGGTATTCAACGCAGCGGAGTGCAGCGCCCTGCAGATGGTGCTCGAGGACAGCGGATTCCAGGCGAAATGATGGTCCTGTTTCATTCATGTTGAGACTCTGGTGGCCCGGTCGGCCCGGCTGGCAGGTCGGAGACGACGACGGCTCGTCGCATGTGAGGACCCAGAGGGAACGAGATGTCGTAGTGCGGCTCCTGGAGGAGATTCAGGGCCCCTTGCAGGCATCCAGTCTCGATATGCCTGTGTCCCATGGGCGACTCGTCTTGGGGGACAACCTGGACCTGCTGACGATGCTGGACCGGGAGGGATGGAAAGGTCTCGACCTGGTGTATGTCGATCCGCCGTTCGGGACTGGGAAACGCAGGACCGGTTCCAAGGCCCAGTACCAGGATCATGTCTGGAACGAGGAGACGCTCTCGAAAACCTGGCGGTTGCTCACGGGCATCGCGAGGCTCCTGTCCGACAAGGGCCAGGTCATGGTGCATGTGGACTGGCGCGCCTCGGCCTGGATGCGGCTGCTGCTCGACGAGGTGCTGGGTCCCGAGAGCTTTCGAAACGAGATCGTCTGGCACTATTCCAGTGGCGGGCGGGCGGGAGCGAAACGATACGCGAGGAAATGGGATGCGATCTTGTGGTATGCCCCGGGCAAGGATGCGGTGTTTCGACCCCAACGTATTGCGCGGCCGAGAAACCGTTGTCCAAGCTGCGGTCAGGTGCGGTCTCATCCCAATCACATGAAACGCCACCGTGACGCAGAGGGTCGGACCTACAGGACCATTTCCAGCAGTGGGCGCGTTTATCGCTACTACGACGACGAACTGGTGCCTCCACCCGACGTGTGGCAAGACATCAGCCACATCCAGCAGCGGTCGCCGGAGCGCAGGGGCTATCCCACACAAAAGCCCGAGGCTTTGTTGGAGCGAATCGTCATGGCTCATTCGGACCCCGGGGACATGGTCGCTGATTTCTTCTGCGGGAGCGCGACCACCTTGGCGGTGGCCCACAAGCTGGGGCGCCGTTGGCTGGGCTGTGACGCAAGCAAGGAGGCCGTCGAACTGTCCCGAGATCGTCTCGCCGGCCTGGTTCATACTACGGGCGGTTCATTTCGTTTGGAAGAGATTGTGGCCCGGAGCGTCGAAGGTGAG
Organism: uncultured Myxococcales bacterium; assembly: GCA_964539505.1. Classification (GTDB taxonomy): domain Bacteria; phylum Myxococcota_A; class Polyangia; order HGW-17; family SLPX01; genus CAZIJS01. The sequence continues at coordinate 3,384 of CAZIJS010000091.1, forward strand.
TCGGCAGGCGGAACGGACGGCTGATCGTTTGCGCCAGGGCTCGACTTCGGTTCGAGGAAAGTTGGGTGCAGGGAGACGAGAGGGAGGGAAAACGAGAAGGATGAAGAGATCATCGATGAAGATTGAGATGGCAGGCCGATCGACGGCCAAGGCGATCCGGATCCTGGCGCTCGCTGCAGCGGCGGGTTGCAGTCCCGGGGTCGGAGGGGCGGTCGGTCGGGCGGGACCGCCGGTCCGGTCCTCCTCTGGTCCGAAGACAGGCTCGCCGACAGGGACCGCCGGCCTGCGGCAATCGGCAGGGGCCAATGCCGATTCAAGGTCTGAAGGTCCAGCCGAAGACATTTCTGTGTCGGATCCTGCGGTCCAGGCGCTCGTGGTGCGTGCCTGGGCCCTGGAGCGGTCCCGCCGGTTTCGGCAGGCTGCCCGCGCATATGAACAGGCCGCTTCGTCGCTCAAGGGGGACGACAGCGGCTCTGTGCGCTTGTTGGTCCGGGCTTTCCGGCTCTACCAGAAGGCCAGAAGGTCGATCAAAGCCTATCTCGTGCTCGAAAAGGCTCGCAGCAAGGCCCGGCGAGGATTCGAACGACTTTTCGTCCTGCGGCGCATGGCGGAGCTGGCCGGACGCATGGGCCCCACCAGGGCTGTGGTGGGGCTCTACGGCAGGCTGCGCCGGAGTCTAGCGGCCGGGCTCCTGGCACCCCTGGCCGCGGCATACTGGTTGGAGCATGGCCGGCCGGACAAGGCGACTGAGGTCTTCAAGGAATCCGAGCCGTTGCGCTTGCGCATCGAGGGGACGCTCACGGCCGACCAATCCATAGTGCCTGGCCGTGTTGGTTTGTTGGTGTCCCTTCGCGGTCCATACCGGCGGGCAGGTATTTCCTTGGTTCGAGGGGCCATGCTCGCCGTGATGGGGGGACGACCTGCCGCTGCGGCCCGGATGCCTGGTTTCGGTCTCTCCAGGCCGCAGGTCTGGATCGAGCCGGTGGACGACGATGCCGGGGTCGCTGTGCGCAGGCTGGCCATGCTGGCCAAGGTGGGCGTGGCTGTGGGCCCTGTCCGGCCAGACCGGGCCAGACAGGCCGCCTTGGCTGCTCAACAGATGAACCTGGCGCTCATAACGGTCAGTCCGGACCCCTCGGTTGCGGGTCTGGGAACGCAGGTGTTCGATGACATGCCGGATACCAAGCGCCGTTTGGCACAGGTCTTCGACGCCGTTTTTTCTGAGCTGCGTTGTCGGCGAGCCAGGGCAAGGGCCCGATCGAGAAAGGGAAGATCGTCGCGCCGTTGTCCGGTGACCAGGCGCCGGAGACGCTCGCGGAAACGGCGCCGGGGCTGCGTTCGGGATTGGTCGGGTCCGGTGGCGGTGATTTTTCCCGAGAGCCCATACGGCCGGGCATTGGCCCAATTTTTGGGTGCTCTCCATCCAGGCGGGTTCGAGTCCTTTTTCTACAAACGGGGCCAGACGACTTTTTCGGACGTGGTGGCTGGGATCAAGCGCAGGCACGTGGATGCCGTGGTGGCGGTCATGCCCTGGCGGACCCTGGAACTCTTTGCACCCCAGATGGCGGCGGCTGGTCTCTGGCCCGGTCGTGGGCCCAAGGGCCTGCGCAGGGTCCTGTTCGGCGCCTTGGGAGACGGGGTGGTTCCTTCGCGACTGGCCATGGCGCAGAGGTACCTGGAAGGCACGTTCCTGGTGCCTGGATTCTATCCGGACGAACAGGACGCGCGGTGGGGAGGTTTCGTGGCGGACTATCGGCGAGCATACGGCTCGGTGCCCGACATGGTGGCGGCCTATGCTTACGAGGCCGCCAGCATTGCCGCCCGTTCGGTGCGAGGTCTCCAAGCCGGCTCGGCGGCGGCGAAGATCGCGGCGTTGACCATTCGGGGGCGCAGGGTGTTCGACGACAAGGGCGTGCTGGTCCGGCCATCTTCGCTCTATGTGGTGACGACCGGCAAGTTGATGCCCTGGAAACGGAAAGCCTGTCGATGGGATCGGGGATCGCGAGGTGGACGATGGCGAAGGAAGCGGTGATCTACGGGGCCCATCCGGTGCGGCTTGCCTTGGAAGCGGGGCGATCGATCCGGATCCTCTATGCCACCCGCGAGGCACTCGGCCAGGTTCCCAAGAATCTACGGGCCGGCCATGACCTGGTGATCGTAGAACGTCGCTTCCTGGATCGGCTCTGCAGGGGGGAAAATCACCAGGGACTGGCCGCATTGGTCGAGGCATATCGGTATCTCAATATTTCAGATCTCGAAGATCTCGTCTTGGGGAGGCTGGAAGGTCCTGACAGGACCCTGGTGTTGGCGCTAGACCGGGTGGAAGACCCAAGAAATCTGGGCGCTATCCTGCGGTCGGCCCATGAACTCGGGGCCTGTGCCCTGGTGATACCGGATCGCCATGCCGCGTCGGTGACAGCGGCCGCCGTGAAGGTTTCGGCGGGGGCTGCCGAGCATGTGCCCGTTGCCAGGGTTGGCAATCTCGGGCGGGCGCTCGATATTTTGGCGACGTTGGGTTTGCGGATCTACGGTGCCGCCGGCGGCAAAGGGCGGGCCCCAGAGGAATTGCCGCTCGGCGACGAAGCGGTCTTTGTGCTGGGGGCCGAGGGCCGTGGGATACGGCCCGGCGTGGCGGCTCGTTGCCATGAGTTGGTACGAATACCCATCTACGGCACCGTGGGCTCTTTGAACGTCTCGGTGGCCGCGGGTATCCTGCTGGCCGAATCTGCCAGGCAGTGGCGGGTTGGTCGAGACAGCGACTGCTAGGGGCGGATATCCCATGGCTTTGTGGCTCTAGGCCTTCCGACGGCAAAGTTTTTGTGCGTTATCGAATCGACTTTGGTGGACTTTTTTGCACTCAGACAAGGGCGGACCGATGACCCTTTCGAAGAGCCGATTGGCGAGGTGGGGCTGCGCTCGCCGAAGGCCGTTTTCCCACAGGTCAACCCTGCTGAACGATACGCCGATCTCGCGGGCCAGTTGGTCCTGGGTGCATCGGCGTTTGTTGCGCCGGCGTTTGACCAGTCTCGGAAAGTCCTTGTTCGCCATCGACTCTCTCGATCCTTTGCGCAGCGGCGAGCAGCATCGTATGGGTCTGCCATATCGAACACGATGTCTCGGTCGAGGGACGCAGAGGGCGTGTCACTGTCCCGATGTCTCTGAGAGTTCCCATTCGCCTCACAAATAGGTATAAATGCCGTCCCGAGACGCGAGGAGAACGCCATGGACGAAAACGTGCGAATCGACGAATCCATCCGGAACCAAGTGGCCTATCTCATGAGAGGTACCCAGTTCGCCGACGAGGTGGACGGAGGCCCCAAGAAAGGCGGCCTGCGAAGCCAGGCAGAATCCGAGCTGGCCGAGCGACTGGCCCAAGGGCGCCCCCTCCGGGTCTACCTGGGCGTGGACCCCACGGCATCCAGCCTGCACATCGGTCATCTGGTCCCGGTCCTCAAGTTGAAGCAGTTTCAGGAGTTGGGACACCAGGTGGTGTTTCTCATCGGAGACTACACGGGTCTCATCGGGGATCCGAGTGGGAGGAGCACCGCCCGCAAGGCGCTGACCGCCGAGGAGATCCAGCGCATGGCCGCAGGCTATGCCGACCAGGTGTTCCGGATCTTGGACCGGGAGGCCACGGAGGTTCGAAAGAACAGCGAATGGCTCTCCGGGCTCCAGTTCAAGGACATCATCGAGCTGGCAGCCCTGTTTCCCCTCAAGCAGATCGTGGCCCGTCGCGACTTCCAGCAACGCATGGAGCGCGGGGAGTCGCTGCGGTTCCACGAGACGCTCTATGCACTCATGCAGGGGTATGACGCCTATGCTCTGGATTGCGACGTGCAGGTGGGCGGCTATGACCAGCATTTCAACCTGCTCGCAGGGCGGGTCATCCAGGAGCATTTCGGCAAAAGGCCCCAGGTCATGCTCACCCTGCCCCTGCTCCCCGGGACAGACGGCCGGAAGATGAGCAAAAGTTACGGAAACACCATCGATGTGAAGGATCCCGCCGAGGACATGTACGGAAAGGTCATGCGGATCGAAGACGAGTTGATCCGGACTTATCTCGAACTGGCATGCCTGCTGCCCACCGAGGAACTCGAACAGCTCGAAGCCAAACTGGATGCGGGTGAAAACCCCATGCGCATCAAAAAGCGCCTGGCCTACGAGGTCACAGCCCTCTATCATGGGCCGGACTCGGCGGCCAAGGCCCAGGCGACGTTCGAGCGTCTCAGTCAGCGCCGGGAGCTTCCTCCCGAAGACGAAATTCCGGTCCATCGCGTGCCCGCTTCGTTCTGTGACGGGAAGACCGCCTGGGCCGTGGTGATTGCCGAGTTGGGCCTGGCCGCTTCGCGGGGGGCGGCCAGGCGCCTCATGGAAGGGGGCGGTTTCCGGGTAGAGGGCGAGCAGGTTCGGGACCGGGCCGCTCTCTATCCCGGTCGGGGCAGGCTGCTGGTACAGGCTGGAAAGCGCACCTTTGCCTATCTCGAACCAGAGGGGGGCGGATGACCGAGAGCAGGGCATCGGGCGGTCCTGCCGGGTCTTCTCCGTCGAGGGACGATCGTTGGGACATGCTCACCTCCGAAGAGTTCGACGTCCTGGTGCTCGGAGGAGGGATCAACGGTGCTGCCGTGGCGCGCGACGCTCAAATGCGCGGACTGAAGACGGCACTGGTGGAGCGGGAGGATTTTTCGTCGGGAACCTCCTCGCATTCCTCCAAGTTGGTACACGGCGGCCTGAGGTATCTCGAGACGTACCAGTTTCACCTCGTGCGTGAGTCCACGGCCGAAAGGGCGGTGCAGATGCGCCTGGCGCCGCATCTCGTGCGGCCGTTGCCTTTTTTGTTTCCAGTCTACAAAAGGCATCCGCACGGGATTTTTTTCATGGACCTGGGCCTCTGGCTCTACGACACCCTGGCCCTCTATCGGGTGCCAAAGCTTCACCGTGTTTTCGATAAGGCCCAGACGGCAAAGCGCCAGGGCAGACTTGCCAGGGAAGGGCTCAAGGGGGCCCTGTGGTATTTCGACTGTGCCACCGACGATGCCAGGTTGGTCTTGGAAAATATCCTGGATGCCGTTGCCCTGGGCGCGGTGGCCCTCAACTACGTCTCAGCCGTGGGATTGCTGCGCGGCAGGGGAGGCGTGTGCGGCGCCCAGGTGCGAGACGAGTTGACCGGCCGGTCCGGCCAAGTCCGTGCAAAGATGGTGGTCTCAACACTGGGGCCGTTCACGGATCGATTCCTGGCCCGCAGCGGGGTGTCTTCAGAGCGCTTGGTGCGCGGCAGTCGAGGCAGCCACCTGGTATTCGATGCCTCCAGGCTGGAGTTGTCCGAGGCCGTGGTCATGCTCAGCGATACGGACCATCGTCCCGTGTTCGCCATTCCCTGGGGCGATCGGGTCTACGTGGGAACCACCGACGTGGACCAGGAGGGGGACCCCTCTCGGCCTTCTTGTGTCAGGTCGGAGGCGGACTACTTGTTCGATGTGCTCCATCGCTATTTTCCCGACATTCACTTAGGACCGAAGGACGTACTCGGTGCCTGGTCGGGTATTCGGCCCCTGGCCTATGATGCCGGCGAGCAGGAGGCATCCCGCGTGAGTCGAGAGCACCGAATCCTGGAGGTGGAACAGGGTCTGGTGGTGCTCGTGGGCGGAAAATTGACCACCTATCGACTCATGGCGGCAGAGTTGTTGGACCTGGTCTGCCGCCTGGCGGAGTTTTCCGGGGCAGGGCATACTCGGACACAACACCGACTTTTGCCCGGTGCGGTGGGACTGGATGATGCCGGAGGGATCGATGGTCTCGTGGGGGCGTTGGCAGACGAAGGGCTGGACGTTTCTTCCGCCGAGATGGCGGTGAAAAACTATGGGGTTGCAGCCCGCCAGGTGGTCGAGCACAATCGGACGAGACTTTTGCCCGGACGGCCGGAACTCCTCAGCCAGGTCGATTGGGCGGTGGAGCAGGAGTTTGCGGTGCGTCTTGCCGATGTGCTCTTGCGGCGCACCAGCCTCGGGCTACGGGATGCGCGGCTTAGTCTGCAGGCCATGGATACCGTGGCGGCCAGGATGGCTGAACTTCTCGGATGGGACGAGGAGAGGATTGCCGAGGAAAAAAGGCGTTACGAGGAGTTCATCGAAGAACAGATGGCCTTTGTGTGGAGGAACTGAGAGCGCCGCACCCAGGAGGGATTGATGTCCTTCGGGAGAGGAGTCGATGTCTGTGACCGCAATGACATGGCCGACTGACCTGGTGCATTGGATCGAGCATGCATTGCTGGGATACAGCCGTTTCACGTACACGGTGGCGCTCATCGTGGTTGTGGTGGTGGCCCGGTATCTCATGGGCAGGGCCGCCGACCGCAGGGTCTCGGATGCTTCGCGTTATCGCAAGCTCCGTCGCCTCCTCAATTACCTGGCAGTGCTCCTGGTCCTGGTGGGCCTCTGGCGTATCTGGGTGGGGCGTTTTGGGTCCATCGGCACCTTCCTGGGGCTGCTCAGTGCCGGGATTGCCATTGCCATGCAGGACACCATTGCGAACATGGCAGGGGCCCTCTATGTGTTTTGGGCCAGGGGCTTCGTGGTGGGAGACAGGATCCAGATCGGCGAGACCGTGGGAGACGTCATCGACATGGGCCTGTTTCAGTTCACTTTGCTCGAGGTCGGTAACTGGGTGGGGGCGGACCAGAGCACGGGCCGCATCGTGGTGGTTCCCAACAGCAAGGTGCTCAAGTCCAACATCTTCAACTACACCAGGGGCTTTACGTTCATCTGGCACGAGATCGCGGTGTTGGTGACGTTCGAAAGCAACTGGAAGGATGCCAAAAAGATTGTTTTGGACGCGGGCGAAAAGGTGATCGGCGACATTCCCGAGCAGGCAGCCGCGCAGATTCGAAGGCTGTCTCGACGCTTCAATATCAAGTATGGAAAATTGACGCCCGTGGTCTATACGAAAGTCGTAGACTCCGGCGTGCTGCTCACGCTTCGCTACCTGACACGCCCCAGGCAGAGACGCGGCACGGAGGAACAGATCTGGGAGCTGATCCTGGAGAGTTTCTCGCAGAGGTCGGACATCGACTTCGCCTATCCCACGACGCGCTACTACGACAACCGGGCCGAGGGGAAGCCAGGGACCGGAGGTCGACAGGCCGAATCTGATCCGAAGGCGTTGCGCAGTCGTCGATCGAGGAAGACCAAGGGCGATACACAACTCATGTGAGGGTTTGGCGGTTTGTGCAGTTCCGTCTCCTGTTCGGTGAGATTGACGGGAGGCGTCAGTGGAAGAATTCGACGAAGAGAGGGAGCGAGGTGGAAGGAATGGCACAGGAGAACAGACTCTCGAGCATGCAGGTCGGTGTTCCCGGCGGTAGAGGCCATGGAGCGCTCCTGGCCGCCGCCGCAGTGGTCGTGATCATTGCAGGACTCAAGGCTGGCGGGCCCCTCTTCGTTCCTTTTGTGCTTGCTGTCTTTTTGTCCGCAATGGGCGTACCCTTGATTGCCTACTTCCGGAGGCGAAACCTTCCCGATTGGCTCGCCGTGACCCTCGTGATGCTTGTTTTGACCCTCGCTGTCGGGGTTGTCCTGGTTCTGCTGGCTGCGACGACAAAAGGATTTGCGGCCAGGGCTCCATGGTACCAGAAACGATTGACGTTTCTGGCATTGGACTGGGCCAGGAAAATCGAGGCGCTTGGAATTCCTCTGTCGGTGGATCGCGTCAAGTCCATGTTGGACCCTGGTGCCGTGGTGGGCCTCGTGGGAGGAATGCTCAAAGGACTGCTTGCCACCCTGTCGAATGCATTGCTCGTGCTGCTCACCGTGATTTTCATTCTTGCCGAGGCTGCTGGATTTCCCAGAAAACTGCGGATGGCCATGGGCCGCCCGGATGCAGATCTGAGTCATTGGGCCAGGATGGCCGATGACGTCAACCGCTACCTTGCGTACAAAAGTGCCATCAGCCTGGCCACCGGAGTTTTATTGGGCCTGTGGTGTTGGATCCTGGGAGTCGATTTTCCCGTTTTGTGGGGGCTGTTGGCCTTCCTGTTCAACTTCATTCCCAACATCGGTTCCATCCTGGCCGCGGTACCGCCCGTTTTGTTGGCCTTGGTCCAGTTCGGAATCGGTCGCACCTTGGCGGTGGCGGGTGGATACGTGGCGGTGAACATGGTGGTGGGCAACGTGATCGAGCCCATGGTTTTTGGCAGGAAGCTCGGGTTGTCCAACCTGGTGGTCTTTCTTTCCCTGGTGTTTTGGGGGTGGATTTGGGGGCCTGTGGGCATGCTGTTGTCCGTTCCGTTGACCATGGTGGTCAAGTTGGCCTTGGAGCATTCCGAGCAATATCACTGGGTGGCTGTCTTGTTGGGGCCCACTTCGGATCCAGGCCGGGTCCAAGGGAGCGGCGGGGGAGACGGTGGAAAAAACAGGGAAGGGACTGCGAACCAGGCGGCCTGCGAAGAGTAGCACAAGGGAAGGGATGTTCTACCAGACCACGCAGCGGTCCTTGGGGTTCATGAACGTGCCTTCCCGGCAGGAAAACGCCTTGGCGAATTCCGGCACGTTTCTCAGGGCACCGTTGACGCGCCATTTCGGTGGCGAGTGGGGATCCACCCTGGCGCGGAGCCTGGCGGCTTTGGGTCTGACCTTCCCGCACCAGAGCTGGGCCATGGAGAGGAAGAACATCTGGTCCTCGGTGAACCCGTCGGCAACGATTTTGCGTGGGGCGTTTGCTCTGAGTTGCCGGTAGGCGCGGAAGGCGAGCAGGACGCCGCCCAAATCCGCGATGTTTTCTCCGGCCGTGAGTTTGCCGTTCAACTTTACTCCCGGCACAGCTTCGAAGCCTGAGTATTCATCGACGATGCATTGGGTCTTTTCCTGAAACTTCTTGGCCACCCTGGCAGACCACCAGTCGTGGAGATTGCCATTTGCGTCGAACTTGGCGCCCTGGTCGTCGAATCCGTGGGTCAGTTCGTGGCCCACCACCATGCCCATGGCGCCCAGGTTCACCGCCACCGCGGCCTTTTCGTTATAGAAAGGCGGCTGCAGGATACCGGCGGGAAACACCATCTGGTTCTTTGTCGGTTCATAGTAGGCGTTCACCGTGGGGGGGGTCATCTCCCAGAGGGTCCGGTCCACCGGTTTTCCAATGCGTGCCAGTCGCCTGGTGAGTTCATTGGTTCTGGCAGCCATGAGATTTTTGGCATAGCTGGTGGTGATGAAAAAGTTATACTCTTTCCATTTGGAAGGATACCCGATGAGATAGGCCATCTTGCGCAGCTTGGCCATGGCGCTTTTTCTCGTGGCCTCGTCCATCCATCCCAGCCGGGTGAGCCGTTTGCCGAAAGCTGATGATATCGCGAGCACCAGACTCTGGGCATCTTTCTTGGCCGATGCGGTAAAGTGCTCCTTGACGAAGGGCTGGGCCAGGAGTTCTCCCAGCGCGGCGTCGGTAGATGCCACGCAGCGTTTCCAGCGAGGTCTCTGGGCCTTTTGGCCCGTGAGGACCTTGCGGAAGGCAAATGCTTCGTCCACGAAGGCCTTGGGCAGGGCCGGGGCCATGGCTGCCAGCAGGTGCCAGCGCAGGTAGGCCTTCCAGGCTCTCCACCCGAAGCGGCGGATCAACTTGTCGAGGCCTGCGAAATAGGGCACAGACGTGACGGTGATGTCTTTGACAGCCGGGATGCCCAGCGCCTTAAAGTAGGCGGCCCAAGGAAAATGCGGCATGGTCTTGGCCAGTCCCTGGCGATCCACCTTGTTGTAGATTCCCTTGGGGTCTCGGCGTTCCACCCGGGTTTTCGAGATTTTCGCCATCTCGGTTTCGATTTTCATAATCTGTGCAGCGGCACGCTTGGCCTTGGCCTTGGACATTCCACTCAGTGTGAGCATGGTCGCCACGTGGGCCAGGTAGGCCTTGCGCAGTTCCTTTGCCCTTTTGTCCTGACGCAGGTAATAGTCTCTGTCGGGAAGCCCGAGTCCGTTTTGATCCAGGCCTGCGATCATCCGGGTGGCGTCTTTGAAGTCTTGCACCGAGTCGATGTCGAAGAGTACCCAAATTCTGCGACGGTGGAATGCCATCACCGCTTGAGCCAGGCTTTTGGTGCTTCGGACTCGGTTCGCAATTTTCATCAGTTCGGCAATGGATTTCATGCCTTCTTTGTTCACGGACGATGCGTCCATGCAGGCCGAGTAGTATCGTCCGATTTTCGCGATTGCCGGATCCATGGGGGGCTTGGGTGTCTGTTCCGGCAACCGGCTTGCCCGGTCACGCATGGCCACCTGCTGCGCTGCATTCTCGAGTATTTTTTTGAGCGCCAACTCGTTGCGTTTCTGAATCACGTTGAAACTCCGGATCCAGCGGGTTCTGTCCTCGGGAATTTTTGTTTTGGCAATCCATCCGCCACAGGCAAATTCGTAGAAGTCCTGGCAGGGATCGGCCTTCCGATCCAAGGCGGAGGAGTCCAGGCCCACCTGCTCCAAAGAAGTGTGGAGCACAGCCGGCCGGGGCGGAGTCGGCCGGGGAGTTTGGTTCGTCGCTGGGACTGGTTGACTCACGATCTTCGTGGGGGCCGGCTTGGGCGTGGTTTCTTCCGCGGACGGTTTGCAGGTTGCAAGCGTCAGGGAGGCAGCCGCCAGCAAGACTGCGGGGAGAGATTGCGCGACGAAGGGGAGAGCAGTTCTGAGTCCTGACCTGGTTCGATGTGTCATTGGTGCAGATCCTCCGCTTTGTGCCCGCCTGGCGGGCGATGATCGAGAAATCATGTGTCTGCCAGACCCTGCCGCGGGTGGGGCAACGGGCCTGCGGATCATACGGTCTTTATGGCTACACCCAGGATGCTCTGGAATCAAGGACGAGATGTTCATTGGTGGGGCGCTGTGTCCCGCACGCGGACCAGTCCGCTCATGGTTCCCAGGAGTGCTTCACCCGTGGGGGCGATGATGAGGGGCTGGCCGAAATTGGCATAGTCGAGTCCTCTGCCCGTGGGGATCTTGAAGACTGTGGACCCGGTTTCGAAGTCCAGGGTGGTCAGGAAAAAATCGTAGTCCTTGGCATCTTCCACCCACTCGTAGGTGTAGATATAGAGGAGACCGGTGTCCAGGGAGAGCTTGGGCAAGACCTGGGAGGACTTTTCGTTGGTGTGCCAGACCTGCTTGCAGGTCCAGCCGCCCCGACCGTCTGGGATCATGTCCACTCTCACCATTCCCCCTTCGTGATCCAGCCAGCATCGGCCCTCGCCCATGATGTTTTCGCGGTCGATCCCGTAGTTGTTGTCCACGATGACGGAGTATTCGAGACCTTTGTCGCCCTGGCGCACCAAGCCCACCAGCGCGTTTTCCGTGGTGGAGCGTCCTTCGGGGAAGACGGGCAGGCGGCAGGCCTCGCTGCCGTCTGTTCGGCGCAGGAAGAGGACATGCATCCTCGGGTCTGCGTTGTCCGTGATGGCCACCATGTCGCCGAAAAC
>CAZIJS010000092.1:0-14797 GCA_964539505.1 uncultured Myxococcales bacterium
GGAAAACCGCGGAGGCAAGATCCACCTGAGCGCCACTGGTGGAAACGATCGAATCAAGGTGTCCAACATGCCCAACGGCATGGTCTCGGTTCGGGTCAACAATCAGCAACTCACGTTCACGAGAGAACAGGCCAAGCGCCTCGTGATCCACGGCGGCGCAGGCAACGATGCCATCGTCCTGGACAAAAACCTCCCGCGCGGCCTCCAGGTAGATGGCGGACGAGGCAATGACGCCATCGTCAATTTCTCCGACGGCGTCCGGCTGAAGGGCGGACGGGGCAACGATTGCATCGTCAACTTCGGCCGTTTCGATTCCATGGACGGTGGCAGGGGCAATGACATGCTGGTCCAGTTCGGCGACCATGGAACCATGAAGGGGGGCCGGGGCAGAGACTTCATGGTGGCGGTTGGCAAGGGCAATGATATCTACGGTGAACGTAGGAGGGACTTCGTCGCAGACCCCCTGGGTAGAAACGACTACCATGCCAGCCGGACAGGACGACACCATCACCACCGAACCCACCGTCGACACCACAGACACCACCATGCCAGGCCGGTCTCCATGGAGCAGGCTGCCGGCAACGCAATCCGCGACCTTATGGTGGACAGCAAAATCGAGGAAGCAAGGAACGACTGGTATCAGCACTTTTTCCCCGAAAACGACGACCGCTGATGCCGACTTGTCGATAACCACCTCCCTGGATTCGACACCATCTTCCGTCATCCTCCGAAACCAATCCATCAGTCTCCAAAGTCGCGGCGATCCGAGGACACACCGCGGCTCGATGAATAGCCCCGCAAACCACAGACAGGCCGACAGCAGCCGACTTGCACAAGGGCCCTTGACCTGATAGATGCAATGCCCATGGAAAAATGGGTCACAAGGTATGTGGAGTTTGCAACGACAAAGCCCGTTGTCCTCCTGGTTGCAGCCCTGGTGACAGCCGTCGCCTCGGGCTTTGCGGCAAAACGACTCCGGCTTTCCACGAGTTTTTCCAGGCTCCTGCCGGCAAATACGCCCTCGGTCCGCACCGCCAGGGAAGCCCAGCGCCGAGTCGGCAGCACCGATTTACTCGTGGTCGCCCTCCAATCCAACGATCCCAAGAAAAATGCGGCCTTTGCCGAAGTTCTGGGGCTCAGACTGCGCCGAATGAAGGCACTGGGATCGGTGCTCTGGAAAATCGATCGGTCCTTCTTCACGAAAAACGGCCTCCTTTACTTGGACCTGCCCGACCTGCAGGCCCTTCGTGACTCCATCAAAAGACTCCTCGCAGAAAAAACTCAGCAAGGCATGGGTTTGCTCGTGGATTTGGACGACGACGAGATTGAGCAGTCCGGTCCCTGCCGACCGGAAAGGGACAACCCTGTTTCCTCTCTCATCCGAAGGTTCCGACACAGGGGAAGCCCTGGATCGGTGGGCTTCTATCAAGCCAAGCAGGCCGGAGCCGCTTCGGTGAAAGGCTACCTGACCAGTCCGGACGGCAGCATTGCTGTGGTCGTGGCCAAGCCCAAGGGCGAGGCACTGAGCATTCGATACGTTCGGAAACTGGTTCGAAAGGTCTGGGACGAAGTCAACAGCATCAAGAGAGCGCACCCCGAATTTTCCAACATCGCGGTCGAATTCGGAGGAGCCTACAGAAACCGAGTCAACGAATACGATGCCATCGTTGAGGACGTGATAAAATCTGGTGCCACATCGGCCCTGTTGATCTTGTTGGTGGTCGTCTTGATGTTCCGCCGGGTCCGCCCGGTGATCCTCATCCTCGTGCCGTTGACCCTGGGCATCCTCTGGACCCTGGGTATCATCGCACTGACCCCGCTCAGGCAACTCAACATCATCAGTGCGTTCATCGTGGGAATTCTCCTGGGCCTTGGAATCGATTTTGGCGTCCACCTCTCGGCGCGCTACCTCCAGGAACGCGCCGAAGGCAAAAATCTGCTCCAGGCCGTGACCGCCACGTCACTGCGGACGGGACGGGCCCTGCTGGCATCGGCAATGACCACGGCTGCAGCCCTCTTCATCCTGGCGCTCTCCCGATTCAAGGGGTTTAGCGAATTCGGCGTGATTGCCGGACTGGGCGTCCTGCTTTCCCTTGCATCGTTCCAGATCTTGTTCCCCCCTCTGGCATCCATCCTCGAAAAAGTCTGGTCCCCCAAGCAATGGCGTCCCTTCCTGGCCGTTTCTGACAAGCGAAATCATCATGGGGCAGTCCGGTTCCCCTGGATTGCTGCATCTGTCCTCGTCTCAGCGCTACTCTTTACCGGACTGTGCGCCTGGTGGGCCAAGGGACTCAAATTCGAATATAACTTTCGGAATCTTTCCGCAAAGGTCAAGACCCACAAAGCCACGATCAAGTATGGAAAGGCCATGGGCAACAGGGCCAGCCCGTCGGTGGCTCTTGCTCCCGACAGAAAAACCGCACGGGAGTTTTACGAACTCATCGACAAACGCACGAAGAGTCCCGTGGGCGACGCCATGATCCAAGACTTCATGGCTGTGGACATGCTCATCCCGAAACGACAGGGGAAAAAGCTGGAGGTGATCGCGGACATCAGGCGCCTGCTCACCAGCGCCAGGGCCGAAACCAAGGGCAATCAGCGCCGGGACATAGACAATGCTCTCGCAGCAACGAACCTCCATGAAATCCACCTTCGTGACCTTCCCTCCTGGATTTTGGATCTGTTTACAGAAAGACCAACCACCCAAAATCCCGGCAAGAAGAAAGGATCGACGAAAGGCCCGGTGGGGCGATTTTTGTATGTCTATACCAAGGTGCACACCTGGCATGCTCAAGAAATCCGGGAGTTCCAGAAAGCCTACCAAAAAGTGACGCTTCCGTCCGGTAAGACCATCCGGCTTGCCTCGTCTTCCTTCGTCCTCTCCGACGTGATTCGGGCCGTTCAAAGAGACACGGTTCGCATGGTCGCAGCCTCGGCGGTTCTGGTCCTGTTCGTTTTGTTGCTGGACGTCCGCCGCCCGCTCAAGGCCCTCCTCGTGTTCCTCCCCCTGGCCGCTGGTTTCGTCTGGACCGCCGGCATCATGGCTGCTTTGTATGAAAAGCTCAGCCTCTACAACATGGTGGTCCTCTCCACGATTCTGGGCTCAGGCATCGATGCGAGCGTTCATCTCTATCATGCCTTTGCGGAACAGGGATTGGCCAGGGCAAAGCAGGTGGTGGCCCGCACAGGACTCGCAGTGACCACGGCCTCTGTCACCACGGCCGTGGGCTTCGCCGGCATGATCCTGTCCCATCACGGCGGCCTTGCTTCCATCGGGAAACTGGCACTGGTGGGTATCATGGCCTGTCTTGTCGCAGCACTGACCATCCTTCCATCCAGCTTGATCCTCGGCAATTGGCTGCGCACCAAACGCCCGGCTTTCCCTGCAAAGCAAAACGAACCACATCCAAAGGAGGAATCCTCTCCATGAAAAGCATCTGGGCCCCTTGGAGAAGTGCCTATATTCTTGGAACCGACGAACCGGAACCAGGATGCATCCTGTGCAACCGCGCTCACTGTGGAAAAGGTCTACAACGGGAGATGGGCGTTTTGTTCCACTCGTCCCACTCCTACGTAATGCTCAACAAGTTCCCTTACACAGGCGGGCATTTGATGGTCGTCCCCAACCACCACGTGGCGGACATGGATGACCTCACCGAGGAAGAATATCTCGACCTCATGAACCTGGTCCGAACATCGGTTCGACTGCTGCGGCGGGCTTTCTCCCCCCATGGATTCAACGTGGGCATCAACCTGGGCCGCGTGGCGGGTGCGGGTATCGATGATCACATCCACATCCACGTCGTTCCTCGCTGGAATGGAGACAACAACTTCATGCCGGTGGTAGCAGACACCCGCGTGGTGAGCCAATCCCTCGAAGCGGTCTACGACGCCCTCGCCCCACTCTTCCAGTCAGAGCCCGGTACAGTACGCTGAACGAACAGAGACTCGAACGGTCAGTCCGTCTCCGTCGAGCCGCCCCCAGGGCTCCGTGAGCGAGCAGTCGCTCTTCGTCACGGCCTTGCCTTCTCATGTCTCGGCCTGGGTTTGCCGGGGGACCGTCTCGACGAGGGGCGGGCAGTCTTCTGCTGCTTGCCGTCTGCCTTACCTCCCAACCTGGGTTCCATGTCCGGCAGTTTGGGTCCCGACGTCCCGGGACTGAGGCGAGGCGCCCGGCGTCGAATGCCCCTGGACCGCGGGAAAACGATACGGGGCCCGCCGACTTTGGGCCTGCTCCCCAGTCTGGGCACCAGCCCGGGCCTCGGTGCTGGACGCCGATTCGGCAATGATGGTTTGGCTCCGGTCCTCACTTTCGGCCCCACACCGAAACGCCACACCACCAGTCCCCGTTCACCGACCTGGCCGGCCAATGCCGAACCCGACAGGCTAAAGACGAGATCCCGCAAGGAGCCACCGATTCCCACGGGCACATCGAGATGCATGCTGAAATGATCGAATGGAGAAAATATCGTCACCACACGCCCCCTGGCACAAGCAATCCACCTGGCATTGGGATGAATCACGCAAGCCTGGGGTTCCTCCTTCAAGGGAGTCAAGATCCTCTCTATGAGTTCTCCTGTTTCCACATCGTAGAGCCGTACGAATCCACTGGCATGATACGTGATGATCCGTTTGCATTCGGGATCGAAACGCAACCCGAGCACGCTGTAGACATCGAAACGGCCCGACTCCTTTTTCCAAAGACGCTTTCCAGTGGCCGTGTCGTACATGGAGATTTCGTCCCACCCCGCAATACTCACAAATCGGTTTCCCTTGGGACACACTCCAATCCAATAGGGGTTTTCAGACAGCTTGATGGTGCCGAGCAATCTCCCGTCCACGCGATACCTGCGCACCTTGTTCTCCTCCAAGAGGAGAAAGAACGACCGACCGTCCTCGGCAAAAAGCAGCCCCTTGAGTGTTCCCTTGGCGTTGAGCCAGAGGTAGACGGGCTTCCCGGTCAGGCCCTGCCAACGATAGACTCTATTGGACCGACCAAACGCATAGAGACGTCCATTTCTGGGATTAAAATCCATGATCACGTTTCTGGGAGCCTTCTTCGCCAGATAGGTCTGGTATCCCTTGTGTCCCGGGGGCTTCTTGGCATACCAGCGTCGTCGGCCGCTGTGACTGTCCCAGACAGCCACCTGCTCGGGCTGCCCCGACGCTGCAACGAGTCTTCCTGTCCTGTCGAGTGCGATGCGACTCACTGGAAACGGAGCAGAAGGAATCACGACGACCTTACGGTGCGACAAAATCTCCGGCACTAAAGACGCCGCCTTTGGCGCAGCGGTCCTCTTCGGGACCCTGGGACGAATCCCCAAATCCTTGGCCCACCAGAAATGGACTCCTCCTCCCTCTGCCACCGCTGCCACCATGTCAGCCCTGGGGCCCAACACGAGAGCCGAAACCGCCTTGTGTCCCTGCATGTGCAAGACCTGCCTGCGCCCTGACTTGGAATCGAACAAGGCCACGCCACCCGACGAGAGCCCTGCGGCCAGGACCTTTCCCGTCTCGTCGAACCTGAGATCGCGAACAGGCCCTGGGGCCAGGAGCCTGGGAGCATCCAGTCGCTCTCCAAAAGGCACCGCACGAAACCCAATGGTCCCATTCGTACTCCCCACTGCAATCTCATCTCGACGAGGCACGAAGGCCAGGGCGGAAACCTCGCTCTGGAGCTCTGTACGCCCCACCTTCCGGAACGTCGTCAGGTTGAACACGTCCAGGCGATTGCCTTCCAACGCGGCCGCAGCCCAGGTCCCGTCCCAGGAGCCGTCCATGTCCACGACATCCAGCGCATAGGTGCTCTTCAGACCACCCAGCTTCTTCCCCGAACCCATCGCATAGACTTCGATCCGTCCCCCTGGACCCGACACCAGGAGAGTCTCTCTTCCAGCCAAGGCCACGCCCTTGACGCGCTCGATGCCCAAGGTCCATTCCTTGTGCAATCGGCCCATGTCCGGATCCCATACCTGGACGTGATTCCGACTCTTGCCCACGCATGCCAGCAAACCGCCACTGCGGGAAAACTGCACGAACACGCCATCTCTGAGTTCGTCCATCTTGCCGAGTCGACGCACGATCTTCCCGTCACTCAAACGCACCAAGTCAACGACACCGTACCTGCGGCCCACGGCCATGTATCTTCCCTTGGGACTCAGACTCACCGAAACGGGTGCCGCCGCCCGAATGTCCGATGGAAGCACCAGATGCGCCAACGGCTTTGCCACGACGAGGGAAGGCACAGCCCTTGGGGCGGATCTCGGCCTGGGCTTGGGCGCGGTGGCACAGGCAGTCCTGGGACATTGTCTGGGCAGGCGGGACCGGCAGGCGGGCCAGCTTCCCAACAAGATCGCCACTGCCACCAACGGAATGGCCCACAAGACCCTCAATGTTTTCCTTCCTCCCGGCCATCGGGGTGCCCGGACCGCCTGGGATGCCGGGACCGCCTGGGACGCGGTGTCCGCACCAGTTTTCCTGTTCTGCCCCGGCTGGAACGCGGCGGCGTCCGACACATGGGGCCATTTCTCTTCACGAAGAGGACGGTCCGTCGCCTGCTGACCGAATCCCGAATCTCGAGTTTGTCCCATTCGCGTACCATGGGGACCACAATCGTCGCACGGCTCCGCACATGCCCCTGCAAAGAAGCCATGAGCCGGCCATCGCGCCGGGAATAGACTGCGGTCCGGCCAAGAAACGGGAAATCCATGTGCCATGACGTCACGAGTTTGCCCCGACGATATCCCAACAACTCGAAACGGCCATCCATTGGATGAAATTTCTTTTTGGAGAAAAAATACAAAATTTTCCTTTTCTTCAAGACGATGCGGCCGGAATCATACAGCAATCCAATCCGAACCGCCCGCCTGGCCCAGACGAATTTCCGAGCCTTCCTGGCAGCAACCGTTCCCCTTGCCAGGACCCTGGCCAGGGATGGACTGCAGTGGAACACTAGAAGGACCAGCACGATCCTGGGCAACGCCTCCGATGGTCCTCTCATACCCCTGTCGCATCCAGGCACGGTTGTTCCTCCTCACGAGCTGATTCAACGCCCTGACTCAAAGAGAGCCACCACGTTTCACCATTTTAGACGGGCTGCACCTTGCGTCCAATGCAGGGTTCATTATACTGCAAATGGAATCTTGAGCCACCTTGCCCGAATCGAATTGGAATCACCAGGAGAAACGGATGAATCATCGACCCAGCCGCATGATTTCCTTGCAGCTCGCGGTGCTCTCCCTCATGTCCTTTCTGTGCGCATGTCCGAGCAGCAAACCCCGGACCCCGAAAGCGAGGCTGCGAACCACCTTGAAGACCAGGCTCTTCACGGAATCGGCTGCCGTCCGGGCCTTGACCGCGGTACAAGGGTCACTCTGGGTGGGAACTTCGAACGGACTGATACGCTGGAACATCCAAAACAAGACAGCCGAGACGATCAATTCTGACGATGGGCTCCCTGGAGACGAAATCCTCGCACTTGCACCTGATGCAAGAAATGGGCTCTGGGTGGCCACGTCCGGTGGAGTCACCCGGTACGATGGAAAAACCTGGCGACTCTTCGGCAATTGCCCCCTGGGGTCGGACATCCAAGCAATCGCTCCTTCCGAGGACGGCTCGAGTGTCTGGGTCGGTGGCGGCAAAGGCCTGGCCCGATTCATCATGGGCCATTGGTCCATGGTCGAAAAGGGTGTGGGCATCACATCGCTCATCATTGCGACGACAGGGGCTGCCATATGGGCAGGGACGGACCAAGGCAAGGTCTTGCACTGCACACCCGCTGGATGCAAAAAAGAGTCGAGGGACCAGGGCCTCACGATGGAACGCATCTCCGACCTTGCATACTCCGACGTCGGGCTGCTCGCACTGGGGTCCAACGCCCAGGGAGATCTCCTGGCTGTCCGCGACGACCACAGGTGGTACACCTATCGTCCAAGCCCCGCCCGCCTCCTCGGATGGGCGAAGTTTGCCATGGGGAAAATGTACCTTGCTGCGGGGGACAAGATTTTTCGCCTCGCAAGGGACCGAACCGGCACCTGTCGGAATCCGCCCTTCACTCTGACGTCATCAGACCCGAAAGCCCCTCGATACTGCGTCCACTCCCTCGCGATTCCCGTCCCTTCCCATATTACCCAGGTGGCGGCCGCCATGGGTGTTTTGTGGCTGGGCACACAAAACCTTGGTGTGTCCCGATACGACGGGACCCGTTATGTCCTCTATAGGACTTCCGACCTTGCAAGAAACGCCAAGAATCTCTCGGTCGCATGCCAAGGCCCCATCTACTGTTTCATGGCAAATGGTGCCTCCGCCTTCCGGTTCGATGGATCGGAGTGGACCCCTCTCGATCGTCTGGTAGGCATCGAAGGCGGCAGAGTCCTCTACGTCCTCAACGGACCCTCTGACAGGGTGACAGCCATCGTGAGAAACGATCTGGGTCGGCTGCAGATCGTGGATCACCAAAATGATAGTTGGACGGTTCGCCCCACCAAGACACCCATCGCGGCTCCCCGGCCCCTGACCGTAACAGCCGCGGACTATTCGAGCGCCGGATCGCTCTGGTTGGGACTGGCCCAGATGGACTCGAACGGTGACCTGGTGCCTTTCGGGGCCATGGAAGTCACTGCCGCTGGTGACGTCATCCCGCACAGAAATTTCCAAGGACAGGGTCAAATCGACGAACGCAGTCTGAGCCTGCCCAATGACATCTCCACCATCCTGGCCCAAGGCTCGACCGTCTGGCTGGGAACCTCCACGGGGCTTTGCCGAGTATCCATCGACCACAGACTCCATTGTTATGAAGAAAACAGCGGCTTGCCCAGTCCCGTGGTCACTGACCTGGCAATCGCCCCGGGACGGGGACTCTGGGTGGCCACGGCCGAAGGCCTTGCTCTCTTCACCGGTGGGCGGTTTCGTGGCATCCCCCTGGACGTGGTCGATTCGAATCCCCGAAGCATCGTAGACATGGGAGGCACTCTCTGGATGGGCACGGCAGAGGGCTTGGTGGCCCGCAACATCACCGGCACGACGAAAGTCTACGACGACGACGCAGGACTTCTCGAAACCAGAATCGAAGCCCTTGCCGAGGACGGAAAACACCGACTCTGGATCCTCCATCCATCCGGGCTCACCTTGGTAAACCCATGAGTGGGATCCACCCTTCACTGCATGTCTCATGACCAGGAGTTTGACACAACGATATTTGGAAACCAAGGCCTTCATCGTGCGTTCCACTGACTATGGAGAAGCCGATCGCATCCTGCAGATCCTGACGCTCCATGACGGAAAACTCTCGGTCCTGGCCAAGGCGGCAAGAAAGAGTCGGCGTCGCTTCGGCGCGGCGCTCTCGCCCTACACCGCCATCTCGGTGCGCATTCAAACGAGGCCAAACGGCCTTTGGCTGCTCACCGACGCCACCGTGGCGGAATCCTTCCCGCGACTGGCGGCGTCTTTGTCCCGCATGGCACTTGCCGGATATTTCACCGAATTGGCGAGAGAGACCGTTCCGGAAAGAAAACCCGAACCAGAAATTTTTGATCTGCTCCAGTCCGCATGCCGACTCCTCGACCGGATCAAACCCAACAAGGCACTGGTCCGGGCATTCGAGTTGAACCTCCTCCATCGCCTCGGTCTGACTCCCCAACTCACTCGATGCCAGGCCGCCGGTTGCGGACGAGACATCCCACCGGCAAGGTCAGCCATGGTCTCTGCAAAACAACCACTCGACGAGCCGGCGGTCGACGAATCAGCAACCGCGTACCACAACGAACCAACGTACGGTCTGTCGCCCGCCCTGGGCGGTATCCTCTGTCCTGACTGTGCCGCCAGGTTCCCCTCGATTCCCCTGGAACCAGAGGCCGTCACGGCCATGACACGACTCGCCGGAATGGGAATCGCCGAGGCTGCACTATCCTCCGAAGACTTGTCGAAGTCGGTGAACGAGCAGATCAAGGCGGCCCTCGCCCCCATCCTCCTCGATCTCGTGGGTCATCCACTCAAGAGCGTGGCGTTCATCAACCAACTCCAAAACATCCGTTTGTCCCAGGATGGAGTAGATCCCCATGGAGCAGCCCCCCCGACAACAGGATAAACCATCCTCTCACGCCAAGAAACCAGCCTCGAAGCCTGATGCTTCAGACGAAAGAATCTCCGTGACTTCCCCGAAGGCACCGAAATTCCCTGGTCGTGCCACTGCGAAAACAGGCGCAGAGTCTCCCCAAGAGGCAAGACACCAGCGACTCCTGGTGGCAAGGGCCCTCCTGCTGCCCACTGAATTCGTTCTCATCCCTCTGCTTGGACTCTATGGAGGACGATTCCTGGACCATCGATGGGGCACGAGCCCATGGCTCATGGTCCTGGGCGGCTTTCTGGGCCTGGGAGCAGCCCTTCGAAGCCTCTTCGAAGCGTTCAAGGTCTGACGGAAAATCCAACCTTCCCCCCAAAAAAACGAAACAGCGGAAACTCCAAAGACTTTCCGCTGCATCGTCTCTACGAAAAAAGAAACAGGAAACTACTTGCCATTCAGCCTGCGCTTAAACTCCTGGCCCGGAGAAAAAGACACACTCACCGAAGCGGGGATCTTCATGGGTTCGCCGGTCCGGGGATTGCGACCCTTGCGAGCCTTCCTCTTCTTCCGGGTGAAGGTTCCGAATCCCGGGTAGGTGAACTTCATGCCCGACTTGCGGCGATTCTTGACAAAGTAGTCGCCGAGTTCGGTGAAGACACCATCCACGAGTGCGGAGACCTGCTTCTTGGTCAAACCGTCACCGTACTTTTTCTGGATTTTTTCGATCAGTTCAGCCTTTGTCATCGATCGTACCCTCCTTCTAGTGGGTTGGTCACACCACCTCCACCGCCTTCAAAACCAGTGCTTGCATGGCAATGGATGCCTGTGGCTTCGAATACGCACCTGGTAGTCTAAGAACCGTGCATTTGGGTGTCAAGATCAAATACCCTCTCATATGGCGCATACAAGCGGTTTTCCGCACTTTGTCAGCCGCATTTTGGCGAATTTTGCGAGAATGCCGAAACGATACCAAATCAAGGGATCATTTCGACCCACCCACTCCCAAGATCTTCCTTGCATCTGCCGGGCTGGCCACCGGGCGCCCTCGGCGCCGAGCCATCTCCGCCACGGCTGCCACGAACTGAGCATTCCCGGTGGCACGAACCCCCGGTTCCAGAAACAGACTGTTCTCCATGCCCACGCGCACATGCCCACCCATCCCCACGGCAATGTCCGCCATGTCGAGTTGGTGCCGCCCCATGGCCGACACCGTCCAGGTAGACCCACGTGGAACTTCGCCGACCAAGAACTCAAGGGTGCTTTTCCTTGCACCCATGGCCCCTTTCAACCCCAAAGTCAACGTGAAATTCGTAGGCAGGGTCAACAGCCCCTTGCGCGCCAATCCCTTGGCATTCTCCATGAAGCCAAGGTCTAGAACCTCCACCGACAATGCGAGATCAAACTGGCGAACCATGTGCGCGATGTGCTCCATGATGGGCTTGGAATTGAACACGATATGATCCTCGTAGTTCGTCGAGCCCGTCACGAGGCTGACCATCTCCACACCCTGGACACCCACGACGGCCGCCCTGGTGGCAATGTCGTCACTCGCATCCCCCTCCGTGGAAACACAGATGACCACGTCACATGCAGCCCGGATGAGACGAATCGTCTCGGCTACGTGTTCCGGATCGTGACTGGGCCGCCCGTCGGGACTCCAGGCATGCAGATGCACCACGCTCGCACCATCCACGGCACAGCGCGCCACTTCGGCGGCTATCTCCTCGGGCGTCGTGGGCAGATACTCCGAGTCGGCTTTCGACAAGGTGTGACTCGTGGGGGCCACGGAAATCACGAGGGGCTCTGGTGCTCCCTGCCCCTTGGTGGGTACGTTCGGTGCAGTTTCGGCCACGGTCCCTCGTGCCACGACGACGGGATGGTGGACAATCCGAGCAGCCATGGGCCCCAGTTCGGGCAACGCCGACACCAGCTTGCGTGCCACCACGGAAATGGCCCGCTGGTCCTCGGTGCAATAGTCGAGCGATGCTGCAAACTCCACGAAATCGCCTGGACGAATCTCCTCTCTGACCTGAAAATCCCGTATTGCGATATTGTTAGCCAATGCTCCATCGATGGCAACGAGTAGCCCGGCGGCTGCATCGAGCATCCCGTCTACGATCCAGGACCAAGTCCATCGTCCGCCGGGCTGATGGTCCGGAACAAGCATCTTGACGAAATGCCTCATCGCCGATCAAAGCCTCCTTCGAAGCAGGGACAGAAAACCACGAGACTGTCGCAACATATCACACCGACCGAAAACCATGGCAACCGGCAACGCCTCTCGGTAGAACCCAAACCTTGTCGCCCGGTGTCTTGGATCGTAGGATACGCACATGGTAAGAAACTTCAACGGTTTCATTCAGCCGGCAAAACGAATCGCATCTCGTCATTTGCGGGCACAACGACCGACAGCCGGACTGCTGGCCCTGGTATCGTCTTGCGTCACACTCGTTGCAGCGCCCAAGCCCGCACTTTCCCTGAAGCGACCAAACATGACATCTTTGCAAGGACTGGTTTCCTGGCCCTGGTCCGGCTGGATTCACTGGCGCGATGATCCGGCACAGGCCCACCGTGCTTGGAGCATGGGCGCCGACCTGGCCTTGCAGTCCATGCGATCCGGCTATGAGGCATTGACCCTGGATGAAGGCATCGGTGAAAGCATGTCGCGCCGGGCGCCCACGATGTGTCTGGGCTGGGTGGGACTGAGCGGTCCCCTGTCGAGACGACTCTCTGCCACCATTGGATGGTATCGGACAGACCAGGGGCTGGTCCAATACCAGACCGAAGGACTCGCGCAGAGATTCCTGTTCCAGCGCGCACTGAGAACAAACGACGTGGTCGTCTGGAACCTGTCGGTCACCCTGGGAGCCCGACTCTTGGTTGGCCTGGGCCTGGGCTTCGAGCGCATGGCCATGGACCAAAGCATGACCCTCTGGCCCGGAGACTCGCGCTCCAGGCCCACGGCAGACACAACCTTCGATCTTCCCGTCCATCTGAATCTGTCGGGATACCGTGCACGACTCGGCCTCGGACTGGGCTGGTCCGGACCCACATGGCTCACGATTCTTGCAGCGGCCGAACTCCTCACTCCCATCCGCATGACCGGTCGGTTCGTCGCCTCTCCCCCCAAGCCATCGGTGAACCTCGCGCTGAAGGCTTCCCAGGGAAGCGCTTCGTTGGAACGGGGACTCGCGATACGGTCCAGGATAGGACTGACCGCCGAGCCGCCCTATGCCATCGTGGCCCTGGGTGCGGGCATGGAAGGGCCGGGATATCGCAGGAACATGATCTCCATCGATGACATCGTCGTGACCAGCCCAACGGGGTCCGGCCTGCTTACCGAGCTTCCTGCGGCATGGCAACCCAAGGCCTGGACATGGTCGGTCCACACCACGGTCGGCGCCAGACTCGATCGGTGGGGGCTCAGGATCCTTGGCGGATTTTCCGCCACGTCACCGAACCGTTCCCTCTGCGGACGTCTCTCGGAAAAGCCGGACTTTCGCGCAGGATTCTCACTGCTCGTCCGGATGGGTTCTGCGATGCTTGCGGCAAGCTATGGCCGCCAATGGACCGAGACGACATGCGATCACAGGTTCCCCGCAGCATTCAATCCATCGGCGGGACCAACGAGGGCAGCGAGTGAACGGGGCCGTACCATGACGACGGACATCGCTGCATTTACCATGATCACGACCATGCCTTGATCATCCCCCAGGAGGCACATCCATCGAAAGACCCCACCAGCCCGAACAAAAAACCAGAGGGGTCACCGCCTCGCTCTCGTCCGCCCCCTCGTCCTTCGCATCCTGTGCCGACCCGCTCCCCTGGATTTTTTGCCCAGTCGTGGTTTTCGCAAGCCCCCACCATTCCCCCGCAGTGCCCCTTTCCTACCGCCCGGTTTCCGCATTCCACGTCGCTTGCCGGGAGGCCGTCTCCTGTCGAGGAGTCTTATCGCATTTTGGATCGACTGGGGAGCCGGACGGACCACAGGCTTGCCATCCAAAGAAAGCGCCGCTAGGCCGGCCAGGATCGGATCCGAAATCCGCCGAAACAGGGGCATCTCCAACCGGGGGATCCCAGGGGCCCTGACAGCCTCGAATTTCATGGGATCCACGTACCGTCCGTCGACCTTCAACCCGAAATGGAGGTGGGGGCCAGTGGTCCGACCCGTGGCGCCCACGTAGCCGATCACCTGCCGCTGGCGGACCAAGGCGCCTTTTCTGACGTGGCGAGCGAACCGCAGGAGGTGCATATACAAAGTCACGAGCCCCCCCTCGTGCCGGATCACCACCATGTTTCCCGCGGCACGGTTCCTGCCGGCGAATTCCACCTCCCCGTCGGCAGCCGCCCAGACCGGCGTCCCTGTGGGCGCAGCGAGGTCCACCCCCAGGTGCTGCTTGTATCGATGGAGGACGGGATGGAAACGGTGCAGGTCGAACGGGGAGGTGATTTTCGTGTACTTGAGTGGCGTCTTCAAAAAGTTACGCCGCAACGCACGTCCCCTGGGATCGAAATACCCGGTGCGTCCCTTGCGATCCTGGTACCACAGAGCAGCCACCCTTCCCTTGCGGCCATCATACCGAATGGCGAGCAGCCGGCCGTATCGGTAGAATGAGCCATCGAGATACTCCTTTTCTACGAGAAGACGGAGGCTGTCTCCTTTGTGCATGTCAGAGTAGAAATTGACATCGAAAGACAACGCACGCACCACAAGCATGGCCAAAAGCGGCTTCTCCC
>CAZIJS010000093.1:0-14762 GCA_964539505.1 uncultured Myxococcales bacterium
TTTGGGGTGGTTTTGTATGCATTGGCGATTCAAGATGAAAATCCCGCCAAAACAGGAGGACCACTCACCAGGTCGGATGCGGCCCGGGGTTCCAGCTTGGAATCCCCGTTGGCGAACCGGAGCACGCCGCTGATGGCAGTGAAGGTGTCTCCCACCTGCGGGAACGGTGTCACCAGGTACATGTAGTCGTCCACCCGGAGACTGTCGTCCACCACGAACTCGTTGATGGGGTCATGGTCTCCCGGGCCCACTGCTGGTGCCGTGTCACTCACCGAAACGTTCTGGACGCGCACCACCACGCCCTCCAGCGCCTCGGCGCGGACACCACCGGTTGCCACGTCCGATGTGGTCACATCCACGGGATCGGGAGCAGGATTTCCACTGGAAACCACGGTGATGTCACTGACGGAACTGAGCTGGATCTGACCATAGAAGTTGTTGACCACACCCGACACGTTCACGCGGTCTCCCAGGGCGGGAGCATTGCCGGCGTTGCCGATGAAAACGAACAGACCCGAGTAGTCGGGGCCGTTGTATGACTGGTGATCGCTTGGCACCTGGAGAAAGAATCCCGTGCCGCTTGCGCCCACCCCGGTCACGATCACGTCCTCGACGAGCACGGGGTCTCCCGGCTCGTATACCCCGGTCTTGACGTCGTAGATCGTGGCGGGACAGGCAGCCCCGTTGGGGTTTGCGAAATCAGGGCAGGCGTCGCACACATCGCCCACACCATCCTGGTCGGCATCGGCCTGGTCCGAATTGGCAATGGATGGGCAGTTGTCGTCGGCATTGGCCACGCCGTCGCCGTCCTTGTCGGTGGGATCGGGCTTGGGACAGTTGTTGGGATCTTCTGCGTAAGGACAGGGATCGCAGGAATCACCCACCGAGTCTCCGTCGAAATCACCCTGGCCCGGGTTGAACACGTCGGGGCAGTTGTCGTCGGCGTTGGCCACACCGTCACCGTCCTGGTCGTCTGCAGTGACCTCACCGGGCACGTAGGCGTTGCCCAGGTCGCAATGATAGGCCGGGGTGCATTCGAAGGCGGGGAAGAGATCGTAGAGGTAATCGTCTTCCGGTGCAGGGTTGTTCTGGGACTTGAGCTGATCCAGCCTGCCCTGGAGATAGTTCACGTAATCCTGGAAGCTGAACTTGGCCCAATCGTCGGGATTGAGGGGCTGTGCAGGACTGCCCGCCTCCTCTTTGACACAAATTCGCTTCGAAGCGCCGCAGACATCGAGGTCTTCACAATACTGGTTGTACTCGATGTCGGAATTGAGGGCGTCGGCGTCGCCGTAAAAGGCGGCCCCGCTGATGAACACGGCCCGCACCGTATCCGAATTTGCCCCGAGCACCGTGTCGTATGGATGCTCCCTGTCTCCGGAAAATGCAGCCACGTCGGCATAGTGGCCCGCCTGCAGATACCCCACCAGATCGTCGATACCAAGGGCTCGTGCCGCATTGGACGTGACCATGGCAACGAGATTCCGGGAAGTGAACTGGGAGGCATAGTATTTCTCGTCGAGGTGCTCGGCGCACTTGAGTTCCGCCAAGAGGTTCATGGTTCCAGAAACAGTCCAGTCCGGGGCCAGGGCCACGTTGAGCCCCATGTTCCAGGCAGCCGTCACATTGGCGGTCTGTCCGTAGAGGTCCACGTTGGATTGGGGAGACCAGATGAGCGACACTCCGATACCGGCCAACTCCGCGAGCTGCTGGCTGTCGAACGAGACTCCGTGGATGATGGAGGTGCGCGACCCGATGTGCCCGCCATCCATGGCCCGCTCATACTCATCGTAAGCCTTCTGGTTGATACCCTCGGACAGGTGGATCACATAGGCGCGCAGATCCGGATCCAGGTTCGAGTAGTCGGGCTCCTGGTGGCAGGACGAAGAGAGCGGAAAGACGCATTCCTCGATGGCCCCCGAGGGCAACCCCAGATCATTGCCGTCGCTGCCGCGGTCCAGGTTTCGCACGCCCGTGTAGGTGGCGGTCCGCCCGGAACTTTTGTGCACGCCCGTGGTTGCGGCCATGAGCAGACGAAACTCCGAATACCGATCCGCCACCGGTGCATCCGAAGACGACAGGCGTGCATCATACGCATTGAAATCCGGGTCGTGGCGCCATTCGTCCCGGTGCTCGTAGAGCTTGCCGGGATGCTGCCAGGGAGGCAGCGTGTTGTAACTCATGTGATTGTGGGAATCGATGAGCCCCGGGGCGATCACGTCGGCGCAGATGACGGTGGCGTTGGCTGCCAGAGCCTCTGTGCTGCAGTCCTCGGCCACGCAGACGATGTGTTCGCTGTTGCGGTCGATGAGCACCTGCCCATTGCAGAGCACGTGATCGGGAGTGATCACCGTGCCCATGAGCAGCGTGGCCCCGTTGTTGCCCGTCTTGGGCTGACAGGGTGCAAAGTCCACCCCGACACAATCGGTCTGGGGCGGCACCTCTGCGTCGGCATCCGTCACCGATCCGTCGCCTGCATCCACCACTGCCCCGTCGCCTGCATCCTGCCAACCGGCATCCACTCGGGGGCCGCTGTCGTCGTCACTGCAGGCGACAAGACCCGTTGAAACCGCCACTCCAAGCAATGCCGTCACAAACCAACGTCTCACCATGCCTCTCGTCTCCTTGTCCTCGGCGTCTCGTCCCTTGATACGGGATCGAAAAAACACCCTATTTCATACTAATGAGCCGCCACGACGGAAACCCCGACCTGGGTCCCCCAAGGAAAAAACCAACCGCACCCACAGGACACAAATTCCTCGATCCGGCCATGTGCGACTCGCATACGCCCAAGACCATACCTCGACAGGAGACTTTTCACCAGTCTTAACGCAGCGCTGTATCGGTCTCGACAGAGCAATCAAAGGGGCTTTTCCCATTGCGATCCAGCCAGGTGGATGCTCTCAGACCTTCTCCACAACTCACTGAATCGTCGCGCGGGCAGGAATCAAAACATCCGTCATCTACTGGGGCCAGTCGCCGATGAATCTGTTGCCGGCACTGTCGAAGTTGGGCGGAGGGCTGTCGCTGGTGGCAATGACCAGGTCATCTACAAACAGGTGATTATTGGGCGGGTTTTCATTGTTCCAGTACGTAAATAGATAGAACGCATTGATGGTGCCCTGTGCCTCCGTGATGGTGGGCACGTCCGTACGATCGAAGATTAGCTCGTCGTTGCGCCAGATACGCACCCGACCCGAACCACCTTCGTCTACGGACTTGTCGTCGATGAAAAGGTACATCTCGTAGCGCTCCCATTGATCTCTGGGCAGACTGGGCCCGTCGTATACGGCCCAAACATCGTGATTCTCCTTGATGGTCCTCAGGACCGATGTTGCCCCGTCGGCATTGTCCACGTACAGGTCGTTGTATCCTCCGTTCTCTCCGGTTCCAGTCCTGTTGTGGAGCCGGAGGAACTTCATCCAGGGCGAGGCCGTGAACTGGAAACTCGCAGGCCAATAGACCCACAGGCTGACCCAGACTTCTGACCCCTTGGGCAACGCAGGATCGAGAGACAAAATCCCGCCCCAACGTCCAAAACCTCCGCCATCGCCTTCCTGGATTTCCATGCGTGCAGACCGACTGCCCCAATGGGCCACCTCCGCGCTGGCCACGGTTCTCCCTGCGGCACCAAACGGCTGCCCCCCTGTCAAGGACTGTCCGTCCGCATACGATTCGAAGTCATCGTGGAAATAGGGGACGAAGGGCTCTGCACCACCGTCCTCCGGCTGGGCATCCAAGGATGCATCCACTAAGATGTGCCCATCGACCGAGGCATCGCGATTCGTCTCCACGTCAAACGCTGCGGCGTCTTGCAGGGCGTCGGTGCGGGCATCCACACGGGTGGAAGCCGAATCGTCGTCGGAACATGCGGGAACAGAAGACACCAGCAGGACCACGCCAAGGGCGAGGACCCCAAGGTCGATGACCACAGTCGAATCCATCAATCGTCGGTTCATGGGCTCGTCTCCACCTTTCTTTTTGCCATCACGGAAAACTTTCTCCAAACCAATATTTTATAGGCCGCACACCCTTCTGGTCAACGAGATACTCGTTGTGGTCACACCGACCGCTCACTCTCTTGCATGCAGTCTTGCGGGAACAGATGGCTTTTTGTATCCTGGACGCGACAGAGACGAGATGAACCGAAAAAAATCATGAACCATTGTCGACTGGGAACTCCAGGCCTAGACTCCAAACAGGAACGAAGACATGCGGTCCCAGCCGTCTCACTGAACAGAGGCTGCGTGCATCATGAACTTTTCTCGATCGAACACCACTGCAACTGGAAAATCACCACGCCGCTGGGTATCGGGCCGACTTCTGGGGATTGTCGTCTCGATCGCCACATGGGGCATCACCATTCTCTCGCTGCCAGGATGCCAGAAAGACAGTAAAGACGCTGTCCTCGAAATCGACGTGGAGTCTTTCAGCCTGGGACAAAACGGCGCAAATCCCACCTTGGCCTTGGCTGTCACCCTCCTGGCATCGAACCAGAACAAATCCACCTACTGCACCCCGCCCTGGTACGGTACCGGCGAAGCCCGCCCCGAATGGGCGGATTTGAACTGCAGGGCCAAAGATTTCGTCTTCAAGTTTTCCTCGGATAGCGGATTTCACAAGAGCCTGGGCATCCGAAAGGGCCAGCAGTTCGATGGCCTGATTTGGGCCTGGGTGGAAATCTTTTGGATACCACCTCTGCAGGAGGACCAACCCAAACTCATCTACCGAAAACTTGT
Organism: uncultured Myxococcales bacterium; assembly: GCA_964539505.1. Classification (GTDB taxonomy): domain Bacteria; phylum Myxococcota_A; class Polyangia; order HGW-17; family SLPX01; genus CAZIJS01. Next base: position 4,740 of record CAZIJS010000093.1, read on the forward strand.
CGTCCTCGACCATTTTGATCTGGCCCACAAGCTGTTGGAGATAAAGAAGACAGACCTCTGTATTCCCTTCTCCGAATCTGTGCCCAATAACGACAAAATACCTCCTTGCTCCGCGAATATGGACGTAGAAAATCCCTACTCCTGCTTGATCGGGGGGGACGAAACGCCCTGTGCATCTGTACCAGACACCATGAACGCCAACGTAGACCAGGGATGGTGCGTCTCTGGACAGGATTTCTTCGGTGCCTGCCATACGGAGACAAATTCCTGTGGCAGGGGAGGCTGCGAGCCAGAAACAGGCGAGGATCCCAAAACCTGCCCGCAGGATTGCGGCATCGCGAAACTGGTGGCAGGGGCCGCCCACAACTGCGTCCTGACTTTCATGGGCGAGGTGTTTTGCTGGGGCGACAACTCCGCGGGTCAATGCGGCGCTGCACCGACCACGAAGAAATTTGCCAGCCCACACAAGGTGCCCTTCTCCGATGATGTGCCCATCACATCCCTGGCAGCGGGAGGCCAGCACACCTGCGCATTGGACAAACGCGGCTCTGTCTGGTGCTGGGGAGACAACCAGCAGGGCCAACTGGGCACCGGATCGGCGGACGACTTCTCCTGGAACCCACAAAAGGTCACAAGCGTCCAAAACGTAAAGGAAATAACCGCCGGGGCTGCCCACACCTGCGCCCGGACACAAGCGGGAAACCTGTTTTGCTGGGGAAACAACCAAGACGGCCAGATCGGCCAAAATAGTACCACCCCCTCCTCAATGGAGACGCCTCAAGAGGTCAACGGAACCTGGTCTGCAGTCTGGGCCGGTGGGAACCACACCTGTGCGGTCAATGCAACAGACGGCCTCTTCTGTTGGGGGGCCAACGACAAGGGGCAGATAGGAAATGGCCAGAGCGGCACCGCGGTACCATCCCCTAGTCAGGTCGCATTCCCTGGCACCCCATCTATCGCATCCCTGGGCCAGGCTTTCACATGCGCATGGAAGGACAACACCGGCCCCTTGTACTGTTGGGGAGCAAACGATGCCTGCCAGTTGGGCCTGGAAAATACGGGCCCCGACAAGTCGAGCCCAACTGAAGTCCCAGACATCTCTGCGCTGTTGGACTTGTCCAGCGGCGGGGCGCACTCTTGCTACATTTCTCAAGGAGACGCGCAAAACGGCCAGACACTTTTCTGTTGGGGAGGAAACAGCTTGGGCCAAACGGGACAGCAGGGGTCAAACGCCAACCCCACTTGCTACCAGTCTGAAGTGACTCTCGATGGAATGCCAATCGACGTGGCCACTGGACTCGCGCACACCTGTGCCGTCGCCTTGGAGGGCCCCCAAAACTCCAATGCCCAGGTCATCTGGTGCTGGGGAGACAACCATCGAAACCAGTTGGGCGCCGATTCGCCAGCCACATCCGCCACGCCGATCGAGGTCCATTGGCACTGATGGTCCCTGAGCCATTGTGGACGATGCGCAGACATCCGACAGCTTTTGCGCTTTTGCACAAAACTTTGACTCTTTGTCGAAAACAAACCATAATTCTTTGTTTGACCGATCTGCCGCCGTGCAAACGTCCTGCTCGCTGATTTCAGGACGTCGCCACAGCAAACAATGTCATCCGAAAGCCTGCGACGGCACCTGCTGATGGGCAGAGCGCCGATGCAACCATTGCAGCCCCATGATTTGGAGGTCGATCTGCAGGAGACTCCATGGTGACGACACCCAAGACCCGACACCGCCTGTTCTACGACGAAGACGACTATCGCCTCCTCGAAATCGTCAAGAAGCTCATCGAGCGCGGTCAAAGCCCCAAGCAGCTCCGAAAACTCTTCGATCCCGGACTCCATCCCCACGGCATCAAAGAACTGGCGGCCCCCAAGTCTCTGCGCATCGCTTCGGCCATGATCGACCTGCTGGGCACGTTCGACCGCGGCACGGCCCAGGAACGTCTCACCGCCCTTCGGGCGGTGCGAGCCGAGACCCTGCACGACAGCACCAGCCAGGCCCATCGTCTCAATGTCGCCCGGGTCTTGATGCAAATCATGAAAGAAATCGTCAGGGCATCCGGCGACGAGGCCCGGCAACTGGCACTGTGCCATGATTTCAGGAATGTCGCGTCGGGAAAGCCGCGTCTCATCCGTCAACAACTCCGCAGGTATCACCTTCTCGAGATGCCCCGGGAATGGAACCAACTCGCCTTCGATCATCACGTCCATGATGCAAACACCAAGGGACGCAAGTCGCCCACCCATTTGATCATGGATGCCTGGATCAAAGGCATCCGCTTCCTTGGAGTCATCTACTACAATCATGTACGGATCGATGCGGCCGCTGAACTGCTCGAAGCCGCCGAAATCATGGGAATCGAAGTCCGCATCGGCATCGAGGTGCAGGCCAGACTACGCGACAAATACGTTCAGCTCATCTGGTCCCCCCGGGGATTCCTCGGACGCGAAGACTTCCTGCGATTCCTCGAAGAACCTGAAGTGCGTGCCTTCATGGCACAGGGGCAAGAAGTCGTCGAGTACGAGAAGCGTCGTATCATCCAGATCCTCCATAGCTTCAACGACCACCATCTGCCCCGATTCAATGAGACTCATGGTCTCGATGTGCCACCCCTCGACGAAAACGAGTTTTTGGAATCCGTGGGGTGCGGTCAACCGTCACTGGTCCATCTGGCGGAGTATGCACACCAGGTCCTGTCCCCCCATCTGAAACGACGGATCGACTCTCTCCGAAAAAAAGGAAAGAATGCTTCCCCAGCGCAAAAACAACAGCTTCTCGATCTCCTGGACGCATTCCATCGGATCGACCCTGAAACCCTGGTGGAGGAATACCTCCGGCCGGAAGACAACCCTTCCGTGGGAGACTTCGGAAGTCCTATCGACGGAGCCGAGATTCCCAAGTTGCTTCGCATGGACCCGGAAACCATGCTCGACACACTCGAGAGTCTCCCCTGCCGCTCGCGCATCACGCTCAATCCATCGAATCTCACCCCAGCCGATGTTCTCGATGTTTTGTACGCCGGCAGGGGCCGTATCACCCACATCGAAATCTACAACGCAAAAGATTGGGCCCACCAACGCACGCAGCACAGATTCCTCATCAACGAAATCCGATTGGTGATCAACAGCGGCAACGCCGTTGAAGCCAAGCGCATGATCCGAAACATCCTGGCAGACATCGAAGAGGATCCCACCAACGAGGCCGTCGCGCAAAAACTGAGAGAAATCCTCGGAAACATTCGAACCCTTCTCGGATTTTACAACGTCCGCAGGCTACGCAGCCGACTCGGCAGCGACTCCATCGGCCATGCGCGTCATTCCAGAGGAATGGGCCTGGTGGTCATCCCGACAATCCCCTGGCGCGCGCGGCGGGAAATCAACCGTGATCCCGATCGCCTCCTTCCCGCTTCCACGGTGGTTCGAAAACATGTCATCACCACCAAAAGCGGCAACGTCCCTGTTCCACGATTCCATGCACGACGCGACTCTGCCGTGGAATTTCTCATCCAAGAGCCCCATGCCAAAGAAGTACGCTGGTCTGTCGGACGGAACACCACGACCCTCGCTGAGTCGGGAAACATCGGAGCCCTCGGCGGAAAACCGCAGCCCCCCAGTGGCGATGTTTTGGACGAGTCATCGACAGAAGGGAAGACAAAAGCGGATCTCAGCGTTGCTTCCCTGAACTCCTGGATCAAAAACATCTCGAAGATCGTCATCGGATTCATCCCGGCATTCCTGACGTTCTACCTGAGCAAAGACTGGTGGTTGCTCGCCTATTTCGGCGCCATCATCTGGTTTGGCATCACCGGGTTTCGCAACATCATCCAATCCGTGATCGGAGGAGGCGGCCTGAGGCACTCGTCACTGCTCGCTTGGAAAGACTTCGTCTCATGGGGCCGCGTGGCGGATTCGTTGCTGTTTACCGGATTTTCAGTCCCCCTGCTCGATTACCTCGTCAAAAGCCTTCTGCTCGCGCAAGGTCTCGGGATCACCACGGCGACCAACCCATTGGCCTTGTACACGATTATCGCCCTGGCCAACGGCCTCTACATATCCAGCCACAACGCTTACAGGGGACTTCCCCTCGGAGCGGTGGTGGGCAACTTCTTCAGAACGATTCTGTCCATTCCGGTGGCCATAGGCCTCAATTTCCTCATCCTGAAGATGTTGACACAAAGCGGTGTCTCCACAGAAACAGCCCTTGCCGGCATGCAGATGTGGGCTGCGGTCATTTCAAAAACCGCATCCGACTTCGTCGCAGCCATCATCGAGGGTTCGGCAGATCGCCACCAGAATCTTTCCCTCCGAAGAATCGACTATCGCGAAAAGCTCGTCCAAGTTTACGACGTCTATGCCCGCCTGGAAACGACGTTCCAAGACCAGGATGTCTTGACGCTGCTCGGGCGCACCGAAGACTTGGTGCAGCATCTCCAGGACAAAGACCCCAAGTTGCTCCGAGACATGGTCATCGACGCACTCGATCTTCTGTATTTCTGGATGTACCAGCCCAGGGCCAGGATCGTGCTCGCGCGAAAGCTCAAGCAAATGTCGTCTGAGGAAAAACAGTTCTTCGTCAAGGTCCAGGAAGTCCTGATCAGAAAGCGCCTCGTCTCCGAAATGCTGCTCAACGGTCTGCTGGGCAAGAGATTCGAGCCTGCCCTGGCTTTCTATTTGTCTCATTCCGACCGATATCTCCACAAACTGGCCGAGTTGGCCTCCCGGTCGTGACCAAGGGCGATCATTGACTTCCAAGAGTCTTCGGGTACAAACCTGCCGTGATGCTGCCTCGACCACACCAGCCCGTCCTTGTCGCCGTTTTGGCGGTCTCGGTCCTGCTGTCGCCCAGCCAGGGATGGACCAGGTCTCCTTTCGATGCAGCCAGGCCGGCACCTCCGGCTGGAGGATTCCACGCCACGTATCAGTGGATGGAGCAGCGCGGTCCTCTCGCTTTGACACACGAAATCCATGTCTATGGGAACGGACACCTGCGCCTGGTCACCAAGACAGGACTCGGCCCCGCCCAGGAATTCAACCCGCCCAGAAACAAGGGCCTGGCTGATGAAATAGCCCACACCATTGCAGAATCGACGAAACCTTCCACCACTCTCCATGCGCCCTGCGGTGCTCCGTCCGGCGGGCGTCTCACGATCATCGACCACCGGGGCAAAAAGCAGGTCTTCGATCTCTTCGACCCGAGTCGATGGACCCGGTTCGGAGCACTGGCCAGAAAGCTCCGTGCAGTGGTTCTCGGTGTTGCCCCTCCGGTCTTCGGCAGGGATTGCCGGGCTCTCCTCCCCGGCCTCCAGCCCCGCAGCAAACTGGCCGGCATTCCCAACCTGAAAAGAGAAGTTTCGGAAACGAGGCTCCTGGCTCAGTTTGCAACCGCACGGACCGACGACGAAAGGACGGCGGCACTTGCGAAACTGGCATGGATGCGCACGACCGATCCCTTCTTCCGTTTCGAGCTCATCCGAAGGCATCCGACCAATTCCGTGTCCCAGGCACTCCTGCGCTATGGATTGGCAGCCATGGTCCGCCAGGTATCGAATCGAACCACGGCGTCCTGGCTCCTTGGGAGGATTGGGCACAGGACGGGTCCCGATGCCGCTTTCCACAGGGCATTGCTCCAAGTCGCCAGGGAAGACTATGCCGCCGCGGGTCGCAATTTTGCTGAATACTATCAGTCATTGGCTCGACCCAAACTTGCATCGAGAGCGCTTGCCCGTGGGCTCGCGGTGGCCAAGGCTCTCAAGACCATCCGCTCCGACAAGAGCTTGTGGCGAGCCGTCAAGCGGGCACATGCCCTGGTCTTCACCTACCTGATCGACAGCATGACCCTGGCGGGCCTCTGGCCCTTCCCTCCCGCTCCGCAACCAGCTCTCGCCATTTTGTTGACGAGGCGGGCTCTGCACCATGCCCGAATGGCTTTTTTCTCCCGGGGGCCCATCATCCGGGGAAGACTGCTCATGCGCGCCAGGGCGTTCCTCATTGCATCCTACGCCGTTTTGACGCAGGGTTCGTGGGACGGTCTGCCGGCAAGAGAACGCATGGACATGCTCAACCTCACGGGATTTCTCCGACGCAATCCCTCCCTCTACCGAGCCACGGGGTTTTCCGGACCGGAAAGCATCGAACGCTCCCTGGTGCGCATGGCGAGACTGCGCCGCTACAGAGAGGTGCGCCGCTTCATCGACCGACGCGCGGGCGGCAAGAAGGCCTTGAGAGCCAAACTCCTCGACCTGGTGGGCCGCACCTACTGCCGCATGGAACAATGGGAGAGGGCGAAGCAGTGCCTCATGGATGCGGCCAGGCTCGGTCATGTCGGCGCCTGGGCCGCGCATCTGCGCTGTCTCGTCGAACAGGGAGAAACTGTCAGGGCCGCAGCAGCCCTCGCAGCCACCCCGGAACCCCTCAAGGGAGCTGAATACTGGATCGCAGCATCGGACCTGGGACGATCCCAAGGCCATTGGCGCCGGGCCGAAGCCGCTGCCAGGCGCAGCCTTGCCGCGGGCGGCGGGGCTCCGGCTCACGAGGTGCTCGGACTGGCGCTGGCCGGAAGGGGGCGACTTGCTCAGGCTGCTGCGGAACTTGAGGCGGCCGCTGCAGACCCATCGGTGGGAGCACGGGCATGGGTCGCCTTTGGACGCATGGCGCTTGCTGCAGGCAAGCCCGATCAGGCAAAAAAGGCCGTGGAACACCTCGAACGCCCCGGCAGCGGACTTCGCGGGTGCGGGCAAGCCCTGGCCGCGGCCATGACCAAGTCTTCGGCACTCCAGGATCTCCTGGCGAGACGGGCCCTGGCCCATGCCCGGACCAATCCAGACGCGCTGCAATGTGCTGCAGACCTGCTCTTGGAATCGGGTCGGGCACCGGCCGTCACCTATGAGATGCTCCAGCGGGTCCTCGCCCTGCGTCCTGCATGGTCTCGGGCCAACGCGGCCATGGCTCTGCTTCTCTTCAATGGGGACAGGCCCAGTCGCGCTGTCGGCTTCGTGGAAGCAGCCCTGCATGCAAAACCCCACAAACATCGATATCGCCTTCTCGAGACGGCCATCATGCGATCTCTGCGATCCGGCGCAAAACCCGCCTATCCTGGATTCATGGGCCAGGGGAGCAGCCAGTGAAACCCTCGGGACGAAGGCGGGGCGACAACGCTCACCGCTCATCGAGCACTGGGAAAAGGCCCCGACATCACGGAAAATCCTCCAGGCGCGCGGGAGGCACGGCGCCCGTCAGTCGGCTCGTAGAAGATTTCATCGAACGCTCCGGCATGGCACAAGAGGTCGGACTGGCGCTCTGCCGAAAATACTGGACCGAGGTCTGTGGACCGAGTCTGGCAAAACGATCCCACCCGATTCGAATGGAGGGGTCGGTGCTCCTGGTGGGTGTCTCGGATTCGATTTGCTTTCAAGAACTCAACATGAACAAGCACAGTATCCTGACATCTCTGGAAAAACGCATTTCCTTCGGCAGAAAGCCCACGGACATCCATTTCGTGGTGGCTCTGTCCGACGAAACGGTCCGATAGAAGGGGTTGGTGGATTCTCAGGATTTACCGCCGAAGTGTTGCGCAACAACCGGCGCATGCTCAACATCTTTCATCGCTCGGGCTTCGACGTGCGGACCCAAGCCGATGAGGATGCCTATTACCTGTCGTTTCGTTTCGACAAGGGGACCGGCGAGACCCATGGAGAGGCCTGAAGCAGTCCGAGGACAGCGCGCACAGCAACAGGCGAATCCACCGAATCCATCGAATCCCTGTCTGCATACGGTCTTACTCCATGCCGGCCCGCCCAAATGTTTCACCACAAACGAGTCTCACAAGGCTCTTGTGACTCGCTCGATTTCGTACTACGCATCTGTCTGCTGGCGGACTCCTGGTCCGCAAGGGCATCGGACACATGGAAGGAGGTAGCAGGAATGAATAGGAAATACCTTGGAATCGGAATGGCGATTCTGCTTTCGGCAGGCTGCGTGCCCAAGAAAAAGTACGACTCCCAGGTCGAGCTTGCCCGCAAGCTCCAAGAGCAGCTCAACGCTGCCAGGAGACACAACAAGGAATTGGGCACAAAACTCGGTTTTTTCGAAAAACAGATCGCCGAACTGAAGAGTAAGATGAAGGTCATGGAAGACGACTCCATCCGCCTGCGTCACCGGTTCCGCCAGCGCCTCCAGGCTACTCAAAAGGAACTTGCCGAGCTGGCACGGAAACGTCAAGAAGCAGAGGCCCAGGCGAAGATGTTTCGCGACCTGACAGAAAAGTTCCGAAAGCTCATCGATGCCGGCACCCTGTCCATCACCATCATCCACGGACGCATGGTGCTCAAACTGAAATCAGCAATCCTGTTCCCTTCTGGTCGAGCCAAGCTTCGGCAGGCGGGCAAAGATACACTTGCCGCCATCGCCGAGGTGCTCAAGACCATCTCCGGAAAGCACTTCCAGGTGGCGGGACACACCGACGACAGGCCCGTCCATCGGTCACGTTACAAAGACAACTGGTGGCTGTCTGTGGCCCGGGCCGTGCGCGTGGTGGAGTTTTTGCAAAAGCAGGGAGTGCCCCCCCAGAACCTGAGCGCCGCGGGATTCTCCCAGTACCAGCCGGTGGCGAACAATGCGTCCCCTGAAGGGAGAAAGCAAAACCGTCGCATCGAGATCACCCTCCTTCCATCCATTCCGCGTCAACTCCTCGGAAAGTAGGCACCCATCGCCCATCCAGAAAGTCACACCCAAGAAACAGCCCCCCTGAAACAATCTCTCAACGGCCACCTGACAGCCACGATACGAAGTTCGAGAGCCTCGGCATGCTGTGTTTCTTTCTCACGTTCCGAAACATCCCGATATTTCATGGAAAAAATTTATTATTTTTCTGGGTCAATTTTTCACTGCGTTCGAGTATAGTCCCTCTGTCGACATACTGAGGGCGTCAATACGCCAAACAATCCGTAAAGGAGGAGAAGAGATGATCAAAAAGCTCACAGGATTCGTGGCCATCGTGGCCTTCGTCGCCGTGGCAGCGCCCACCATGACTGGCTGCAGCAAAAAGGCGAGTTGCAAAAACGTCTGCGAAAAGATGAAGAAGTGCTCCGATGCCTTCGCTGAAGTGGCAGGCAAGGGCATGCCCAAGGCTGCCATGGAAATGATGAAGAAGACGATGAAGAAGCAGTTCGCCGACACAGACGCGTGCATCAAGAAATGCAAAAAAGACAAGACATCCAAAGATGACAAAAAGCTCAACAAGTGCATGGGCAAGTCGGACTGCAAGGCCTTCGCAGAATGCTTCATGAAGGCAGTCAAGGAATCCAAGAAATAGCCGCACTCTCTCCCCCTTCCTTGCGACGTGCAGCATGCGTCGAAGACAAGACACAATAAGCGAACAAGGGATGCCTCTCTGTCGGATCACGACGGCAGCCCTCGTCTCGATACGGGGGCTGTCGATCCGTTGTCGGGGAGGAGACTTTCTCCAACCAGTATGACCGGAGGGCTGCTTACACCGCCGTCCTGACCGGCGCAGAGGGGGTCGATTCGATGAATAGAAAAGTCCTGGGAATCTGCATCGCAGTCTTGCTCGCTCCAGGCTGTGTGCCCAAGAAAAAGTACGACTCGCAGGTCGAGCTTGCACGGGAACTCCAGGAACAGCTCACCGCCGCCAGGAAACGGAACAGAGAACTTGGCATCAAAATCGGATTCCTGGAAAAACAGCTCGCGCTTCTGCGCAGCACAATGAAGACCAGGGAAGATACGTCGGTTTCGGCGCATCAGACGGGCGGCAGCCCGGAGACGAGTTGCAGGAATGTATGCGAAAGATTGAGCAACTGCTCCGATGACTTCGCCGAATTCGCGGGCAAGGGCATGCCCAAGGCTGCCATGGAGACGCTGAGAAAGCAGATGAAAAAGCAGTTTGCCGACACAGACAAGTGCATCGAGGAATGCAGAAAGGACAAGACTCCACAGGACGAAAAAAACCTCGAAAAGTGCATGCCCAAGTCGGACTGCAAAGCCTTCGCAGAATGCTTCATGAAG